>CAYPQK010000062.1:0-20004 GCA_964412895.1 uncultured Spirochaetales bacterium
TACAAACGGTTCCTCGACGACAGCAAGACCGAACGCGAAGCGGTCGCCACCATCGGCCGTATCGCCCGTCGGAGCGGCTACCGTCCCATCGGCGAAGCGACGAAAAAGGATACCAAGCTGTTCCTCAACTTCCACGGCGTCTCGTGCGTGCTCGCCTCCATCGCCGATCCGAAGAAGTTCGCGCAGGGCTTCCTCATGGTCGGCGCCCATATCGACACCCCGCGGCTCGATCTCAAGGGCTTCCCGCTCTACGAGGCCGAGGACATGGCCTATATGAAGACCCACTACTACGGCGGCATCAAGAAATACCAGTGGGTCACCCGGCCGCTGGCGATGCACGGCGTGGTGGTGCTGGAGAACGGCAAGAAGGTCGAGGTGATGATCGGCGAAGAGACCGACGAACCGGTATTCACGATCAACGATCTCCTGCCGCACCTCGCGCAGGATCAAATGGAAAAGAACGCCCGCAAGGTGATCGAGGGGGAAAACCTCAATATCCTCGTCGGCTCGATCCCCTACAACTTCAAACCCGAAGCGAACGCGATAAAGGTCAACATCCTCAAGATGCTCCACGATAAGTACGGCTTCGCGGAACAGGATTTCGTGAGCGCCGAGCTCCAGCTCGTCCCGGCGGGCGCCGCGCGCGATGTCGGGCTCGACCGCTCGTTCATCGGCTCGCACGGACAGGACGACCGCATCTGCGCCTTCGCCGGTATGCGGGCCATGCTCGATCTGCCCAAGAGCGACAAGAACATCGTCATGGTCTTTTTCGATAAAGAGGAGATCGGCTCGAAGGGCAACGCCGGCGCCAACTCCAATCTGCTCGAACTCGCCGTCGCCGAGATACTCGAACATTTCGGCGTAACCGACTACGCGACGGTCCTCAAGGCGCTGCGCAATTCGAAGTTCCTTTCGGCCGATGTCAACGCCGGCATCGATCCCGAATGGACCGGCGTGACCGAGAAGATGAACTCGGCCAAGATCGGGTTCGGCGTCTGTCTGACCAAGTTCACCGGCTCGGGCGGCAAATCGAACTCCTCCGAGGCGCACGCCGAATTCGTCGCTGAGGTCCGCAAGGCCTTCAACAAAGACGGCGCGCTGTGGCAGGCGGCCGAACTGGGCAAGGTCGATCAGGGCGGCGGCGGCACCATCGCCATGTACATCGCCGAATACGGGATGGAGGTGCTCGATGTCGGCACCGCGCTCCTGTCGATGCACTCCCCGTTCGAGGTCGCCTCGAAAGCCGACCTCTACCACACCTACAAGGCCTACAAAGCCTTCTATAAGTACTGCTGAAGATGACGCACGCAGCGTTGGACCCCATCCGCGAGGCGGCTCAGTTCATCGGCGAGAAACTCGCCGCCGTTGGTCTCGAAAGCGGCCGGCTGGCGATAGTGCTCGGATCGGGACTCGGCAAATTCGCCGACTCGGTCGAGGTCCGCATGGCCATCCCCTACCGCGAGATCTCGAACTTCCCCGTATCGACCGTGGCGGGCCATTCGGGGCGCCTGCTCCTCGCCATTGAACCGAAAAGCGGCGAACCCTTCTGGGTCATGCAGGGCCGCGTCCACTACTACGAGAGCTACACCCCGGCGCAGGTGGTCTTCCCGCTCCGCGTCCTGCGTCTGCTGGGCGTTCAGACGATGCTCCTCACCAATGCGGCGGGCGGCATCCGGCGCGATCTCACCGCCGGATCGTTCATGCTGCTGACCGACCATATCAACCTCATGGGAATGAACCCGCTCATCGGGCCGAACCTTGAAGAGCTGGGGACCCGCTTCCCCGACATGACCGATGCGTACGATCCTTCACTGCGCCGCCGGATACACGACGCGGCCGCCGCGCAGGATATCCCCCTCGCCGACGGTATCTACGCGGGCCTTTCGGGCCCCACCTTCGAGACGCCGGCCGAGATACGGATGCTTGAGCGGCTCGGCGCCGACGCGGTCGGGATGTCGACCGTCCCCGAAACGATAGCGGCGCGGCACGCCGGGATGACGGTCGCGGCGGTATCGTTCATCGCCAACAAGGCGGCCGGCATCAGCGAAGGGAAACTCTCGCACGAAGAGGTCTTCGAGAACGCGTTGGCGGCCGAGGGGCGTTTCACCGCCCTCATGCTCGGCGCCGTTCATACGATACTGGAGGGCGATGCGTAAAGAACTGATACAGAAGGCGGTCGCCGTTGCTTTAAAAGCGCGCAAGCACGCCTATGCCCCCTACTCCGGCTTCATGGTCGGGGCGGCGGTCATCACCAAAAATGGGCGCATATTCCCCGGCGTCAATGTCGAGAACTCCTCCTTCGGCGCCACCGTCTGCGCCGAGCGGACCGCGCTGTTCTCGGCGATCACGGCGGGACAGGGCGACATTGCGGCGGTCGTCGTCGCGGCGGCTCTTGACGGCCATGCGGTGAACCCCTGCGGCATCTGCCGCCAGACGCTCGCCGACTTCAACCCGGATATGAAGGTCATCCTCGTGAACGCCGAGAGCGGAAAAATAGAAAAAGAAACAACCGTCGCGGCGCTGTTGCCCGACCGGTTCACCTTCGACAGTCCAAACCTATAACCCATACCGGAGGTACTCACCCATGTACGAGATCATCGAAGTAAGATCACGCGAGATCCTTGATTCACGCGGCAACCCCACCGTCGAGGTCGAGGTCGAACTCGAATCGGGCGACATCGGCATAGCGATGGTCCCGTCGGGAGCCAGCACCGGCGTCCACGAGGCGCTCGAACTGCGCGACAATGACAAGAAACGCTATCTCGGCAAAGGGGTCCTCGCGGCGGTCGAGAATGTCCAGAAGGCGGCCCCCGAGGTCATCGGCATATCGGCGCTCGAACAGCGGCTCATCGACATGACCCTCATCGAACTCGACGGCACCGACAATAAGGCCACCCTCGGCGCGAACGCCATCCTCGGCATCTCGATGGCCTCCGCCCGCGCCGCCTCCCACGCGCTGGGCCTGCCGCTCTTCCGCTATCTCGGCGGCGTCATCAGCGACACCCTGCCGGTCCCGCTGTCGAACATACTCAACGGCGGCGCCCACGCCGACAACACCGTCGATATACAGGAATTCATGGTCGCCCCCATCGGCGCGAGCTCTTTCCGCGAAGCGATCCGCTGGAACGCCGAGGTGTTCCATACCCTCAAGAAGATACTGAAAGACAAAGGACTCGCAACCAATGTCGGCGACGAAGGGGGCTTCGCGCCGAACCTCAAGTCGGACGAAGAGGCGCTCGCGGTCATCGTCACGGCCATCGAGAAGGCGGGATTCAAGCCGGGGACCGATATCGTCCTCGCGCTCGATGTGGCGGCCAGCGGCATGTACGAGAACGGCGTCTACACCTTCCTTAAATCGAGCGGCGAGAAGAAGACGAGCGCCCAGATGGTCGATTTCTACGAGAAACTGGTCAAGAACTTCCCCATCTTCTCCATCGAGGACGGCATGGCCGAAGACGACTGGGAAGGCTGGAAGATGCTCAACGACCGCCTCGGCGGCACGACGCAGATCGTCGGCGACGACCTGTTCGTGACCAACATCGAGCGGCTCCAGCGCGGCATCACCGAAGGGAGCGCCAATTCCATCCTCATCAAGCTCAATCAGATCGGCACGGTCACCGAGACGCTCGACACCATCGCCCACGCACACCGCAGCGGCTACACTACCATCATCTCCCACCGCTCGGGCGAGACCGAGGACACCTTCATTGCCGACCTCGCCGTCGCGGTGAACGCCGGCCAGATAAAGACCGGATCGCTCTGCCGCAGTGAGCGGATCGCGAAGTACAACCAGCTTCTGCGCATCGAGGAATTCCTCGGCGACATGGCCTTCTATCCGGGCGACAGCATCCGGTAATATCCTCCGGGAGGGGAACCCCATATGAGTCAACCATCAACACCGAACACGGGGAAACCGTCGGCCAAAAAACCGGCCGACAAGGGTTTCGGCATCGTCCGCGCCGTCGCGCTGGGCGCCTTCGTCATCTTCGCGGCCTTCTTCCTCCACTTCGCCGCGAAGCCGGAGGGGAGCCGCAATATGTACATGCTCGAGATGCTTCTCTACGACGCGCAGGTCAAGATGCTGCCGGACGGGGAGGCGTCGACGAAGTTCGCCATCGCGGCGGCCGACAACAAGGCGCTCGAGAAATACGGCCGCTGGCCGTGGGACCGTAGCGTCATCGCCGATCTCATCGAAACGATGATGCAGCGCGGCGCGAAGGGGGTTATCTTCGATATGACCTTCTCCGAACGGGTCAACCGCGACCTCGAGGCGAAGATAGCGACGCTCGACCCGGCGTGGGTATCGGGCGACAACAAACTCACGGCGACGCTCGACAAGTACGGCCGTAAGGTGGTGCTCGGCTCCATCCTGCAACCGCCCGTCGAGGTGACCGATCCGGCATCGGCCGAGGCGGCCATCAAGATCGCGCAGACCAAGTCGAACTTCATGCTCAAGCCCGCCGAGGCGGCGGCGGCGGGAAATCCGCCCGTGCTCCACAGCTACGCGGGACTGGTCCTGCCGCTCACCGAATTCGTCGGGACCGGCGCCGATCTCGCCTTCTTCAACACCGTTCCCGACCTCGACGGTCCCATCCGCAACTACCTGCTCATCGGCTCGGTGCGGCAGGGCGCAGAGGAATGGGTGCTCCTGCCGTCGCTCGCGCTCGCCGCGACGCAGATCTACTTCGACAAGGTGGCGAAGGTCACTTATTCCACCAACGGCGTCGAGGCGGTGAGCGTCGGCGATCTGACCATCCCGACGAACTACGACGGCATCACCCTCATCAACTACTACGCGAAGAGCGACAAGTTCCACACCTTCTCCATCGCCGACATGGCCTCCGCCGATGTCAAGGACAAGGTGGTCTTCGTCGCCAACACGGCGCTCGGCACTTGGGATCAGCGGGTCACGCCGCTTGAGGAATTCATTCCCGGCATCTTCGTCCACGCCGCGATGATGAACAACATCCTCGAAGGGCGCTTCATCACCGCACCGGCGTGGTCATACTTCATCTCGTTCCTTTTTGTCCTCATCCCGCTCTTCTTCATTCGGTTCCTCTTCCACCGCGTTCCGCTCTGGCAGGGGATCACCGGCACCGCAATCTATTCGGTCGCTTTTTTTCTCTTCGGCTACTTCGCCCACAAGTCGGGCGTGCTCGTCTACATGGCGACGCCGCTCCTCTTCCTGTGGTTCCTGACACTCGTGGTCTACATCGGCAAATACTTCTTCGTCGACAAGCAGTCCTCCTTCATGCGCAACGCCTTCTCGAAGTACCTCGACCCGAAACTGCTCTCCCAGCTCACCGGCGACCCCGATCAGATACAGCTCTACGGCCGGAAAAAAGAGATAGTCGCCCTCTTCTCCGATATCGTCGGCTTCACGACCCTCTCCGAATCGATGCCGCCCGAGGACCTCATCAAGGCGATAAACCGCCTCTTCACCCCGGCGACCGCCGCGGTGCTCGAACACAGCGGCTTCCTCGACAAGTACATGGGCGACGCAATGATGGCGCTCTACGGCGCTCCCATCGAGATAGCCGACAAGGAAAAAGAGGCGTGCCGCTCGGCGGTCAAGATCATGGAGCGGATGGATATCGTCCGTGCCGAGTTCAAGATCGAGGGAAAACCCGATGTCCGGATGGGAGTCGGCGTCAACGCGGGCGACGCCATCGTCGGCAACATGGGCTCCGAGGAGCGGTTCAACTACTCGGCCATCGGCGACGCGGTCAACACGGCGTCGCGCATGGAAGGGCTCACGCGCCCCTACGGCGTCCGCATCATCGCATCGGAGAAGATCTTCGAACGGGCGCAGGACGAGTTCCTGTTCCGTTGGCTCGACACCGTGCAGGTGAAGGGGAAAAAGAAGGGCGTTCCCATCTTCGAACTGATGGGGGCGGCTCTCCGATGCGGGGATAGAGGAGAAACGGAAACTCAAGGAGCAGTACGAACCGGCGCTCACCGCGTTCGTCGCAGGCGACATGGCAGGGTGTCTCGCCGCGTGCGAGAAAAACACCTTCCCCGACGACAAGGCGTTCTGCTTCCTCAAGGAACGCGCCCTCGAACTTAAAGAGTCTGGCGAAGCCTACAACGGCATCTGGGAATTCAAGTCGAAGTAGCTATCACACCAGGTTGGTCGGTTGCGGCTGGGGCATCTCTTTCCCGATGGCGCGGAACCCGATGAACATCATGACCAGCGCGAAGACATGGAACCCGAAGCCGAACCAGTCCTGCACCATGAAATAGATGAACGAATCGAGTGTATATAGGAACATACCAACGAGGAATGCCCACCGCTTCCCCTGCGCCGCCTTCACTCCGAAAAAGATGAACAACCCCGCGAAGAACAGATCGAACGCCACCATCACCGCCATCCCTATGGTCCTCGCCATCCCGACCGCATCACCAAATATCGCCATGAAGAGACCGTCGACGAACTGCGTGATACCCAGTCCCACGATAAAGGTCATCTCGCCGCCGAAGTTGGCGATGAGGGTGTTGATGATCGAAAGCCCCGCGATCCAGTAGAACCAGCTCGCTCCCGACTTCACCTGCTGATTGGTGAGCGGCGGCCGCCCATCCGATATCACCGCATCCTGTGCGTTCGTCTGCTGCTGTTCGTTGATCATGTTGTTCTCCCCTCCCAAGTGGATGGCCGATTATATCCTTCTTCAAAAATGAAATCAAAATCTTTTAGCCACCCCCGTCGCTCCTAATAATTGACAAATCGGACCGGTACGGTATTCTTCCGCATGCTGGTTTTCAGACCAACCAATCCATAGGAGGAACTCATGTCAGGACACGGTGAAGGCGGACCCGTCAAGGGGCTCCCCGAGAATGCCTACCGCGAACTCAAGGAAGGCGAGATCTATCAGCCGGTGATGCCGGCGACCGAGAATGTGCAGGAAGTGACGCGCTGGTCGCTCTTCATGGGCCTCCTGATGGCGGCGGTCTTCTCGGCTGCCGCGGCCTATTCCGGGCTCAAGATCGGGCAGGTGTTCGAAGCGGCCATCCCGATATCGATCATCGCCGTGGGCGCCTCGGCGGCGCTCCGCAAGAAGAATGTGCTCGGCCAGAATGTCATCATCCAGTCGATCGGCGCCGCCTCGGGCGTCATCGTCGCGGGCGCCGTGTTCACGATCCCCGGACTCTACATCCTGCAGGCGAAATACCCCGAGATACGGGTCGATTTCTGGCAGATATTCTTCTCGTCGCTCCTCGGCGGCTTCCTCGGCATCCTCTTCCTCATCCCGTTCCGTAAGTATTTCGTGCGCGACATGCACGGCAAACTCCCCTTCCCCGAAGCGACCGCCACCACCGAGATACTCATGACCGGCGAGAAGGGCGGCGCGCAGGCGAAGCTCCTCGTGGTCAGCGGACTCATCGGCGGCCTGTTCGACTTCGCCTTCACCTACCTGAAACTGTGGGGCGAAGAATTCACCTCCCGCGCCCTCCCCTACGGCGAACTGCTCGCCGAGAAGGTGAAGATGGTCTTCAAGTTCAATGTCAGCGCCCTCATATTCAGTTTCGGCTACCTCGTGGGCCTGCGCTTCTCGCTCATCATCGTGGCGGGCTCGCTCCTGTCGTGGTTCGTCTTCATACCGCTCATCAACGAGATCGGCGCGCTGGCGCTGGCCGCCGGCGCGGGGAGCAACCCCTTCGCCGCGATGAGCCCCGAACTCATCTTCAAGAACTATGTCCGCCCCATCGGCATCGGCGCCATCGCGATGGCCGGCATCATCGGTATCATCAAATCGGGCGGCGTGATCGGGTCGGCCTTCAAACTGGCGGTCGGCATCGGCGGCAAGGCCTCCGGGCAGGCGCAGGCGGTCCGCACCGACCGCGACCTCAAGATGTCGTTCGTCCTGCTCCTCATCGGATTCACGCTCGTCGCGGTGTTCCTGTTCCTCCTGTTCGGCGTCAAGATCACGATGATGCAGGCGGTTGTCGCCCTGCTCACGGTCTTTATAATCTCTTTCCTTTTCACCACCGTCGCGGCCAACGCCATCGCGATAGTCGGCACCAACCCGGTCTCCGGCATGACGCTCATGACACTCATCCTCTCCTCGGCGATCCTCGTGTGGGCGGGACTGAGCGGCTGGCAGGGGATGGTCGCGTCGCTCATCATCGGCGGCATCGTGTGCACCGCACTGTCGATGGCGGGCGGCTTCATCACCGACCTCAAGGTGGGCTACTGGCTCGGCACCTCGCCCTACAAACAGGAGACCTACAAATTCCTCGGAACGCTCGTGGCGGCCGCCACCGTCGGCCTCGTCATCTTCGTTCTGAGCGAGGTCTTCGGCTTCGTCCAGACCGCGGCACACCCCAATCCTATGGTCGCCCCGCAGGCGAACGCCATGGCGGCGATCATCGAACCGCTCATGTCGGGGACCGGCGCCCCGTGGATACTGCTGGCGGTCGGCGCGGTCATCTCCATACTTATGAACTGGCTCAAGATATCGCCGCTCGCCTTCGCGCTCGGCATGTTCATCCCGCTGTCGCTCAACACTCCGCTGGTGGTCGGCGGCCTGTTGAACCATTACTTCAATAAAAATGCGGATGAGAAACTGGCCAAGGCGCGCAACGACCGCGGCATCCTGATCGCCTCCGGCTTCATCGCCGGCGCGGCGCTCTTCGGCGTCATCGGCGCGGTGATACTCTTCATCACCGGCAGTGAACAGTCGATGATGCTGATAGACTGGTCGGCCGTCACCAACGGCGCGGTCATCTCCGAAGCGCTCGCGTTCGTGGCGTTCGCCGGACTCATCGTGTATTTCATCTGGGAATCGATGAAAGCGAAGAAAGAGGACTAGCTACCGGTCTTGAATCCCAGCCGCTTTTTCAGCGATTCAAAAAAGTGATATCCCACCGGCACCACCAACAGCGTGATGATCAGCGACAGTAACTGCCCGCCGATGATTCCTTTGGCCATCGAGGCGCGCGCCGCGGCGCCGGGACCGGTCCCCAGCGCTATGGGCGTCATGCCCGCCACCAGCGTCATCGTGGTCATGAGGATGGGACGGAGCCGCGCTTTGTTCGCGTCGATGATCGCCTGTTCGAGCGGTTCCCCGCGCGCCTGAAGCGTGTTGGCGTAATCTATCTGCAGGATGCCGTTCTTCTTGACGATGCCGAAGAGCATGAAGATGCCGAGCAGGCTGTAGAGATTGAGCGTTTCGCCGGTGAGCAGGAGCGACAGCAGGGCGAACGGCAGGGTGAGCGGCAGGGCGAGCAGGATCGTGATGGGATGGACGAAACTCTCGAACTGCGCCGCAAGGACGATATACATGAAGATGAAGGCGAACCCGAAGGCCATCAGCATGTTGTTCATCGATTCGGCCATCACCTTCGAGCGACCGATCTTCACCGGCTGATACCCGGCGGGGAGGTCGAGCTCCTTGACCATCGTGTCGAGCGTCGCGGTGGCGGCGCCCGTATCGATGCCGTCGAGGTTGGTGTAGATCGAGACGCGCCGCTGACGGTTGAAGCGGTCGATGACCGACGGGCTTTTGCCGTATTCGATGCGGGTGACCTGCGACAGCGGCACCGGTCCCTTCGCCGAGGCGACGGTGAGCGTACCGAGCGATTCGGCATCGTCGCGGAAACTGCGGTCGAGCCGGAGCCAGACATCGTACTGCTCGGAACCATCACGGTATTTGGTGACTATCTCGCCGCCGACGAGCGTCCGGAGCGTCCCGGCGATGTCGCCGACCGACAGCCCCAGATCGGCCGCTTTCTGCCGGTCGATGATCACCCGCGCTTCGGGCTTACGGGCGACCAGAGAGGTCGAGACATCGACGAACCCCGGCATGTCGCGCAATTTAGCCACTATCTTGTCGGAATAGCCCATAAGCCTATCGAGATCGGGACCGGTCAGATCGTACTGGAAGGTCGATGCACGGCCGCCGCCGAACGATCCGCCGATCGCGCTGGCCGACGAGACGATCTCGGGGTATTTCGCCAGCAGACGGCGGATATCGCGCTGGACATCGAACTGCGAATAGTCGCGCTTTTCGAGCGGCACAAGGGTGACATATATCTTGGCGTTGGTCACATCGTCGGCGCCGCTGCGGCCGATCTGCAAAAGCGTGAGCATCACGCCGCGGGCCGTGCGGATGTCGCGTTCCACCGCCTCGGTCATGGCGGTGGCGCTATCCAGCGTCACGCCGGAGGGCAGTTGAAGCTCGACCTGTATCTCACCGCGGTCGTCTATCGGCATGAAGTCCTTGCCGAGCTGTTTGCTGATGGGCACCACCGAAACGATGATGGCGACGGCGATGAGGACGATGACCCACCGGTGATGCAGCGAGAATTCGACCGCGGTACCGTAGACCGACTCGACCCGCTTCCACACCGCGGCCATCAGATGGTCGTCGCCCGGCTTATGCCGCAGGAAGTTGGAGGAGAGCATCGGGGTGAGGGTAAAGGAGATGAACAGCGACACCGCGATGGCGAAGGCGACCGTCAGGCCGAATTCGTGGAAGAAACGGCCCGACATCCCCTGCATGAAAGCGATCGGCAGGAAGATGACCATGAGCGAGGTAGTGGTCGCCGTGACCGCCAGTCCGATCTCCTTGAGACCGTCGATGGCGGCGTCGTAGGCGCTCTTGCCGTACTGCTCCATGTGCCGGTATATGTTCTCCAGCACGACGATGGCGTCGTCTATGACGATACCGACCGACAGCGTGAGCCCGAGAAGCGACATGTTGTTGAGGGTGAAACCCATCCCCTGCATGAAGGTGAAGGTGGCGATGAGCGATGCCGGTATCGCGACGGCGGCGATGATGGTCGCGCGGAGATTGCCGAGGAACAAAAGCACCGCGAGCGACGCGAGCAGGCCGCCGAGCAGGAGGTGGAATTTCAGTTCATGGAGCGAGTTATTGATGAAGATCGACTGGTCGGAGACCACCTCGACCGCGATATCCTTCGGCAGGGTCGGGAGTATCTTCTCCATCCGCTCCTTGACCGCGTCGACCACCGCGATGGTGTTGGAACCCGACTGCTTGATCACATCGAGCGAAACGGTGGCGGCGTAAACCTTGTCGTCGTTCTTTTTCCACAGACGGGCGATGTTGCGCGGCTCTTCGACCGAATCGGCCACCTGCGCGATGTCGCCGAGCTGTACCTGCCGTCCCCCTTTGGAAAGTATCGTTATCCGGCGGAGATCTTCCAGCGATCCGACACGGCCGAGCGTCCGGAGCATCTCCTCGCGCCCCCCCTTGTCGATACGGCCCGCCGGGATCTCGACATTCTGCGCCGAGAGCGCCGCCTTGACCGCGGCGACCGGGATACCGAGCGCCTGCATCTTGTCGGCGTCCAGCGTGATATTGATAGCACGGCTCCAGTACCCGGCGAGCGTCACCGCGCCGACCCCCGACACATTCTCGAGCGATTCCTTTATCGAGAGCCGCGCGATCTCGGAGAGTTCCTTCGGATCGCGGTTCCCCGACAGGGCGAGGGTGATGACCGGAAAGGAATCGAGATCCATCCGGGTAACGACCGGCATCTCGGTCCCCTCCGGTAGCAGGGCGACCACCGCCGACACCTTGTCGCGCACATCCTGCACCGCCTCGTCGACCGGCTTTTCGAGGAGGAACCGGACGCGGACGCGCGATACCCCTTCGCTACTGGTCGAGGAGAGTTCGTCGATGCCCGAAACGGTATTGACCGCCTCTTCGATCGGTTTGGTGATGAGCGTCTCGACCTCTTCGGGCGAGGCGCCGCGCATGACAGTGGTGACGGTGACGAACGGAAATTCTATCTTGGGCGAAAGGTCGACGCCGATGGCGCGGTAGGAGAATATCCCCAGAACCACCAGCATCACCGTAAGCATCGTGGCGAAGACGGGCCGCCGTATGAAGACCGTGAATGCGTTCATGCGTTTACTCCGTACGCGGCGCGGCGGTCATGCCGTCGTAGAGCGTCTCGGAGGCGCTGACCACCACCTGTTCGCCCGCCGCAAGACCCTGTGAGATGATGACCCGCCCACCGCGACGGAGGGCGACCGTGACGATCCGTTCTTTTATCTTGCCATCGGCGAAGATGAATACCTTATCGCTCCCGGCGAAGGTGATGAGGGCGCTTTCAGGCACCGCGACCACCTCCTCGCTACCCGGCAGCGATATCCGACAGGTGGCGAAGGTCCCCGATTTTATCTTGAGATCGCCGTTGGGCACCTCGGCCTCTATCGCGAAGGAGCGGTTCTCGGCGTTGATGAGCGGGCTTACCCGCCGTACCGTCCCCTTTGCGGTCGTGCCGGGGACCGACGCGGGCATCACCGTAACGGCGACACCGCTTTTTACGAGCGGCGCGTACCGTTCGGGCACCTCGCCGCGGAACTTGAGCGGGGAGACCTGCACGAGCTGGAAGATCGCGCTCCCGGTCCGGACATATTCTCCCTCGTTGACCAACCGTTTGGCGACCACCGCGTCGAACGGCGCCTTGAGTTCGGTGTCGGCCAGTTTTTTCTTCGCGGTATCGAGCGTCACGCGGGCCACATCGACCCGCCGCGCGGCGTCGTCGGCCTGCTGGCGCGTGGCCATGCTTTTGTCGGCCAGCGCCGTGATGCGGGCAAGATCGGCCTCGGCCGCCTTGAACTCCACATCGGCCTGCCGCACCTTGAATTCATATTCTTCGGGCGCTATCCGCGCGATCACCGCCCCCGCCTTGACCACCGATCCGAGGTCCGCCGCGAGCGTTGCGATACGGCCGTCGGTCTCGATGGCGACGGTCGCCTCACGCGACGGCAGGAGCGATCCGGTCATCTCGACCGACCGTTCCATCTTCTCGGTCACCGCCGCCTTGAGCGCAACGGTGGCGCCGCCCCCCTTGCCGACGGCCGCCGGCGGCTCGGCCGGTTTTGCGCCGCAGGCCGACAAAAGCGCGGCAACGACTATGATGCAGAGGGTACGCATATCATTCTCCCTTGTGTTGATAGAAGGAACGGCCGCCCAGCCCCAGCGCCTTTTTCAGCCGCGCCTTGGCCGTCTCCAGATCGTAGCGCGTCTGGATGAGCGCCGAGGATGCCTGTTCGTAGAAGGCCTGCGCGTCGGAGACATCGGTGATGGTGCCGAGCCCCTGTGCGAACCGCTGGTCGGCCAGATCGAGCGCCGCCTTGGCCGCGTCGTACATCGTCCGGGTCGGCGCCTCTTTCTCGCGGGCCTCTTTCAGGGCGGTGAGGGCGGTCTCGACCTCGTAGCGGATCGATTGTTCAAGCGCCCGCAGGTTGAGCTCCAGTATCGCCACCGCCACGTCGGCGTCCTTCGCCTGTGTCTGGGTGGCAAGTCCCGCGAAGATATTCCAGCTGACCGCCGCGCCGATGTACCAGTTGTATTTGAACGCGTCAATTTCGTAACCGCCGTAGCTAAGACCGGCGTTGGCCTTGAACTGCGGATAATAGTCGCCGCGCGACGCCCTGGCCGTCATCCGGGCAGCCGCGATCTTTTCCTTTAAAGCGCGGGTATCGGGCCGCTGCGCTATGGCCGACGCCACCGCACGCGCCGCATCATCCTCACCCACATCGCCCACGCTTGACGCGGGATCGATCTCCAGTTCCTTCGCCGGGTCAAGTCCGATGGCGGTCGCCAGCGCCTTCTGGGCGTTCAGCCGCAGATTGGTCGCCTTTATCAGATTGAGATGCGCCGCCGCCAGTTCCGCTTCGGCCCGCAGTTTATCGACCGGGGTGCGCAGGCCGTTGTCCACCTGCGCCGTGGCCGTCTCATAGCGTTTTTCCATCTGCGCGACCGATCCGCGCACCGAAACGAGCGCCGCGTCGGCCGCCAGCACCGCGTAGTAGGCCTGCACCACCGTCAGGTAGAGATTGTTCACCGCCGCGTCGGCGTCGAGCTCGGCGGCGCTCCGGGTGTAACCGGCCCCCTGATAGTTGAAATAGGTCTTGAAATCCCAGATGTTCTGAGTGACCAGAAGTGAAAGAGAGTAGTTGTTGAAGGAATCGTTTTCGGAGCGTTCCTTGGGCATCGTGGCCGCGGGGTTCAGCGCCGAGGGATTGAACATGCCGAGAAGATCCTGCGTGGAAGAGGCGCCGGGAATGGGCGCGGAATTGAGGGTGGTCCGTTTGTAGCTGAGTTCACTCGATATGACCGGCATGAATCCAGCACGCACCAGCAGTTGTTTATTCTCGGAGGCTTCGGCGCTCTTCACCGACGAAAGATAGCTCGGATTGGCGGTCACCGCGCTCTGCAGCGCCTCATCGAGCGTCAGCATTTCCGCCGCCGCGACGGACAGAGCGAAGGCCGACAGTATCAGGAAAAGCGAAAGATATCGTATCATGGCCGCGTATCTCCCTGTGCGTCGATATTCCTGACGATCCGTTCGAGCATATCCGTAAAAACTTTTTTCTCTTTGACCGTAAAACCGGTGTACATGATCTCGCTCCAGCCGCGCAGACAGCCGAGCACTGCGGGGGTCAGCGCGTGACCCTTTTCGGTAAAACGGATGCGCCATACCCGGCCGTCCTCCGGATCGCGTTCTTTGGCGACATATCCGGCATCGACCAGCTTATGCAGCGCCTTGGCGGTGGTCGCCTTGTCCATGCGCAGGCGTTCCGATATCTCCTCCTGCGTAGCCCCCTCGTTGCGCATGATGGCCATGAAGAACGGGAACTGCCCCGAACCGAGCGCGAACGGTTCGAGCTGGCGCGAGATATGCGTCTGGGTCATGCGGTGGACGGTCGACAGCGCGCGACCTATCCGGGCGTTGATGTGCATCGGTTCTCCTCCACTACGATCGGGACCGGTTGTCTATACCACAAGTTGGTTGCCATTGCAACTATTTTAGTTGCCTATGCAACTTCTTCTCTCCGGCGGCCCTTTGTTGCTTTTCTTCGGTGCCGGTGTATCCTTCAGAGGTCTCGACATGAGGAACCGTATGAAGATCGTTTTCGCCACCGGCAACAAACATAAACTGCAGGAAGCGCGCGAGATATTCACCGGCGTCGAGATACTCTCCATTCTTGACTTCGATAAAGATTTCGACCCCGAGGAATACGGCAAGACCTTCCTTGAGAATGCCGTCATCAAGGCCGAAGTGGCGCGCGCGGTCACCGGCGGCCTGCCGGTCCTTTCGGACGATTCGGGGCTCATCGTCCCGGCGCTGAAGGGCGCCCCCGGCATCCATTCGGCCCGCTGGGGCGGGGTGAACGGCGATCATGCCCGCAACCGCGCAAAACTGCGGAGCGACCTTGTCGGCATTGCCGACCGGAACGCCCATTTCCTCTGCACGGCGGTACTCATCTGCGCCGCCGGGAATGCACTTGTCGCCACCGGCCGGGTCGACGGCACCCTCATCGACGATGAACGGGGCGACGGCGGTTTCGGTTACGATCCGATGTTCATCGCACAGGGCGATACGCGGACGCTCGCCCAGTTGTCACCCGATGAGAAGAACGCCCTCAGCCATCGCGGCCGCGCCTTCCGCAAACTGGAGGAGATGCTCAGATGTCTCGCCTTGATAGGATAAAACGGGCCGCAGGCTCCGCCTGCGTTTTTTCGCTTTCGGGACCGTCATTCACCGAACGGGAGGAGCGCTTCTACCGCGAGACCTGCCCCGCCGGCGTCATCTTCTTCCGCCGCAATGTCGAAACGATTGCGTCGCTTGAGTCGCTGTGCGGCGAGCTCCGGCGCATAGAGTCACTCCGCATCGTCTCGATAGACGAGGAAGGAGGCCGCGTGCGGCGACTTCCCACCGGACCCTACTCGCTGCCGTCGGCCAAGGCGCTCGCCGCGCTGGACGAGGATGAATTCAGCGACCGGGTCAAGGCGCTCGGCCGCGAACTGAAGCGTATCGGCATCACGATGGACATGGCACCCGTCGTCGATCTCCGCTCCGGCGAAGATGCGAGCATCATCGGCGACCGGGCTTTTTCCGACGACCCGGAAGAGGTATCCCGCCACGCGCTGCGTTACCTGTCGGCGCTCCGCGACGAAGGGGTCTTCGGCGTCATCAAGCATTTCCCCGGACACGGTGCGACGACGATAGATTCGCACAAGGAACTGCCGCACATCGAAAAATCGCTGCGCGACCTTGCGGCGACCGACCTCCTCCCCTACCGGCGGCTTGCCGGAACGGCGCGGTTCGTGATGGTCGCCCATATCCTCGTCCCCGACGCCGACCCACTCTTCCCCGCGAGCCTTTCGCGGCAATGGATGCGCATCCTGCGCCGCGACATGGGATTCGACGGCATCGTGATGACCGACGACATCGAGATGCACGCGCTCGACAACTGGTCGCCCGAGGAGAAGGCGGCGCTCTTCCTCGCTTCGGAGAGCGATCTCCTGCTCATCTGTTCGGGAAAAGAGGATATCATGCGGGCCCACTGGGAGGCGCTGGTGCGCGCCGCCGAAGCCGACGACGCGATCCTCGCGCGGCTCGAGAACATCCGCGACCGGCTCGAAGGGGAATTCTTCTCGCTTAACCGTTAGCGCGGTGTCTTTTCAGTAAAATTCGTAGGCGCCCATATCGACGAAGGTCGGCGTGCCGGTGCCGGTGTCGGCGACCGTCACGACATCGTGACGCCCGCTCCCCTCGCTGTCGGTATCGGGCGGCGTGAAACCTCCGATGCTTCCTTTCGCCGCATCGATGCAGGGCGAGCCGTCGGTCAGGTGGAGGTCGCCCGCCGGGCCGTCGACAAAGAGCGGATCGGCCGAGATGTTGCCCGCCCCGATGAAGAGTTCTCCGGCGACATCGCTATAGGAAACGGACGGCGCGCCGCCCGCGATCTCCTTCCCGTCGTCCGAGCTGTCGCCCCAGAGTATCGCGTTGGTGACGACCGGATGGCTCGTCCCGCCGCTGTAGAGCGCGCCCCCTTCGGCCGCCTGATTGCCCGAGAAGGAACCGTTGGTGATGACGGTCGATGCATACTGGTAGCTGTATATCGCACCGCCTTGTCCCGTCGCGCTGTTGCCGAAAAAAAGGTCATTGACCACCTCGGCCGTGCCGAGCGTCGCGGAAAGCGCCCCACCGTTGACCGCGCTGTTGCCGATGAACGGGACGGCGTTGATGAGTGGCGATCCGTTCGACGAGGCGATGGCGCCGCCGTCGCCCTGCGCGGCATTGTTCATGAACAGACTCTCTTCTATGACCGCGTCGGAACGGAGCAGATACGCACCGGCGCCGTTGCCGGCCGCGGTGTTCGATTCTATCCGGCAGTTGCGGACGGTCGGCGCGGCGTCGACCGCGCTGATGCCGCCGCCGTGCGTTTGCGCGCCGGTGCCGGTCGCGGCGCCGCCCGTTATGGTGAAGCCGTCGATCGTGGAAGCGGCCGCGGCGGTCACCACATGGCGGACATGGGCCGTCCCCGCGGCATCGGTCCCTCTGAGTATCGTCTGGTGCGCCGCCCAATCGCGTTCGGTGCGCGCCGTCTCAACGCCGGTGAAGCCGCCGTAGAGATCGACCCGGTCGCGCAACAGAAGTGTATCGTCCGAAGAACTCTCATACAGCCGGTAGGTCCCGGCGGCGACCCACACCTCGCACCGGCCGGAGGTGTAGTCCGCCAGAAATGCGGCCGCCGCGTCGATTGCCTCCTGCGGCATCGCGAACGCGGTCTGCCACGACAGGCCGTCGGGCGTTGCGGCGGCGGCATCCGGATCGACGAAATAGACGCAGTCGCCGGTCAGCGGGTTGTCGGCATCGGGCTGGGGCGTGTCGTTATCGGGCTCCGCCTCGACCTCGTCGACATCGACCGTATCGACATCCGGCGACGCGTCATCGTCGGCCGGGTTATCGTAATCGCCGGTCGCCTCGCCCTGACAGTAGGCCGCCGTCCGTTCGCCGTTGACCCAGCAGGTCCGACCGCTCTGCGAACAGTCCTGGAAGGACGCCCACTTGTTGCCGGTCTGCGACGAGCAGATCATGATGCGGTCGCCGCTGCAGCCGAACGCCGAGGTCAGGCCAAGCGCCTCGAGTTCCCCCGTGCAGTCGGCTCCCGGCGACACCTGTGCCGGGATGATGTCGTCGTCGCGCGGTTCCGCGTCGTCGACCGCCTCATCGCCATCCTCCGGCTCATCGTCGTCGGCCACCGTACCACCCACGCACTCCGCCGTATCGCCGTAGTCTTCGCAGGTCTGTCCCGTCGTGCCGCAGTTGGTCTCCAGCCAGAAATGACCGTCCTCGCACCGCAGGATCTTGAGTCCGGTACTGTCGCAGTCGAGTGTGCCGTGCACCGATACTTTGCAGGCGGAACCGACCTGATGCGGCGTGTCGTCACCGCCGACATCGGTGTCGGTGGAGGTCGTGCAGGCGAACGGCAGGAACAGCGCCGTGAAACCTATCGCGTGATACCAACGCATCGCCGGTTCTCCCATTACGGATAACTGATGCCGTGATGGTAACCCGAAACGCCGCTTTTTCAAATTTTCCCCCTTTCTGCGGGGCCTTATTGCTTTTTTTCTCCGCGCAGGGTATATCTTCGGTGATGGTTCGCCTACTTAGAGAACATATGCGCGACGCGCTGCCGACGGCGCTGCTCCCCTTTTTATGCGCCCTTATCGCCGGGTATCTCTGGGTCTACCATGCCTTTATCCTGACCGGCACGATCCGTTTATCGTTCGACACCGCCGCCCGCATGAAGGGAGAACCGGCATGGCTGTTGCCGCTCTCGCTGCTGACCGCACTCCTCCTGTTCGCCCTCTTCCGGCTCAGCGACACCGGACGCGACCACCGGCAGCTCTTCGCCGTGACGCTCATCGCCGCCGCGATGCCGCTGCTTCTCGCCCTTTTCGGCAATAACGGCGCGATCTTCACCCTGCCGCTCAGCGGAGCGACGGCCCTCTACCTCGCGCGGCCCGCCGTGCAGCCGCTCCGTCTTTTTGCCCGGACCGAACGGTCCCTGCGCCGGCGCGAACGGTGGATCCCCTACCTTCCGGCGCTCATCGCGTTCGGCTGGCTCTTCGGCTTTTCCTATTACCGCTATATATCCTTCGCCGCCGGATCGAAGGATCTCGGCCTGTTCGCCCAGACCATATATCTCCTCTCGCAGGGGCTGTCGCCCGACAATACCGTCATGGGGCGCAACGCCTTCGGCGATCACGCCGAGTTCATCGACTTTCTCATCGTCCCCTTCGTCTGGCTGTGGAAAAGTCCCGGCGCACTGCTGTTCGCGCAGTCGCTCGCCGTCGCCTCGGGACTCGTGCCACTCTACCGGTTCGCGCGGCGCCGCCTCCATTCGGCGACCCTCGCTCTTGTCTGTGCCCTCATCTATCCGAACCTGTTCGGGGTGCAGTCGGCCGTCATGTACGATTTCAATCCCGAGACGATAGCGGCCGGATTCCTGCCGTGGCTTTTTTATCTGGCCGACCGCCGCCGCTGGACACTGCTCTCTATCCCGCTTGTGTTGCTCATCCTCTGCAAGGAGAACTTCCTCCTCTTCACCGCGACCTTCGGGCTGTTCCTCGCGGGCCATTACCGCGCCTACCGCGTCGGCATCGCCGTGTTCCTGCTGTCGGCAGGACTGTTCGCCGTCGAGATACTGGTCATCTTCCCCCATTTCATCGCGGGAGGTTTCCGCCACCTGCGCGACAAGGGGTTCGGCATCGTCGGCAACTCCTTCGGCGAGGTGCTGAGGACCGCCCTGATCAACCCGTCGAAGCTTCTCACCGTGATGCTCTCGCCGGGACAGAAGGCGATACAGTTCATACATCCCTTCGCGACGCTCGCCTTCCTCCCCTTCCTTTTCCCGTGGCTGCTCCTCCTCGCCGGGACGATGCTCGCGACCCGCTATCTCTCCACCTTCCCCAACTCGTGGTCGGGCTATTTCTACGGCGCGACCGAGGAGACGGTCCTGCTCGTCTGCCTGATCTATGCCGCCGCCCGCTTCCCCGGCCGGTGGCGCCGCCGCTTCATCGCGCTGACCGCCGGGACGCTCGCCCTGTTCATCGCTTTTCAGCCTATCCAGCCGGCCGATCTCTACCATCTGACGCGGCAGTACTATCCATCGGCCGCCCAGCGGGAAGCCTACCGCGAGATGCTGGCGCTCATCCCCGCCAACGCCCCGGT
>CAYPQK010000063.1:0-13115 GCA_964412895.1 uncultured Spirochaetales bacterium
ACCATCGTCCCGGGAGAGACGCGGATGGCGCTGCTGGTATTCAGCGATGTGACGCGGCTGAAGAAACTCGAGAACATACGCAAGGAGTTCGTCGCCAATGTGTCGCACGAACTGCGCACCCCGATAACCTCGATCAAGGGTTTTATCGAGACACTGCGCGACGGCGCGATGGACGACCCCGCCAACGCCCGGTCGTTCCTCGATACCATCGCGCGGCAGAGCGACCGGCTCGGCGCCATCATCGAGGACCTGCTCGCTTTGTCAAAGATAGAACGCGACACCGAACACGGCGGCATCGCCCGCGACCGCACGGAGCTCCGGCCGATACTCGATGCGGCGGTGCAATTGTTCCGCGAACGGGCCGCCGAACGGAGTATCCGCATCTCCACGGTATGCGACGGGACACTTTGCGCGCCGGTCAACGCGGCGCTTCTGGAACAGGCGATCGTCAATCTGGTCGACAACGCCGTCAAGTACTCGAACGATACCGGAACGATAACAGTAGAGGCGCGCAGGACGGGGAACGAGGCGACCATCAGCGTCGCCGACACCGGCGTCGGCATCGCCTCGGAGCATCTGCCGCGGCTGTTCGAACGATTCTACCGCGTCGACAAGGCGCGTAGCCGCACCGTCGGCGGCACCGGGCTGGGACTCGCCATCGTCAAGCACATCGCGTTGGCGCACGGCGGATCGGTGTCGGTGGAGAGTGAGCCGGGGAAGGGCTCTACTTTTTCGTTACACTTGCCTCTTTCTTGAGATACTGCCAGCGCCGCAGGTAGTTGCGATAATCGGGGCGGTATTTTTCGAGCACCTCGCGCAGATAGTCCATCTGCCGTTCCACCGCGGCGGCATAGAGATCCGAATCGACCCCCCACCGCTCGCGGAAATGGGCCCGCATGAAACGGTTGACGCCGCCCAGATCGTTGGCGAACCGCTTCTTGGTGAGTTCGTAGAAGCCGAGCGTATTGATATACATGTCTATCTCTTCGTTGAAGCCGGGGACCTCCGCCTCCTTGAACTCCCGGTAGAGGTAGGAGAGCTTCTCAAGATAGGTGCGGTCGGCCATCTGCCCGAGCAGGTCGGCGGTGCCGAGCATCATCCCGAGCATCCGTATCTCGAACGAGCGGAAACGGATCTCGCCGATGCGGACGGTGAGTCCGGTGCAGGCGAGCATATCGCGGCCGTCGACGGCATCATCTTCGGGAAAGCCGGCGGCGCGGAAGTATTCCCCGAGGAAGTCGGCGCTCCGGTCGATGTGGCTCTTGGTGTATTTCGCGCCGGTGCCGTCGTCCCCTTCGTTCTGGATGTAGCCGATGTCGTGGAAGAGGGTCGATGCGATGGCGAGCTCGACATTGCGGGCCGATATCGGATTGCCCTCCATGACGGCGCCGTGAATGAGCCGGGTCATCGCGAGGGTCGCGTCGGTGGTGTGCTTGAGGTCGTGGTATTCGGTGTTGCAGGCGCGGTAGCCGGGGAATTCACCCGCGAACATCTTGAGGACATCGCCGTAGGCGCGCCGCAGGAAATGGAGATCGAAGGCCGGATGGATAAGACGGACGACCGTTTCGACCTCGGCCAGAACGGCCTGCGGGTCATCCATATCGACCAGTTTGGCCAGTTGGTGGTTCTGTTCTGTTCCCACGCTGTTCATAGCGGCAGTATGAATAATTTTTTATAATTAGTCAAGACTTTCATATAACTTTGCTACAATGATATATACCTTTAGTTAATTTATGTATCATTGCGGCGATCAACCAACAGTGCCGATGCCTGCGCGGTCGGCAGTACGATCACCTCGGCGATCTGCACATGGGGCGGCCGTGTCGCGACGAAGAGCACCGTCTCGGCGATATCGGTGGGAGTGAGCGGGGTCAGCCCGCGGTAGACGGCGTCGGCCTTTGTTTTATCGCCGTGGAAACGGACCTCGCTGAACTCGGTCTGCGTGAGCCCCGGGTCGACCGTCGAAACGCGGACCGGCGTCTGTAGAAGATCCATCCGGAGTCCCTTGGTGATGGCGTCGAGGGCGTGTTTGGTGGCGCAGTAGACCGCGCCGCCGGGGTAGGTCTCGTGCCCGGCGATGGAGCCGATGTTGATGATATGCCCGCGCCCCCGTTCCACCATGCCGGGAACGACGGCCCGAATGAGGTTGAGCGCTCCTTTGATATTGGTGTCGATCATCTCGTCGCCGCTCCGAGGATCGTCCTCGTACACTTTATTGAGACCGCGGGCGAGTCCGGCGTTGTTGATGAGGATATCGACCGCACACCATTCGGCGGGAAGGCCCTGCGCGAATTTCTCGACGGCACTCCGTGAACGGATATCGAGCGCGAGCGGCAGACAGTCGGTCCCGCGGACTTTTTTCATCTCGGCGGCGAGCGCATCAAGCCGTTCGTGGCGACGGGCCGTGAGTATGAGCCGCGCCCCTTCACGGGCGAAGGCTTCGACGCAGGCGCGACCGATGCCGGAGCTGGCGCCGGTGATAAGGACTGTCTTGCCGGAAAGGGTCTGCATAGCGAACCTCCTTTGTGGAGGAAAAAAATCAGTAGACGATGCTGCAGCCGCAGGCGGGTTCTTCTTCGATCAGCGAGTCGCTGTCGTCAGTCGCGCCGGTGTCGGCGGCCGTATCGTCGGTCACGGTGCCGTTGTCGGCCGTGGTGTCATCGGTCACGATGGTATCGGCAGTCGTATCGTCGGTCACGCTCTCATCGGGCTGTTCGGTGTCGGGCTGTTCGTAGACCTCGTTCGGGTCACCGTATTTGAAGATGGTGTTGAGGCTACCCGCCGCATAGCCGTGATGTGAATCGTAGAATTTCTGCGCCTTGAAGCCCCACATGAAGTTGGTCCCCTCGGCGACCTGCGTGGGAAGGAACATCTCTATCCAGGTCGCGCCGCCATCGTAGGTCACCATGGAGCAGGCCTTAAAATCGGTCGCGTATCCTCCCAGCCAGAACTCTTTTTTACTGAGAAAATCGATGCCGCCGACATCGTAACCGTTGAATTTACGGCCGGTGTTCGCGGTGGGGCTTACCTCGGCGATGGTCGCGAAGTTATCGGTGGTGAAACCGAGATGTTTGGTGACGGTGCCGCTGCTGCTGTAGGAGTCGGCGTCGGTGTACATGGCGTACCAGTTGCCGCCCGGCAGGTCGCCGCCGTCGAGGGTGGTCAGGTCCCGCACCTTGATGAACGCGTACGGCAGATTCTCCACCAGCGCGGTCCAGGTCTCGCCGCCGTCGGTGGTCATCCAGATGCCGCCTTTTTCAAGCAGGGTGGTCACCGTCTGCCCCATGCTGTCGGTCCCTTCTTCGGTCGCGCCGCCCGCCAGATACCCGTTCTGGTCATCCCAGAAACGGATGAAATATATCTGCACCAATTCGTCGGTGGTCACGGTGTAGGTCTGGAACGAGTTGCCGCCGTCGATAGATTTATATATCTTGCCGTTCGTACTGCCGATCCAGAGGGTGTCGCCGCGGACCTCCATCGTGCCGTTCTCGGTGTCGGTGTTGTTGTCGAACATCTTCAGGACCGTCATGTTGAAGAGATTCGAATCGAGCTTCACCAGCGCCGTCGTTCCGCTCATTCCCTTTATCTCGGTGCGGATGGCGTACAGTTCGGTGGCGGAGGCATACTTCGCTCCCAACAGAAAGGCGCTGTCGCCCATGGCAAAGTGGGTGATATTGGGAGGGCACGGGTTCCACTGTTCGCCGTTGGTCATATAGAAACAGATAAGTTCGTCATTCGATCCGCTGTTCTTTTTGCCGATGGTGATGCCGGTGAGCGGAGAGCCGATCTCCATCAGGTAAAAGTCGGCGGTCGTCATCTCTCCCATCTTCTTGACCAGCCACATATCCTGGGCGCACAGCGATGTCGTGGTGACCGTCAAGAACACACACAGAGCGATCAGGCGATACATGGAACCCTCCAATTCGAAGCGTTATCTCCGGTCGTTACACCAACACACAATGGTCTCAATCCTAGAGAGTTCGCCCTTCTTTGTCAAGGGCGGCTCGCGCGTGCGCGAAAAAGTTGATTTGGGGCGCATCGCGGGGTAGAGTTCCCCACCGAAGACCGGAGGAGTCGATGCGCAGTTTCATGACGCCGCAGGAGTTGCAGAAGCAATTATACGCCGAGACGACGCTCGTCGCCGACTGCCGCGGGGATCTTGCCGATCTCACCTTCGGACTCTCCCAATACCTCGCCAACCATATACCCGGCGCCGTGTTCATCGACGGCGAAGAGGTCCTTTCGGGGCCGAAGGAACGCCACGGCGGTCGTCATCCGCTTCCCGATCTCGCCCAGTTCGCGCAGGTCATGGGGACCAACGGCCTGACCCGGGAGAGCGTGGTGGTCGCCTACGGGATGTACGCGGCGCGGCTGGTCGTACTGCTGAATCTCATCGGGCACCGCACTGCCTTCGTGCTCGACGGCCATATCGAGGGCTGGCTGACCGAGGGGTATCCCGTCACGCGGACACTGCCCAACCGGCGGCCGACCCGCTATCAGCCGCACGAGGACGATACGCTGGTGGTGGATATCGCTCAAGTACGCAAACACCGCGCGGCGCAGGATGCGGTGCTCGTCGATGTCCGGTCGGCGGAACGGTTCCGCGGCACGGTCGAACCGATAGACAAAGTTGCGGGCCATATCCCCGGCGCCATCAATATCCCGTGGGAGGCCAACTTCGACGGATCGAAACAGCTGCGGCCGGCGGCCGAACTCACGGCGATCTACGCTCCCTATCTGGCTGAGAAGAAGGAATTCGTGATATACTGCGGTTCGGGGGTCACCTCCTGCAACACCCTGCTCGCCCTGCGCGAGGTCGGCCTGCCGGCCCGTCTCTACGCCGGGAGCTGGAGCGACTGGATCAGCTATCCCGACAACCCGGTCGCGACGGGGGCGGTCTGATATGCGCGTCATCTTCAATATAGCGGCGCTTCTGCTGTTGTTCTGTCTGGTCGATCTTCCGGCGCCGCTCGCGGCGGCCGAAGGGACGGTGGCGCCGGTCTTTACGCCTGAGTTCTTCAAGAAACAGACGCAGGCGGGACTGGCCGAGATGGACGACGACCACCTCATCCGCAATCTCACCGATCTCTACGGGAAATTCCGGACGCTCAACTATCCCAACTGTTTCGAATGCTCGCTGTGGCTGATCGGTCAGGCGGCCGAGACCACCGGATCGAAACAGCTGATCATCGCCGAGTATGCCGCCCGTTTTTCACCCGACCTGCCCGAGGCGCAGCTGAACCGCTTCAATGCGCTACTCCTGAACCGTCCCGGCGATATCGGCATGATGGGCTCATCGCTTTTCAAATATGCCGTGACCTCCCTGCGGACCCCGGTGCGCGACGCATTCATCGGCGGTCTGTGCCGCCTGCTGATGCTCTTCACGGCGACATTGTTCATCGTGATGATGCTCGTGATGGTGGTCAAATACGGCAGGTCGCTCGTCCATCTCTATTCGCATGTAGGATCCTTCTCGCTGTTCCACATGGTCATCGGCGTGGTCGTCATGCTGGCGGCCGTCGTGTTGGCGGTGAAGGGGGTCATCGGGCTGGAGCTGTTCTTCATCCTCTGGATATTCTTCTGCTACCGCATTATGCGGTACCGCGAGCTTGCCGCGCTCATCCTGCTGCTGATCCTGTACCTCGCCGCGGGGATATGGATCGATCTCATCGCCCACACCTCACCGGAGGGGCGGCCGGAGACCATTGCGCTTTATCGGGCGGTGTACGATCCCCCCTTCGCCGAAAAGGTGACGGCGGACGGCAGTCCCGAAGCGACCTTTGCCCGCGGTATGCAGTCGCTCTATGCCGGCCGCTATGATCGGGCCGACGCGCTGTTCGCGAAATACGCCAAAGAGCTCCGCGATACCCGGCGGCTCGCGATGCTCAACAACCTGCGCGGCGTCTGCGCGAGCGAACGGGGCGACCGCGACAATGCGCGGGAATTCTATTCCGCGGCGATAAAACAAGAGGAGCGACCCGAATATCTCTTCAACATGAGCCGCGCCCTCTATTCCGCCGGCAGCATCAAGGAGGCCGAGGAGCTCGAGATGCGTTCCATCGCCCTTGCCGGACGGTCGAACTTCGATTATCCCGTCATCATGCTGCCGCGGCCCTACGACTTCTACCGCGAGGCGGCCGCCGTCATGCCGCCGGCCGGCCTGATGGACGACCCGCTCGTGCGGCGTGCCGTCGGGCTGTTCCTGCTCGTGCTC
The DNA here is from genome assembly GCA_964412895.1 of uncultured Spirochaetales bacterium. Taxonomy (GTDB): domain Bacteria; phylum UBP6; class UBA1177; order UBA1177; family JAKLFG01; genus CALMRE01. Next base: position 6,215 of record CAYPQK010000063.1, read on the forward strand.
ACGGCGGGCTTCCTATGGAGCTTCGGCGCGGCCCGCATCGGGATCGCCCGGTGCATAGAATGCGGCGACATCATCTGCGAGGAATGCGGCGGGTCGGACGACGAGGTGTGCCTCACCTGCCGCGTGATAAAGGCGGGGAAAAATCTGGTTGGCTTCGATGAACAACGGGCCCATACCCAGCGTCGCGAACGCTGGTCGGCGCGCCGGCGGACCGTTTCGGTCGCCGTATCGGTGCTGGCGCCCGGCGCGGGACTGCTCTACAACGACCGTATCACCGAAGGCCTTTTCTACGGCGCTTCATGGCTCCTGCTCCTCCTTTCCTTCTTCGTCCCGCACTTCTTTTCCTTTGTCGCGCTCAACGTCCCGGTCCCGGTCATCGTGCCGACCGCCGCCGGCGCGTTCATGGCGCTGCTGTGGCTTTTCAGCGTGTTCCGGTCCTGGCGTGTCGCCCATAACGAATGAGACGGCGGAGAAAGGAATGCTGGCAGGAGAACTGAGTCCCGGCGCTATCGCCAGCGTGTGGGAAGAGATAGCGGCAGGCGAAATGACCGGCCTGCTGGAGGTGACCTCGGCGAAGGACCAGTGGGAGTTCCAGTTCCGCGAAGGGGTGATGACCGGCGCCCGGAAACGGGGCATCAACACCGCAGAACACATGGTGGAGCTTATGCTCGAAGGCGGTATCCTCCGCCACGAAACGGTCCGCGACGCGCTCAAGAAACAATCGAAGGTGATGAAGAGCTGCATCGAGATACTGATGGAGGAGGGGCATGTGCCGCTCATCCTCTATTCGCGCATCATATCGGCCTCGCTGCGGCTCCTCCTAATGGATGTCATGGCGCTGAAAAAGGGCCATTACCAGTTCGCGGCGAAGGATGACCTGCGCGAGGAGCCGGGGACCAAGCCGCTCGACGCGGCCCGCCTCACCGCCTTCCGCGACCGGTTCGAGACCGATCCGAAGATGCTCGTCCGGCTGCGCGCCGCCCTTTTTCTGCCCATCGAGATGCAGGAATCGTTCAGTTTCCCGATAGACCGCAAAACGCTGTTCTACAGTTACGGCACGCAGGACAAGGATCTGTTCGAGTTCCTCGCTCGAATGGCCGATCTGGTGCGGGACGGCGTCATCGAGATCGACCGCGGCGTGTTCGCTGCCGGACCGAGGGATATCGCGGCGGCGCTCGTTCTGCGCGGGGTGGCGCTTTTCATGGTGGCCGCGCTGCTGGTCGCCGTCTTTGTCGCCCACCCCAAGAGCGATGCCGCCTCAGACATCGTGAGCACTCGCGCGGTCCGCTACAAAGCAGCAGTGCAGAGCGCTCTGACACTCTTCGACACCGGAGAGGCGGCCGATATCGACCGGCTGCAGCGGGCCGGGCTCATAACGCCGGAGGAAGCCGCGATGTTGCGGACGCCGTCCGATGAACCGACGAACCCTCAGTAAGGAGATATATCGATGCGTGACCCACTCAAGCTCGCCGTGCCGCCGGAGCGGCTCCGTTACTACCCCCGCCTTGAGAAGTATGAGCGGCTGACGGCCCGCAAGATCGCGCCGGGATCGCAGTCCTTCTGTCAGGAGAAAGGCTTCGAGGCGATCGACTTCGGCGTCTCGATAAAGATGAAGGGTTTTAACATCTATGTCTCGGGCGATCCGGGCACCGGCAAGACATCGAGCGTCAAGAAGTATCTCGAGAAGATGGCGCAGAAGATGCCGGTCCCCGAAGATATCTGCTATGTGCACAATTTCGATATCCCCGACGAACCGCGGCTGATACTCATGCCTCCCGGCACCGGCGAGGTGCTCGTCAAGGACATGGCCGACCTGCTCGACTACTTCCAGTACCAGATACCGCGCCAGCTCGAGAGCGAGACCTTCGAGATAAAGAAAGGCGAGGTCGTCCGCTGGTATCAGGAGGAAAGCGAGCGCAACTACCACGCCATCGAGTCCGAAGCGGCGAAACTCAGTTTCACCATCAAATCGACGCAGGGCGGCTTCGTCATCAATCCCATCGTGGGGGGCGAGGCGATCGGTAAGGAGGAGTTCGACAAACTCGGCGCGAAGGAACGGGAGAGCATCCGCGTCAACGAGGAGAAATTGCAGGAGAAGCTCATAGCCTTCTTCCACCGCGAACGGGTGCTTGAAAAGGAATATAAGGAGAAGATGACCACCCTGCGCCAGAGCATGGTGCGTCTCATCATCGGTGAACCGCTCGGCGAATTGCGCAAGAAATACAAACGCAACGGCGGACTCGAGGATCACATCAACTCGCTCGAGAAGCACCTGCTCGACAACTTCGAGGACTTCTTCACCTGGCGCGACATCAACGAGGGCAAGGCCGAGGCGCAGAATCTCGAGATCCCCGATTTCCGCGAATACAAGGTCAACCTGCTGGTCAACAACAAGAACCTCAAAGGCGGCCCGGTCATCTACGAGACCAACCCGACCTTCCAGAACATCATGGGGTACTTCGAGTACGAGGAGCTCCATAACTCGATATTCACCGACTTCACCAAGATGAAGCCGGGCGCGCTCCACTACGCCAACGGCGGCTTCCTCATCGTGCAGGCCAACGACATCCTCAAGAACTACTACGCGTGGACGGCGCTCAAACGGTCGATGCGCAACCGGATGCTCAAGATGGACGACATCGATGTCGACTTCCGTTACCGCGTCAATATCTTCCCGAAGCCCGAACCGGTGCCGTTGAATGTGAAACTCATCATGATCGGCGACGACTATCTCTACCACATGCTCTACAACTACGACGACGATTTCAACCGCATCTTCCGCGTCAAGGCCGACTTCGAATCGACCACCGACATCACCGCGCGCAACACCGACGGGCTGGTGAAGTTCATGGCCCGCATCGTGCAGGAGGACTGCGCGCTCGACTTCGATGTGACCGCGATGCGCCGCATCCTGCACTACAGCTCGCGGCAGGCGGAGGATCAGCGGAAATACCGCGTCGGCGCCTCGGACCTTGTCGACATCATCCTCGAGAGCGATTTCTGGGCGCGCAAGGACAAGAAAAAGGTAGTCAACGAGGATTCGGTCCGCAAGGCGATCGCGATAAAGGAGAGCCGCCACGCGAAGTTCAAGAAGCACTACTATGAATCGATAGACCGCGAGATCATCCTCATCGATGTGCGGGGCGAGAAGGTCGGCATGATAAACGGACTCGCCGTTTACAGTGTCGGCGATTTCAGTTTCGGCGTTCCGTCGCGCATCACGGCGCGGGTCTTCGCCGGCCGCACCGGCATCGTCAATGTCGACCGCGAGGTCCGTCTGTCGGGCGCCATCCACGATAAAGGCGCGCTCATCCTCGCCGGCTTTCTGGGCGACATCTTCGCGCAGGACAAGCCGTTGTCGCTCTCGGCCTCCATCACCTTCGAGCAGAGCTACGGCGGCGTGGAGGGCGACAGCGCCAGTTCCACCGAACTCTACGCGCTTCTCTCGGCGCTCGCCGATGTTCCCATCACGCAGTCGATCGCCGTCACCGGATCGGTCAACCAGCTGGGGCACATACAGCCCATCGGCGGGGTGAACGAGAAGATCGAGGGCTTTTTCGAGATCTGCAAGATGAAAGGACTCACCGGTACGCAGGGGGTCATCATCCCGCGCCAGAATACGGAGCATTTGAACCTGTGCGACGAAGTGGTGCAGGCGGTCCAGAAGAAGAAGTTCCGTATCTATGCGATAGCGTCAGTCATGGAGGGGATCGAGATCCTCACCGGCCTGTCGACCGGCAATCGTCTTAAGAACGGCAAATTCACCCCCGGCAGTCTCTTCGACAAGGTCGACCAGCGGATCCGCAAACTCAACCGCATAAAGTAGGGGGTCGCTCGCATGCCGGTACTCACCTTCGAACACCAGACCGGGAAGAACCGCACCGAGATATGGAAATGGATAGAGGAGCACATCGAGCGGGAACTGAAGTACAAGGTCCCGCGCGAGGAGTTCCAGATCGTCGAGTCGGTGAACGACTGTACCTTCATCATCAAGGGGAAGAATGTCGGCGCGCAGGTCCATGTGGCCGATAAACTCGTTTCGATAGAGCTGAACATCCCGCTCCTGTTCATACCGTTCAAACAGCGGATAGAGGCGGGTGTCCGCGACGCGCTCAAAGAGTTATGACCGATTCCTACCGTACCCTCGCAGAACCCTGCGGTCCCTATGAGTTCAAGGAAAAAAGTTCCCGATTCATCGCCCATGCCGCTCCCGCCGCGACGCCGGCCGACGCCGAACAGTTCGTCGCACTGCTGCGTAAACGGTTCCATGACGCATCCCATATCGGATGGGCCTGCCGGTTCGGCGACGGGGTCGAGAGTTCGTTCCGTTACAGCGACGATGGCGAGCCGTCCGGTTCGGCCGGTGTGCCGCTTTATCAGGAACTGGTCCGGCTGGAACTGTTCAATGTCGTCTGCGCGGTGGTCCGCTATTTCGGCGGGGTGAAGCTCGGGACCGGCGGTCTTGCCCGCGCCTTCGGCGGCGCGGCGCGCGGCGCGCTTGATACGGCTACGGTGCGCACGGTGCTCGTCACCGTACCGCTCTGTTTCCGTGCTCCCTTCGAGCTGGTCGGCACGGTCATACATCTGGCGGGGCAGTTCTCCGGGGCGACTATAGTGTCTCAGGAGTATGACGCGGCGGGGGTGTGTGTCACGGTGGCGGTCCCGCGGTCGCAGGCGGAGCGGTTCCGCGCCGCCGTCATTGAGAAAAGCAGCGGCCGGATAACCGCTCTTTAATCCTCTGCGCGGGTCGCCGTGACCGGCGTGATGGCTTTCAGCATATCGTCGAAATAGGTCTTGAAGATACCGGCGATGTCGCCGTTGCGCGTGATAAAAAGCACTTCGCGGTTCCGGTAACAGCCCGCCTTGGTCCAGTTCATCGAACCGAACACCAGCGCCGCTCCGTCGTCGACCACCGCGAATTTATGGTGGAAGTTCATCGGGCGGCCCTGAGTGTCGTTGAGCCGGTCGAAAAGGACCGTGGCGCCGAGGCTGTCGAGATAGTTCGCCGCCTTCAGGTTGACGATGCCGCCGGTATCGCCCGACCAGTCGTCGAGTATGAGGTTTAGCGCGCGTCCTTTTTTCAGATTCTTTTTAAGTCCGGTCATGAGCGGCGTGCCGGTGGTCATGGTGTACATGGCCAGATCGATCTCCCGCCCGGCGGTGAGCAGGGCCTCCTTCGCGGCGATACAGCCTTTCCCGGGAATGAAGTAGATCGTGCCGTACTCCACGGCACAGCCGGTCTCGCACCGTTTTTCGACCCGCATCTCCTCGAGAGCGGCGAACTCCTCCGCGAGAAGCGCGGCGGTCTGCGGGGCGTCGTGAAAGAGGATCGCGCCGTTCTTCGACTGCCCCGGGGTGAGATTGCGCGAAGAAAGAAGCACCCGCCGGCCGTCGGCCACGAGGAATTTCTCGTGCAGAATACCCTTGGTCGGATGAAGTTCGGTAAAGGCAAAACCGGGCGTCCGTTCAAAGCCGTTGCGCCCCGCCACCACCGTTACCGCAACACCGCGCGCGGCCGCCTTCTCGAGAGCGCCGACGGCGGGCGACGATTCTATGGTGTAGGTGACTGCGCGTATCGATACGGCGGCCCGTTCGATGAAGGCGACCGCGGCCGGTTCCACCGCGTCGTCGAAGAATACCTCGCCCCCCGCGAACTCATAATGATCGCGCACCGTCGTGGCGGGCGGCGACGGATCGGGCTTCCGCTCCTCCGGCTCCCCGCCGTCGTCCCGTTCGGCCGAAGCGGGCGTTGTCCGCAACGCATCTTCAAGCGGCGGCGGTTCGGGGATGACGAGAAAATAAAGGGCGAAACCGAGGAGAAGCAGCACCGCCGTCTCGACGAGGGAGATAATGCGCGAGGGTATGTTGCGTATCTTCGGTGTCAGCAGCACGAGTTGCCGAGACAGCTCTGAATTTTACGGATCCGTTCGAAGGTGCTCGAGAACTGCGCGAAGTTGAGTGACTGGAAGCCGTCGGAGAGGGCGTTTGACGGGTCGAAGTGGACCTCTATCATCAGTCCGTCGGCGCCGAGCAGCACCGCCGCTTCGCTGACCGCCGGGATGTACCGTGCGACGCCCACGCCGTGCGACGGGTCAAGCAGTACCGGCAAATGGGAGATATCCTTCAGCAGCGGAATGGCGGCCATGTTCACCGCGTTGCGGCTCGCGTCGTCGAACGATATCGATCCCCGTTCGCACAGGACGACCTTCTCATTCCCTTCAAGAAGAACATATTCGACCGAGAGCAGGAAATCCTCGAGCCGGGCCGAAGGGGCCCGTTTGATGAGCAGCGGTTTGCCGCTTTTGCCGAGTTCCCGCAGGAGGGTGAAGTTGTACATATTGCGGGCGCCGACCTGTATCATGTCGACATGTTCAAGGAAAAAATCGAGACTGCGCAGATCGACGATCTCGCTCACCGTCTTCATGCCGTAGCGTTTCGCCACCTTCTTCATGATGCGGAGCCCCTCGTCGCCCAGCCCTTGGAAACTGTAGGGCGATGAACGCATCTTGTAGGTGCCGCCGCGTAATATCTTGACGCCGAGTCCCGAAAGGAACGCGGCGATACGGTCGAACGATTCCTCGCCTTCAACGCTGCACGGGCCGGCGATGAACTGGAACTGGTCGCCGATGGTGACCCCGTCGCCGAGGTCGACGACGCTCTTGTCGCGGTACTCCTTGGTCACCATGTAGTAGGGACTCGATATCCGCACCACCTTGTCGACGCCGTCGATAGAACGGAACCGACTGATATCGCTGGTGGTAAGGTCGCCGAGCACCGGTATGACGGTGTACTTCACCCCTTCGAGAACATTGAACTGGAACCCGCCGGCCATCAGACGGCCGCGGACATCCTCCAACACCTCATTCCGGTCCCGTTTGAGAACAATGATCATGACATACCT
>CAYPQK010000063.1:13125-19651 GCA_964412895.1 uncultured Spirochaetales bacterium
GAGCGTTGTCCGGACGCGGCAGGCAACAGTATAGCGACAGCCAAAAAAAATGACAAATTTTATTTACAAAAAAAAACGGTACGCGTATAATCCACTGTTTATTTTGGATTCCCCTCTTTTTTTCTGAGGTGTACCGATATGCGCGTTCCCTTGACGGCCATTTTTCTTATATTGGGATGGTCCGTTCTGACGGCGAAGGTCGACTACGCGGTGATGAAGGTCTGCTTTGAAAAGGGCGACGCCCCCTTCATGATATCGACCAAGGACAAAAAGGTGGGCGAAAAAGAGGGTTTCCAGCAGGTCAAGGATACCGAACTCTGGATGCGCAAGATGAAGGTGCTCATCGATTACCAGCCGGTATTTTCCTTTAAGTCGCTCAACGACAATTGCATCGCCGTTTCGCGCATACCGGCCGGATCGCACACCGTCACGGTCGACCTCAAGAGCGCCTCGTATACCGCGCTGGTGGTCACCGGCGGCGGTATCACCAAGAAATTCAAGGCCGATCTCATGTTCGACGGCGTCGTGAAGGTCGAAGAGGGGCCCACCGCACAGGTCGAGTTGCGGCAGGAACAGGATCGGGTCGCCCTCTATCAGACGGTCGACAATCAGCCGGTCCCCGGCTGCGAGAAGGGCTGTTCCATTCCGATAGAGACCCCGGTCTATTTCATGACCCGTTCCGACGATGACAAGGTGGAGTGTCCCATCCAGTACGAGTTGATAGTTCCGACCAAGCGCGACAAGGCGCTCGGCTGTTACGATACCTCCGCCATCATGGGGCGGTTGCTCGAGTTCGTCAAGCAGAACAACATCAAGTGCCGCATCAATGTCGAATACGCCTTCTTCCGGGTCTACGGCGACGGCTGCATGGTGACGCTTGAACCCGATGCGAACGGTCTGCGCCCCAAGGATCCCGAGATACGGATGGTGCCGCTTGAGAAACAGAAGCTCCGGTATTATCTGCAGGTGAACGACGCCGAGAAAAAGCCCTATGTCTTCTCCTCGGCGGACAAGAAGGGAGAGGTGATCACTCCCAAGAGCGGGGACACCATCACGCTGATCGAGGTCCACGAACAATGAAACTCGGCCTTTTCATCTCCGGAAGCGGTACCAATATGGATGCGGTGATCCGTTCGTGGCGGATGGGCCGTTTCTCGCGGGTCGAATCGGTCGGCTTTGTCCTGTCCGACAAGCCCGATGCCCCGGGGCTGGTGAAGGCCGCCGCGCAAGGCGTTCCGACGCTCGCGGTGCCGCGCCGCAAAGGCGAAGCGCGCGAGGCTCATGAGGCGCGGATACTTGAGGCGATCGCCCCGTACCGCGTCGAACTTATCGTGCTCGCCGGATTCATGCGGGTCCTTTCTTCCCATTTCCTGTCGCGTTTCACGGGAAAAGTGATCAACATCCATCCGTCGCTGCTTCCCTCCTTCCCCGGCGTCGACGCCCAGCATCGGGCGTTCGATCACGGCGTGAAGATAACCGGATGCACGGTCCATTTCGTCGACGAAAGTCTCGACGGCGGACCGATAATCCTCCAGCGCGCGGTCGAGCGGCATAACGCCGACACCGCCGAAGACCTGCGCCTGCGCATACTCGCCGAGGAGCACAAACTGCTCAGCGAGGGGATAGAACTGGTGACGACCGGACGCTACCGCATTACCAACCGATATGTCAGTTGTGGAGAGGAGTCATGAAAGCTAAGATCATCCTGCTTTCGGTGATCTCGATCGCCCTTGTATTCGGGGCGGCCTATCACCTGCTGGTCAACCAGACCAAACGGCAGCTCGTCGAGAAACTTGAGGACAGCGTGTCGCGCGCGACATCGCTCTACAAATTTATCAACGCCGCCGAGACTCTCGACCGCATCCGCAGTGCCGAAGAGATAGCGGCGCGCAAGGAACTGCTCGATGTCTACGATGCGGCGGCCTTCAAAGCCAATCCTATCGAGGCGGAGCAGAAGGTGCAGGTAGAACTCAATGTCATCAACAAGTTCACCGATGACTCCGATGTGCTCTTCATCACCGACACCGAAGGGCTGGTCGTCGCGAAGAACCTTGACGACACCCTCAAGGGGGTAAGTTTCAAAGAGAACCTGCTTATCAGTAACGCCATATCGGGCCGCAGCGACGAGAATATCTTCCAGATACTCGGTAAACGGATGAAGGTCGTTTCGGTCCCCATCCGCAAGGACGGGCAGATCATCGGTACCTTCAACTCGGCCAATATCGTCGACTCCGAGATGGCGAAAGGCGATTTCGGCAATCTGACCGAGGAAACCAACGCGGAGAAGGGGAATAATCCGCTCACCTTCGCCTTTGTCGAAAAACAGAAGGTGCTCGGCTCGACCATGCAGCCTGAACTGCACGAGGCGCTCAAGCGCTATGTCGAGAGCAGGCCGGAGATCGTCGAAAAGGCGCTCAAGGAAGAGGAGCGCAAGCATGAGTTCACGGCGGTCCTCAACGGCGAGCGTTACTACGCCAACATAGCGGTCCACGACCACCTCGGGCAGGAAAAGTATGTCTGCTACCTGTTCATGAGCTCCATCGACCGCGGGCTTGAACCGCTCTACAACAATCGCAACAATTTCATCTGGATAGTCATCATCGTTCTGATCATCGCCATCATCTTCGGACTGGTCATCGAGGAGCAGGCGCAGACGCCCATCAGCCGGTTCACCGAAGGGATGATAGAGATCATCCACGGCAACCGCACCTTCCGCTTCAGCAACGAGGCCGAAGGAGTGGAGGGGCAGCTCAACCAGAACGCGAATATGATGATCGCGGCGCTGCTCAATGAGCGGACGGCCGATGAGAAGAACGGGACCGAAAAGATCGGCACGATGAAAGCGGAGGAGTAGACCATGGCCTTCAACAGCTTCAATAAGATCATGATCCTCGGTCGTCTCGGCCGTGCCCCGGAACTCAAATATTCGACGGCGGGGAATCCGATCACCAAGTTCACCGTCGCCACCAACGAGCGGCTGAAAGGGACCGGCGGTCAGCCGGAGGAACATACCGAATGGCATAAGGTGGTGGTGTTCGGCGCGGCGGCCGAGAACTGCTCGAAGTTCCTCAAGCAGGGGTCGCTGGTCTTCATCGAGGGTAAACTGCGGACCCGCAAATACACCGACAAGGACAATGTCGAGAAGTACTTCACCGAGGTCATCTCCGATATGGTTCATTTCCTTGATGGGGCCGGCGGCGAGTCGGGCGGCGGAGAAGCGGGCGGCGGCAAAGGAGCCCCGCGCGGCGAGGAACGCACCTATCAGAAGAACACTCCGAAGGCGAAGGAGGACGAATTCAACGGCGCCCTCTCCGACGCCATCAAGGGCGCTCCCGACGGCGACGACGATCTGCCGTTCTAGTCACGGTATCAGATAACTTCGACCCTTTTTTACCACCAGTCCTTCGATGCACAGTTCGCCGAGTATCCGCATAAAGCGGGTCGCGTCGAGCGCCTCGATCTTAAGGTCGAGCGCCGCGGCGGCCGAAAGCCGTTTTCCGGTGAGTGCCGTTTTTGCCAGCGCGCGAAGTATCGCGCCACGGATCTGACGGTCGCTTCCCTCGAAGCGCGACTGCCGGGTATGATGCGCCGAACGGCGCGAGGGGTTCGGATGAAGTTTCTTCAGATGAACGCCGTAGTCCATCAGCGCGTAATACCAGCGGCGCGGATCGTCGCGGTCGAGCGTAGAATCGATGAGCGGCATCAGTTCGCGGTCGTCCACCTTTTCCCGGCCGGGGAAAAAGTGGTACAGGTAGACGGCGCGGATGTTGGTCTCGATGAATGAGTGCGGCTGGTTGAAGGCAAAGGTGAGTATGGCGCGGGCGGTGTAGGGGCCGATGCCGGGAAGGGTGGTCAGCGCCTTGATGGTGTCGGGGAGGATACCGTCATGCTGTTCCACGGTCGCCTCGGCGCATTTCTTGAGGAAAAGCGCCCGCCGATTGTAGCCGAGTCCCTGCCAGAGGGCGAGCACCTCCCGCAGCGGGGCGGCGGCCAGCGTCGCGATGTCGGGGAACCGCGCGATGAAGCGGGGGAAGTAGGCGGCGACGCGGTCGGTCTGCGTCTGCTGGAGCATCACCTCCGACACCAGTATTTCGTACGGATCGGTCGTAAGGCGCCAGAGGAAACTGCGGCCGTGCTTCTCGAAGTGGCCGAGTACCGTTTCGCGGAAATGTCGTATCTCGTCGCGTCTCATGGGGAAGGGTATACCGGAAAAAGAGGGGGAGGTCAACAGAGTATTGTTGCCTTACTCCGTCGCCTGCGTTACTATCGGCCGGTAACGGAGGGGCCATGACGCGGACCGGTATCTACATCCACATTCCTTTTTGCGTGTCGCGCTGCAGTTACTGCGATTTTTTCTCGACGGTACCGAAGGCTGATGATATCAAGTCGGCCTACGGGGCGCAGGTGGTCGCGGTGCTGAAAAAAGAACTCACGACGGTGCCGGCCCAAGAGATCGTTTCGCTCTACATCGGCGGCGGTACCCCCTCGACCATGCCGGGGCGCTTCTTCACCGCCGTCGGGCGGGCACTTGTCGATGCCGGTATCGATACAAAGAAGATAGAATTCACCGTCGAGGTGAACCCGGCCGATGTCACCGCGCCGTTCCTGCGGACGCTCAAGAAATGCGGCGTCAACCGTCTTTCGCTCGGCACCCAGTCGGCCGACGATGCGGTGCTCAAAGCGATGGGGCGCCGTTCGTCGCGGGCGATGCTCGCAAAGGTACTGCCGCTTGCGCGCAAGGAGTTTGCCAATATTTCCTACGATATCATCTATGGTTTCGGGAAAAGGCCACGCGATCTGGCGGCGGAACTCGGCTGGCTTTTTGATCTCGCCGTGCCCGACCATGTCTCGACTTACTGCTACACCCGGCCCGAACGGCCGAAGGCGCCGTCGCTCGCCGCCGAGGATACCGTGACGGCGGAGGAAGAGGCGATCCATCGGTTCCTCGCCGCCCGCCGGTTTTCCCGCTACGAAGTGAGCAACTGGGCGCGGCGTGGCTTCGAGAGCATCCACAATCGTCTCTACTGGTCGTGGGACCGTTACATCGGGATCGGCGCCGGGGCGCATGGCTTCACCCCGGCCGACGGGGTCCGCTACCACTACCCCGAATCGGTCGCCGCCTTCATCAAACATCCGGCGGCGGTCGTGGAACGCTCGCCACGCGATGTACGGATGCGCGAATTCGTGATGATGGGACTACGCACGAAAGAGGGGATACTGCTCGCGCAGTTCAGGAAACTCTTCGGCGTCGACATCGCCGCCCTCATGTCGGTGGTCACGCGGGAACGCTTTCTCGACGCCGGGTACGCGACACTCACTAAAACGCGGCTTGCGGCGACGGTGCGCGGCTTCGATCTCCTCAACAGTTTCATCGGCGCACTTTTTGACGACATTGAACGCTACGCGAGGGGCCATGAAAGATAATATCGATACGCGCTACACCGCCGACGGACTCAAGGTGATCGGGGTGGACGAGGCGGGGCGCGGCCCGCTGTGCGGCCCGGTCGTCGTCGGGGCGGTCCATCTGCTCGCGCCGGTTACGGGGCTCGACGATTCGAAGAAACTCTCCGAACGACAGCGCGAGGCGCTCGTGCCGCTCATACTCGCGAGCAGTATCTGGCAGGTCTATTCGGTGCTCCCGTGCATCATCGACGAGAAGAACATCCTCCACGCGACGCTGTGGGGGATGGGGCGGGCGGCCGGGAAGGTGTTCGACCGGCTCGCGGGGGAAAAGATGATCCTCATCGACGGCAACCGTCTTATTAAAAGGTTCGCGCGCGAGGAGGCGGTGGTGAAGGGCGACAGCAAAAGCGCGAGCATCGCGGCGGCCTCCATCCTTGCCAAAGTTCACCGCGATCGCATCATGAAGCGGTGGGCGCTCATCTATCCGCAGTACGGGCTTGCCGAGCACAAAGGCTATCCGACTGACAGCCACTACGCCGCGCTCGCACTCCACGGCCCCACACCGATACACCGCCGCAGTTTCCGCCTGACCGCACGGCCCGAACAGACCACGCTGTTCTAAGATTGGGCGGGAAGCTTTTTCTTGACTCTATTTCGATAATATATTAAAAATATTAAACGATATCGTGTTGATCAGTTAAATCACTATTGGGATCCACGAGGTCAAATGTCAAAGTCAACAAAGACAAGGAAAGCGAACGCGACAGCGAAACAACTGCCCGGATGGTTGACATCGCACTTCGAACAGTGTCTAAACTCCCAAGACTCGCTTTTTAGACTTGTTTACCTCAGTGAAAAGGGAATAGGTGTTCTTCGCGCCATGCCAAAGGTGGCTAAGGTTCTCGCTGATGTGCAAAGCAATGCCGATGATCAAAAATCTAAGAAACGAATAGAAATCGCAGAAAAAGAAGCAATGCTCGCTGAAACGGAGGTTGCTACGGACTTTCCTGTACTTCATGGTCTTGCGGTAGTGGCCGTTTGGAGCTGGCTAGAACACTTTGTGAAAGGCCTTGTTGTTCTGTGGCTTCTTCACCAACGCGAAGCTCTAGACGCTCCTGCCCTT
>CAYPQK010000064.1:0-19335 GCA_964412895.1 uncultured Spirochaetales bacterium
TATCCCGTCAAGACCAACTCTCTCGGGATGCTTGATGCCTCGACGCGCGAGGTTCCGCTGAAGAAACAGGGAAAACGGATAGTTATTATGGGGGACAGTTTTGTCGAGGGGGTTGGATATCCGTATGAGCAGACCATCCCGGGTATCATCACCAAGCAACTCGCTCCAAAAGGCATCGAGGTTCTTGACGCCGGAACGGTCTCCTATTCGCCGAAACTCTACTACCTGCGCACAAAATACTTGTTGGAACAAGGAGTTACCTTCGACGACCTTTATCTTTTTATCGATATCGGCGACATTCAGGACGAGATCATCTATGCCTACTTCGTTCCCACCGCGGAACCTTCTTCTCTGCTGACGGAACGGATCGCTCTTTTTTATCGCCAACACAGTTGGTTGCTCCGGGCTCTCTGGGACCGTTTCTCCTACCGGCAGGAGAACCCCCGGCACGATAACTCCGATTACTGGGGCGGACTGTTGGAACACTACCGGGCCCGACCACGGTGGACCCACGACGAAAAAGAGTTCGAACGATGGGGCAAGGAAGGGCTTGCCTCGGCGATTGATTATACTGATAAGTTATTTAATTTACTCAAGAAACATAACATCAAGCTGCATCTCTCGGTCCACCCGTGGCGCGAGCAGCTGGTCTGGGAGAATGGCACCAACCGTCAGCAGAGCGCGTGGGGCATATTCTGCGTCGAACGGGATATCGATTTTATCGACTTTTTCCCGCTTTTTCAGGGAAAAGAACCGGCCGAAGAGATCATAAAAAAGTATTTCATCGATAAAGATATCCACTGGAATGAAGCCGGGATGCGACTCATCGCTGATGAGCTACTGAAGCATATCGAGCCAAACAGCACGCCATGATAAAAAGCTTTCTTTTTTCAGTGCCTCGGATACAATAACAGCGTTTTTGATGGGGGACACACATGCTGCCGGTCGGTAGAGCGGACGATGCGCGGCGGATGGACGCCGCAGCGGTAAAAAAGGGCATCCCCTCTCTCCTGCTCATGGAGAACGCCGCTTTTTCATTGTATTTTTCAGTCAGCGAAGCGATCTCCCGCTTCAGTCCCGACAATATCGTGGTCTTTGCCGGAAAAGGGGGAAACGGCGGCGACGGAATGGCTCTTCTGCGGATCCTTGCCGACCGTGGCTGCGATCTGCCGCTCTTTCTGGTCCCGCTCTTCGACCCGAAGCAACTTATCGGTGATCCGCTGACCAACTATCGCCTTCTTCCTAAAAAGGTCGCCGTTCTCAAGCGTTATACCTCCCTCTCGGGGCGAATACTGTTCCTCGATGCGCTTCTCGGGACCGGGCTTTCCTCCGCGCTCTCGCCGGAATATTGCAAAGCGGTTAATTTCATTAACGGATACAAAAACAAACAGGTCATAGCGGTGGATGTCCCGACCGGTCTTTCGGGCGATACCGGAACAGTGCTTCCGGTTGCAGTCCGGGCCGATATCACCGTCTCGCTCGGCATCCTCAAGGTGGGCCTCTTCCTTGATCAGGGACCGGCTCACTCCGGCGATCTGGCACTTGGCCCCATCTTGACGGAACCGGTCAACCCGCCGTTATCATTACTGGAAGATGAAGACTTTCTCCCCTGCCCTCCTGCCATCGACGCCCATAAAAAAAAGAACGGCTGTGTGCTGGTCATTGGCGGCGACACCGCCAAGATCGGCGCTTCGTTCATCGCCGCTGAGGCATTTCTTGCCGCCGGAGGGGGCTTGGCGACGGTCGCAGTACCCCACAAGGCACTTCTTAAACTTGCCGGCCGCTACCCCGCCATCATGCTGATCACGACCGAAGAGGCGCTGGCTCAGCCGGACCGGTGGAATGTCGTTATCTGCGGTCCCGGCCTGCATAACCTACCGGCGGATCTTGAGAATTTCTTATACAAGACCCCGGCACGGCTTATTTTTGACGCCGGGATCTTCGATCATGCCGATGCCTCTTTTTTCAAACGGTTCCGGCGGAAAGAGATCGTTTTTACTCCTCATCCGGGAGAACTTGCCCGCATTGCGGCCCGACTCGGTCTTTCCGGCCGCTGGGACGAACAGATCGCACAATTCCCGCTGGGAGCGCGACAGGTACTTCTTGCCAAGAATGCCTCCTCCTGGATACGCGATAAAAAACAAATAGTTATTGTGCCTCACGGCGCTCGCGCCCTCTCTTTCGGCGGGACCGGTGACGCGCTGGCCGGCATCATCGCCTCCTTCGCCGCGCGCATGGAAGATCTTTCCGCAGCGGCAATGAACGGCGCGCTACTCCACCGCACCGCAGGACTCTTGCTTGAAACCGAGCTTTCACCTAGCTTTCACCGTATTTCGGCCCTCATTGAACGGCTCGGTTCGGCACAGACGGACCTCGAGGAACAAGCGGTATGCTGAACGAACGGAAAACCATCGTCATTTCACGGTGCGAAACCGATACTGAACGGTTCGGACGGGAACTGGCGGCGCAACTCTCTCCGGGAATGCTCGTCACCCTCGACGGTGAGATGGGCGCCGGGAAAACCCTTCTTGCCGCCGCCATTGCCGTTGGACTCGGTGTGCCGCGCACTGCGGTACAAAGTCCCACCTATGTCCTTATGCGCCCCTATCTGAACGGCAACATCCCGATATATCACTGGGATTTTTACCGCATTGCCTCTGTTGAAGAATTGTTGACCGCCGATTTTCAAGAGCTTTTGTCGGAACGCCGTTCCGTCGTGCTTATCGAATGGGCCTCCCGTTTTCCGACGGCGTGGATTTCTTTTTTTCCCCGTATAGAGATAGCCCTTACCCCGGGAGAAGATCATGGATCACGGACTATTAACTGCGTACACAAAGGCTGAACGGACCTCGGTCCCGTTTATGGACAGCCTCCTTTTCTTCCGCAAACAGAAGCCGCTCATCCTCTGGACCATTTTTATCCTACTGGTCATCTTCCTGATAACGCTTCTTTTTTTCTCATTCTTTACACGACACATCGAGATGAACTTTCACTTCATTATCACCGAACCGGATGCCGATGCCGGAGCGCTCTGGAGTCTCCTGTTCTGGTTCATGAAGGGGCTTTTCACCGTTTTTCTGAAGGTGGTCGCTTTTTATCTGTCGTTCCTCATCGCCTATACGGTGACCGCGCCGCTCTATCAGTTCGTTTCGATCATAACCGAGGACCTTTTTCGCGGTAAGAAAGTGAAAGAGGATGCGGTCCCCGACTTCGAGGAGATGTTCGGCGATCTCAAGCAGGCGGCTCTCCTTTCGGTCATGGTCTTTGGGGTTACCATTGTTGCTCTTATTGCCAATTTCATTCCATTTTTCGGGCCTTTTATCTGTTTTGCGGTCCTCTGTTTCTCTTCGGCGCTCCTTATCATCGACTTCCCTACTTCACGGCTGGGATGGGATCTTCGTCAAAAGATCGAATGGCTGGCCGCCCACCCCTTTGATACGATCCGGTTCGGTCTTTTTCCGGCCCTCATCTCCTTCATTCCCATTATCAGTCCGTTCATCATGGGGATCGTTTCTCCGCTCCTCATCGTTCACGGTACCTTGAATTTCGTGTTGATGGAAGAAAGCCGGAAACTTCACACCGCAGCGGCACAGACCAAGGTCATCGGCTGATCTTTTTCAACTGAGGAAAGACTTCGCAGGCCGTACACCATACCTGTTCTTCCAATATTTCTTTAGCGATCCCGAGTAGTTCCGCTCCCTTTTCATACACCGCAACAATATCTCCCGGCACCGTTCGCTCCCGCCCGCGCGGCGGCTGGAACGGCGCATCGGTCTCGAATAGAACCCGTTCTCCCGGCAGGTCCCTCAACGCCTTCTGCGCTCCGGCAAAATTTTTGATGAGCGGTGTCCCGAAACTGAAAAATGCGTTCACTCCCCGCTTAAGGAAGGCGTTGCCCTCTTCCGCCGTTCCCGGATAACAGTGAAAAATGACCGCCGGCAACCGTTTGAGAATATCCGTTTCGGCGAACAGTTCGGCCATCCCGCGCCGGACATGGATGACCGCCGGCAACCAATACCGTTCCGCGACACTACACTGTGTACGGAAGACTTCCTTTTGTTTTGCCTCCTCTTCCGGCGACCGGCCGTTGTAAAAGTCGAAGCCGAATTCTCCCACCGCCGCGATCTTGCCCGCCGAGGCAAGTTGTTCCAGCGTTTCCCGCGAACGGCCCACGCCGTCGATCCAGAGCGGATGGATGCCGTAGGAGCAAAGAACTTCCTTTTCCTGCCATGAAAGCGTTGGATCGGCCGGGTCATGTACCGAGCAGAGTACCGCCGCCGGGAGGGGCCGCAGTAACTCTTCAGCAGTCAGTTCGTTCAAATGGATGTGGGCATCGAACAGCACCGGAGCCTCTCCTGCTTCACCGCTATCGTCGCAGAAAGAACGGCCGAGTCAAGAATATCGTTGCATCGGGACGCACTATCAGTAATATGGGGCCGACACGGAGGTTCCCATGCGACTGGCCGAACGGCTTGGCACCACCATAGCGGCACCGGCGACCGCGCCCGGCTCCACCATCGGTATCCTGCGCATCAGTGGACCGCAGAGCGCCGCGATCCTGCGGGAGCTCACCGGCCGCGCGGCACCGCGGCCCCGTCACGCGACGGTGTCAACGCTCTGTCTGGGCAATAATTTCTCTCCCGAACAGGCACTGGTCCTCTTTTTTGCCGCGCCGGCCAGCTACACCGGCGAGGACATGGCCGAACTGCAGATACACGGCGCGGGCGGCAACCTGAATGAGTTGCGTGATCACCTTCATACGCTTGGCGCACTTCCTGCCTTGCCGGGTGAATTCTCTTTCCGCGCGGTGGTGAACGGCAAACTGTCGCTCGCGCAGGCCGCCGCATTGCCCGATCTCATCCTGACGCAGGACCGCCTGCAGGCCGATTTTGCGCGGCGAGCCGCGTTTCTCGGTCATTTTGAACAGACGCTGGCTCCACTTCTGGCGAAGTGGGATGAGTTCGAAACGCTTGCGATCGCGGTCATCGATTTTCCCGATCAGGTCGCCGAACATCTTTCCTGCGATCGTCTTTCGACGCTTATTGTCGACTCTACAGCGATTATTGCTCCGGCGCTTGAAAATACGCGGCGTCTTGCCTCGGCGGCGGCGTTACGGGTCGTCATCGTCGGACGGCCGAATGTCGGCAAGTCAAGCCTCTTCAATAAACTGGTCGGCCACGAACGGGCTCTGGTGGCGCCGGAGCCCGGAACGACGCGTGATTATCTTGTCGAGACAACGCTTTTTGACGCTTTGCGGGTCGATCTGTGCGACACCGCCGGCCTTCGTTCCTCCGAAAACGCCGTTGAGTTGGCCGGAATTTCACGAACCCTAACTCTGACCGAGGTTTCAACGCATATCATCTTCCTTTTTGACGGCTCGATCGCGCCAACGGCCGAAGACCACGCCGCGCTCGATACCGTAGCGGCGCGTGGCCCGCTCATCGTGGCGAACAAGAGTGATCTCGGCATCCATCCTCAGGCCGCCGGGATGCGGCCGCACCTACATCTGTCGGCCCGGACCGGCGCACAAGTACCGGAATTGGTGAATTTCATCGCCACGCGAATAGCGACACAACTTCCCGACCCGACGCTTCCCGTCCTTTTTCATGAGGAACGCCGGCGAAGCGCTGAACGGTTCCTTGCCGCTGCGGAGGAATTACGGCTCTTGCTCCCCGACGGAGAGATCGCGCTTATCGCCGCCGCCGTTTCCCGGTGTCGTTCTCTTCTTGGAGAACTCGTCGGACGGGTCGACGACCTTTCGCTCTATGATCGGATCTTCTCCTCTTTTTGTATCGGCAAGTAGACCTCTCCCCTATTTTACTTTTCTCCCTTTTTACTTATGATGCATACCAAGGCCTTGGCCAACCCGTTTTCGCGCGTCTGAACGCAAATACGGCGGTCATCCTTGGAGGATATTGAAAACATTCGACATTATCATCATCGGCGGAGGACACGCCGGGATCGAGGCAGCAACGGCGGCGGCCCGGCTCGGTGCCCGTACTTTGCTCCTCACGATGCGCATAGACTCCCTCGGAGAGATGTCCTGCAACCCCGCGATCGGCGGTCAGGCGAAAAGTCAGATCGTTCGTGAGATAGACATTCTCGGTGGACTTATGGGAATGGCGGCCGATTTTTCGGCGACACAATACCGCGTGCTTAACCGGAGTAAAGGTGAAGCGGTTCGTTGCACCCGCTCCCAGAATGATCGGCGGCTCTATCGCTCCTTCATGACCGACCGACTCCTCGCCTACCCGGGGCTCACGGTGCGACAGGGAGAAGCGATCCAGCTGTTGACGGCGCAGGGCCGCGTTTCGGGCGTGGTCACCGCCGCCGGAGAAACGATACCGGGTTCGGCGGTCATCGTCACCGCCGGGACCTTTCTGCGCGGGCGCATCGTCATCGGCGAACATCAGGAACCGGCAGGACGGCTCGGCGAAGCGGGAGCGCACCTTCTTTCGGCGGCGGTCATCGCGGCGGGGCATCACCCGATACGGCTCAAGACCGGTACTCCGGTGAGACTGCTCGGCTCTTCTCTCGATCTTTCGCGGCTGGCCAGACAGGAAGGAGACCCGGATCATCAGCCCTTTTCGGTGACGACCCGGGGCCGACTCACGCGGCAAAGCGCCTGCTGGATAACCTACACCAACGAACGGACCCATGCCGTCATCCGCGAGAATCTTCACCGGTCACCGCTTTATGGAACCCATAAGTCCATTGAGGGTGTCGGGCCACGGTATTGCCCTTCCATAGAAGACAAAGTGGTAAAATTCGCCGATCGTGACCGGCATCAGATATTTCTTGAACCGGAGGGCTGGGACCATCTTGAGTTTTATCCCAACGGTATTTCCACAAGTCTTCCCCTCGATGTGCAGGATGCCTTTCTGCGGACCATCCCGGGGCTCGAGCACTGCGTGGTGACCCGGCCCGCGTATGCGATAGAGTACGACGCGTTCGACCCGCGCGATCTCCGGCGCACGCTGGAAAGCAAGAATCTCCCGGGATTGTTCCTTGCCGGACAGGTGAACGGCACCTCGGGCTACGAAGAGGCGGCCATTCAGGGGCTCGTCGCCGGGGTCAATGCCGCCCGAACGGCGAGAGACCGGGATGCAGAGCCGTTCATTCTTGAGCGTGACGAGTCTTACGGCGGCATACTTATCGACGATATCGTCTCCACGGGAGTGGACGAACCTTACCGCATGTTCTCCAGCCGGGCCGAATATCGACTTAGTCTGCGCGACGACAACACCACCGAGCGGCTGCTTGAAAAGGCCCGCCGGGCCGGACTGATAGGCAAGGCGCTGTACGAAGCGGAGCTTTGCCGCATCGAAAAGACCGCCCGACTCGTCGATGTATTGAACGACACCCCCGTATACCCTACTTCGGCAGTTAACACGCTTCTTGCCGGTCTGGGAGAACCTCCGCTCATCAAACCGACGACGCTGGCCGGCCTTCTGCGGCGTCCCTCTTTCGACCATGAAAAACTTTCTCTTTTCTCTCCTCTTCCCGCTGCAGAGGAGACGCTCTGGCTTCGGGCGATGACCGCGGTCAAATATGCCATCTATATCGCCAAGGATCGCGATGAGCGCCAGCGGATAGAACAGCTTGTCGATACCGTTATACCGGCCGGATTCTCTTTCAGCGGGTTGCCCGGCATCTCGCACGAGATAGAGGAAAAACTTTTGCGCCACCGGCCGGAAAACCTGCTTCAAGCCTCCCGCATCCCGGGGATGACCCCGGCGGCGCTGTCTATCCTGCTCATGCATCTGAAAGCTAGCTCACAGGGAGGTTCCCATGCACGGTGATGTTTCACGTGAAACATTTATCTCAACCCTCGATAAAAGTCTCGCCGAGCTCGGTCTTTCCCTTCCCTCCTCCGCTGTCGCTCGGAGCGCCGATCTTTATGCTCTGCTGGTCCAGTGGAACCGCACGCACAACCTGACCCGTATAACCGATCCGGCTGAGGCGGCGACCCGGCATTTCGCCGAGTCGTTCGCTCTCCTGTCGGTTCCCGAAGTTTTTATCGGCGTATCGCGCTGTGCCGATATCGGTTCGGGCGCCGGCTTTCCCGGACTACCGTTATCGATGGCTCTTCCTTCTCTTTCATGGACGCTCGTAGAGAAGGTATCCAAGAAGGCGGCGTTCATTACCTTTGCCGCCGCGACGCTCGGGCTGTCCAATGTGACGGTACGCGGTGACGACGCGCGCCGGCTGACCGAACGGTTCGACCTTATCACCTTCCGCGCCCTCTCGTCGAATCCCGCCTTTATCGCTTCGCTGATACCGCTCCTTTCTCAGGACGGTCGTTTTGCCCTTTATCTCGGACCGGAACAGGTCCTCCCCGAGCAGTTCGCCGGGACCGAACATTTGATCCATCTCGACGGGCGCTCGTTCCGCATAGCTCTGGTGAGGCCGCGCTAGCTCCTCTTCGTTGACAGCACCGTTCTTTTCTGATAAGTTCCCCTGAATGCAACCGGAAGGGGGATCATTATGAAACCGTTGTTTTTCGGCATCTTGTTTTTTGCCGTCGTCGCATACGGAGTGGACACCAGCCCGGCCATGAGCCGGCGCATTGAAGCGCTTGCTCTCGGCGAGGCGACCTTGGCATATCGATTGGTGTCTCTTTCGGCGAGCCTTTCCATCGCTGCCGCGACCGATAACGACGCCGTCCTGTCGCTTCTTGAGAATGTCGACAGCACCCTCTCGAACGGCAAGTCCTTTCTGTTCGCGCAGGACGCAAAGGGAACCTTTACCAAAGAGCTTTCTTCCCTGATAGACACCATCATCTCCTGCTCCAACAATGTCAAAGACTACACCAAGAACAAGAGTTATGACAACCTGCAGAAGATACGCGGCTGTATCGATCCGCTGGAGGGAAAGATCTCCGAACTGACCGACCGGTTCAACAAGGCGGCACCCGTCGCGCCGACGAAGTAGGGGAGGAGGAGGCATGAACAGCGTACTTATCCTCATGGGCAGCGATTCCGATTGGAATATCATGAAAAAGACGGCCGACACCCTCAAGGAATTCTCGGTACCATATGAGGCTCATGTCTCGTCGGCCCACCGGACCCCCGAAAAGACCATGAAACTGGTCCGGGAGTTCTCCGGAGCCTGCATCATCGTCGGTGCCGGCGCGGCGGCTCATTTGGGCGGCGTGGTGGCGGCTCACACGGTGAAGCCGGTCATCGCCGTTCCGCTCAATGCAACGGCGCTTAACGGTATTGACGCGCTTTTGGCAACGGTACAGATGCCGTCGGGGATACCGGTGGCCACCATGACCATCGACGGCGCGAAGAACGCCGCATTGTTCGCCCTGTCGGTGCTTGCCGTTTCCGATAAAAAGATCCGCTCTCAGCTGGAGGAATATCGCCGTGCCATGACCGCAGAGGTCGAAACAAAGGACGCCAACCTCCAGAAACTCCTGCACGAGGCCTGAATATCCATGGAGATGTTCTCTATCGAGGAAGCGGCATGGAAGCTGCGCAACGGCTCTATCGTCGCCTATCCGACCGAAACGGTATACGGCCTAGGGACCATCATCTATGAGACGGACGCGGTCGAACGGCTCAAGCAGATAAAGGGGCTCCCGCTCTCCCGGCCGCTTTCGGTCCTTATCTCCAAAAATCGCCCCGCCATGCTGGAGGAACTGGTCCCTTCCTTTTGTCCGATAGCGCAGCGACTCGCCAAATTCTACTGGCCCGGACCGCTCACCATCATTCACGAAGCGCTTCCCGATCTGCCCGAGATTATCACCGGTAACACCGGCTCGGTCGGCATCCGTTGTTCGCCGCATCCGGGACTGAACCGGCTGGTGGAGCTCGTCGGCCACCCGATCATCACCACCAGCGCCAACCTGACCGGCAAACCGCCCGCGACCAATTACGAAGAGGTTTTTTCCTACTTCGAGGGCATCATCGACGGCATCCTTCTGTTCGACGAAACGGACCCTTCGCAGGCGCATAAGGCCAGCAATATCCCCTCGACCGTCGTGATGGTCGATGCCCACCATGTCGAGATCGTTCGCGAAGGGGTGATCAAAAAGGAGGATCTCCTCCGCAAGATATATGACTGAGCGACTTTTCTCCCGCGACCTCATCTATGACGACCGCACCATCATTAAACAGCGGCGGGGCGGGTACCGGTTCTCGGTCGACGCGTTGCTCCTTGCGTGGTTCGTCTTCGGGCATACCGGGCGGCGGCGTATCACCCGATCGCTCGAACTGGGGACAGGAAGCGGCATAGTATCCATCCTGCTTAAGCGGCGAGGACTTTTGGGACCTATTGACTGCGTTGAGAGGGACGCGGGGCTCTTCTCCCTTTTGAAAGAGAATATCGAGACGAACGCTTTTTCCTCTGAATTGATGCCGGTCTGCGGCGATCTGCGCGCGCTACGATTTCCACCGGAACACTATGATATCGTGTTCTTCAATCCGCCGTACCATCCGCCGGCAGCGGGACGAACCAGCCCCGACGGCGAAAAGGCGGCCGCCCGCCATGAACTCTTCGGCGGACTGGAGGATTTCCTCCGGGCGGGATGCGGGGCTTTGAAGAAAAAGGGAAAGCTCTTTTTCGTTCACCCCGCCGAACGGGCCGCGTATGCCTATGCCGCGATCGCCGGCAACGGACTGACCACGCAGGAAACGGTGGCGGTCCGCGAGCATGGAGCGGACGACCCCGCTCTGTTCCTCTATAGTTGCGTCCGCGGCGAGGCGGTAAAAGGACTCCAGCGCTTCGGACTGATCACCATGAAAAACGACGGCGGCTCCGATACGGCGGAAGGACTTGAAGTGCTTCGCGCGCCCGGTCAGGGAACGGGGGCGTAAAATATCGGCCAATGAAATTGAAAAAGAGAAAATGCCTGCTAGAATACCCCCGCATGACATACCCCTAGGGGAGACCGAAAGAGACTATGTGGAAGACGATCAAAGAACGGCTCGGCGCCTCTGAGAACGCCAACATCGTTAAGGCGTTCATCAACCCGTTGCGCGCCATCAAGGAGAGCGACGAGGAACTGGTCATCGGCTGTCCGAGCCAGCAGATAGTGACCCTGCTGGAGAAACAGCATCTCGATAAAAAAATAACCGAACTGGCTCGCGAGATCATCTCGCCCGACATCACGGTCCGCTTCATCGTCAAGAAGCTGGCCGACCTCGAGGATATCCAGCCGCTCCTGCCGCTCTCCGAAGCACAGGCCGCCTCGGGCGAGGGGAAACGGTCGAAACAACAGCGGAGCACTTTCGTCTCGAGTGAATATACCTTCAACACCTTCGTGTCGGGACCGAGCAACAAGGATGTTTATGAGTCGGCGCTGTATGTCGCCAAGCATCCGGGGACCAACCGCAACCCGCTGGTCATCTACGGCGGAACCGGACTCGGCAAAACGCATCTGCTGCAGGCGATAGGGAACTTCGCGGCGTCAAAGAACAAGAACTTCTGCTACATCTCCACCCAAAAACTCATCAACGAGTTCTACAAGGCGATGACCGAGAACAGCATGCAGAAGTTCCACGACGCCATCATGGCATACGATTTCCTGCTGGTGGACGACATACAGTTCATGAAGACCCCCGGCATACAGGAAGAATTCTTCCGGATGTTCAACGAATATCACCACGCCAAGAAGCAGATCGTCATCACCTCCGACCGCTATCCCGGCGAGATCCGCGAGATAGACAACCGTCTGAAGTCGCGGTTCGACGGCGGTGTCACCATCGAGATCCGGCCGCCCGAACTCGACACCCGTATCGCTATTGTCCACAAAAAGGCGGAACTGTATGAGATGCGGGTGGAGGATGATGCCATTTTCTTCATTGCAAAGAATTTCAAGAATAATGTCAGGCAGATAGAAGGTGCCCTCAAAACACTCCAGATATCTGCCGAGATCGTCGGGCGCAAGGAGATCACCAAAGAATTCGCCACCGACCGGCTACGCGACATGATCCGGGTCAAAACCAATATCACCATGGACGATATCATCAAAATGACCGCTACCGTGATGGGGGTGAAGGTATCGGACATCCTCTCCAAAGAACGGTCAAAACAGGTATCGCTTTCCCGGCAGATAGCGATGTTCCTTTCGAAGAAGTACACCAGTTCCACACTGGTCGATATCGGTGAGCGATTCGGCGGCCGTAATCACGCGACCGTCATCTCTTCCATCACCCGTATCGAAAAACTCTTTATGGATGATATCAATATAAAGAAGATCGTCGAGAAGCTCGAACGAGAGATAGAGGACATGAAGTACTGACAGATGTTTGAACAGCGGCTGTGGAAAAGATGTTGGTTGTTTTTCTCATCAGGGAATGGTGGCGCGTCGTCACAGTTGGGGTATATATAAAATGAATAATATCAATAAAATATATCTCTTTCAACACTCTCCACAACATACTATTACTATTGCTATCTATATTCTCTATATAAACAATACCAAGTAAGGGGGTATCCGATGACACGCATTACTTTCAAAAGAGACGAGTTGCTCCGGGCAGTGGAGTATTGTATGACCTCGGTCGAGAAGAAGAGCACCATGCCGATACTGTCGCATGTGCTTCTCGAATCGACGAAGAATCAGTGTCGTATCGTATCGACGAACCTTGACACATCGGTCATAGTGCGACTCTCAGCGGCCGATTATGAGGGAGAGGCGAAGATAGCGATCCCGGCGCGCCATTTCTATGAGATATGCAAAGGTGTCCGTGGCGAGATGGTTAAACTGGAACACGATGGCGAACACAATGTGCTGTCGGTGACCTCCGATAAGACCGGATATACGCTGCCCTGCGGTGACGCGAACGATTTTCCGGCGGTGTCGAGTGAAGTAGGGGAAGAGGTGACGGTACCGCTCAAGAAGATACTGCCGCTCTTCAAGAAGTTGCAGTTCTCCATGACCGACCCGAATTATAACAAAACCTATTCGGGCGTCCTTATGATGCGGGTGAATGACGACAAACGGGAGGTCATAGAACTGGTGACCACCGATATCCATCGTATCTCCATAGTGACTCTCGAAAACTTCAAGCTGCCGCTCAAGGAACTGACCGAAGGTATCGTCATCCCCGGTAAGAACTTCGCCGAGATAGTTAAAATATTCAGCGATATAGATGAAGCTAAACTTTCAATAAAAGAGGGAAAGCTCATCATCACGGCCGATACGGTCGCCTTCATTTGCCGCCTTATCAAAAATGAGTTTCCGAGCTACCGTAATGTGACCGGCAACTCGGCACAGATAGAAAAAAAGGATCACGCCGAAGTGCGGCGCAAAGAACTGGTCGACGGTATCAAGCGGGTCATCGCGCTGTCGACCGAGGAGAAGATATGGGCCGCCCGTTTCGAGTTCAAGGGCGATACCCTGCGGATGAGCGCCAGTTCGGAGTTCGGCGGCAGTTCGAGCGACGAGATACTGGTAGAGAAGGGCTTCCAGAGTGACCGGACCATCGGTCTTAACGCCCGTTATTTCCTAGAGGTGGTCGGTGTCATCGACGACGAAAAGACCCGCCTCATCGTCGAAGAGGGACTGCGGCCGCTCACCATCATCGAAAAGAACCCCGAATTCACCTATACCCACATGGTGATGCCGCTCCGCATATAGCGCGGCCGTTATGCATCTTGAGTCCCTGCTGCTGAGAAATTTTAGAAAATTCGATGAGATAGAGTTGTCTTTCGGCCGGCGGACCCTTATCAGCGGGCCGAATGGATCGGGGAAGACCACCATCGTAGAGGCGTGCGCCGCGGTGCTCGGGGGCAAGAGTTTCCGGACCGCCGACCTCAAGGAGTGCATCCGCGAGGGGGCCGACCATGCCTTCGTCAAGGCGACGGTCGATCTGGGCGGGCTCGAACGGGGCGCCTTCACCAGCGGGTTCGATCGCAAGGGACTCAAAAAACTGACGCGCGACGGTCAGACCATCTCGCGCCGGGTGCTCATCGGAACCACCTCGTTCGTCCTGTGTACGCAGGAGGATATCGAGATGGTGAGCGGGTCGCCCAAACGACGGCGCGACTTCATCGACCGCGCGGCGATGGGTCTTGACCGCGGGTATATCGATGTCGTGGCGCAGTATCTGCGGTTCGTCAAACAGAAAACGGCCTTGCTGAGACACGAGAAGAAAAGCGGTCTCAGGCACCTCAACGAGGCGGCGGTGCCGCTCATCAGCACGATACGCAACCGGCGCGGCGCGGCGGCGCAGGTGATCATCACTAATTTTGAAAAGGTGGCGCAGCAGGCGGGGCTGGAGCTGTCGATAGCGATCCGGATGTCTTCCGAAGAGGGGGACGAGGTGCGCAAACGGCTTCATGACCGGATGATGCGCGAGGCGGAAAGGGGGGTGCTCCTCTACGGTACGCATCTCGACGATATCCAGATGGAACTGACGGGCCGGGCGGCGAAGTCCTCTTCCTCGGGCGAGGTAGCCTTCGGCGCTTTTTGCCTGCGGCTGGCCGAGACGCTGCTTCTGGGTGACGCCGGGTGGCCGCCGCTCTTTATCGCCGACGAGATTTTCTCCTTCATGGACCGTGACCGGCGCGATCGGGCGATGGGGCTCATCGGCGCGTTGCCGTTCCAGACCGTCGTCACTTCGCACCGCCCGGCGGGGGAGGGAAAGGAGCCGGAGAAATGTACCGTGATAGCGTTGGAGAATTGAAGATATGACCAAATTTCTGCTGATGTTCGTGTCGGTACTCGCGGCGAACCTGCTGTCGAACCTGCTCACCGCCTTCATGCTGGCGCGGATGCGGACCGAATTCACCCCCGCCGCCGCGACGGCACTGGCGATGCTTGTTCTTGCGATATTTCTCTTTCCGCTATTCAGTTATCTCGATAGCTGGACGGGCGCGCTGTCCAAATTCCTGCTCCGGACCGGAAAGAAATTCCTTGGCCGCACTATCGGCCTTCTCGCCGTTTTTCTGGCGCTTCTGGCGCTCTTGTACTATGGTTACGCGCGGCTGTGGTTCGGCTGGGATGCCGGCACCGCGTTCTTCGGGCATTGGTTCTGACGGGAGGAATTGGATGGAAGAGATAAAAAAGAAGCTGACCCCCGAGGAGGAGGAACAGCTCTGGTTCGAGACGGTCTATCAGGGCGATAAGCCGCAGTTGACCGTCCGCGCGGTGGTCACCGGGGCGCTGCTCGGCGGCTTCATGTCGCTGACCAACCTCTATATCGGCCTCAAGACGGGGTGGGGGTTCGGTGTCGCGATAACGGCGGTCATACTTTCCTTCGCGATATGGAATGTCATATCGAAGGTGTTCCGCACCCGCAACATGACACTCCTCGAGAATAACGCGATGCAGTCGCTCGCCTCGGCGTCGGGTTATACGACCGGCGGAACACTGGTGAGCGCCATCGCCGCCTATGTCATGATCACCGGACAGCACCTGAATATCTGGATACTCGGGCTGTGGATACTATTCATTGCGCTGCTGGGCACATTCATGGCCATACCGCTCAAACGGCAGATGGTCAATGTAGAGAAACTGCCCTTCCCGAGCGGCACCGCGTCGGCCGAAACGCTCAAAAGTCTCTATTCCAGCGGCGCCGAAGGGGTGCGGAACGCCAAGGTTCTCTTTGCGGCGGCCGGACTCGGTGTGTTCAACAAAATGCTCGGCGAAGACATGATAGGTCTGGTCCGGTATGAATATTTCGTCTTCGGACAGTGGGCGCAGAAGTTCACGATGTCGCTCGAATCGAGTCTGCTTCTGGTCGGCGGCGGCGCCCTCATGGGGTGGCGTACTGCGTGGAGCATCCTCTTCGGCGCGATACTCAACTATGCGATCCTCGCACCGTGGCTGGCGGGGATGGGGATACTGCATCCCGGCGAGGATGGCGCCTTCTCCTACAGCATCATCGTCAAGTGGAGTCTCTGGTTCGGCGCGTCGGTCATGGTCATGGCGGGGCTTACCTCGTTCGCCTTCCAGTGGCGGGTCATCGCGCGGACCTTTGGCGGGATGGCCGACATCTTCCGCAAGGAGAAACGAGTGCTGACCGCCTACGAACAGATCGAGGTCCCCGGTTCGTGGTTTGCCGCCGGCATGGCGGCCACTTCGGCCGGCATCTGTCTGATCATGTATTTCGTGTTCGATGTCGGGGTCGTGATGTCGCTCTTCGCGATAGCCCTCTCGTTCGTGCTGGCGATGGTCGCCTGCCGCGCCACCGGCGAGACCGACACTACGCCGGTCGGAGCGATGGGGAAGCTGACCCAGCTCGCCTATGGCGTGCTGGTCCCCAAGCGGATGATACCGAACCTCATGGCCGCCTCGATCACCGCCGACGCCGCGGGAGCCTCGGCCGATCTGCTGACCGGGCTCAAGTGCGGCTACCTGCTGGGCGCCAATCCGCGCAAACAGTTCCTCGCCCAGTTCATCGGCGTGTTCGCCGGAACGCTGGTGGTGGTGCCGGTCTTCTATATCATCGTGCCGGGGCCCGAGGCGCTCGGGACACAGATGTTCCCGGCCCCCGCGGCGCAGATATGGGCGTCGGTCGCGAAGCTGCTCTCGGAGGGCATCGGCAGTCTGGCCGTCTCGATACGGTGGTCGATCCTCGCCGGCGCGCTGCTCGGCATCATCATCCCGTGCGTCGACCGGTGGTGGCCCAAAGTGGGCCGTTTCGTTCCTTCGGCGATGGGGATCGGGTTATCGTTCACCATCCCGTTCTCGTCGTGTCTGGCGATGTTCATCGGCGCACTGATAGTGCTCATCCTTTCGTGGAAAAAGAAGGAGTGGGAGGAGCAGATCGTGCCGGCGGCATCGGGCCTTATCGCGGGAGAAAGCCTCGCCGGCGTCTTCCTGCTCATCATCAATACCCTACGCGGCGGTTGATCTTTAGGAGAACAGAGATGTCCCTGCTGATAAGAAACATCATTGTTTTTGGAATGTTCCTGTTAATGATAGCCTGTTCCTCAAAAAGCGAGCCACTTACCTGCATCACCTCGCTGGACTGTCCCGAAGGGTGGACCTGCGAGGCGAGCGAATGTGTCCCGCTCCCCGACAAGAGTGGCACGGCCGATAAAGATATCGCGGTCGCCGATGAGATGGGGGACGACCTGCTCGATGACGAAATAGAAAAGGAAGAAAGCGACATAAGCGACGAAAGCGACGGGGAAGAGGACGGCACCGATGTCGTCGTTATCGATGAGGATGCGGCCATGGACGATGTCTTGGCTGAGATGGACGAAATGGACGATAGGGACGAAGAGGACACGCTGGTTGATGAGGATACGGTCGTTCAGGATGACATGATTCCCGACGAGGACACGCTGGTCGACGAATGTACCGTGAACGACAATCCGTGCGATGAAAACGGCGATACCGCGGCGACCTGCACCGACGAGGTCAGCGGCTACACCTGCAACTGCACCTTCGGTTTCGATCCGGCCCTCGACTGTCTCAACATCGACGAATGCACCGCCGGGACCGATACCTGCGATGCTCATGCGGCCTGCGCCGATACGGTCGGCGGCTTCACCTGCGACTGCAACGATTACTACAGCGGCGACGGACAGACCTGCGCCTTCTGCAATACCTCCGGCCAATGCGGCGCGACCTGCGGCGCCTGCGGCGGCGGCACGCCGGGATGCAGGGACAACGGCAACGGGACAACCCAATGCGTCGTCTGTACGGAAGAAGGGCACTGTTCGGGCGGTACGCCGCACTGCCTGATCGCCCAGAATATCTGCGTGGCCTGCCGCGACCGGAACGATTGCGGCGCGCTCGATGTCTGCCTGTCGGCGTCACGCACCTGTTCGCTGAACATCTGCGGCGACGGCGAGAAGTTGAGCACCGCGAACGCGGCGCTTATACTGCCGCTGAGCGAGGGATCGGGCGTTACGGCGGCCGATCATTCGGGCAACGGGAACAACGGCACCGTCAACGGCGCGGTATGGGTCGACGGTCGCTTCGGCAAGGG
The DNA here is from genome assembly GCA_964412895.1 of uncultured Spirochaetales bacterium. Taxonomy (GTDB): domain Bacteria; phylum UBP6; class UBA1177; order UBA1177; family JAKLFG01; genus CALMRE01. The sequence goes on from CAYPQK010000064.1 coordinate 17,898, forward strand.
GCTTTCTTTCGCCGGGGGCGAGACGCTCTTCCTGACCGAAAGCGCGTCGTTGAAACTGGGAACACAGATGACCGTTTCGGCATGGATAAAGGGATCAACGATACCGGGCAGTTATGTCACGATCGTGCAAAAGGACGGCGCCGCCGTGAGAAATTACGGTCTGTTCATCGCCGGATCGGATCAGCCCGCCAATCAAGGGAAGGCGCTCTTCTCTCTATCGAGCGCGACGCCGGATGATTGGAGAGGCCCGGTCTCCGATATCAGCGTCATCGACGGCAACTGGCACCATATCGCGGGGACCTACGACGGCGCCGCCATGCGTATCTATGTCGACGGTATCGAGCGCGGTTCGGTCGCCGTGGATGTCGTTCCGGCCGATACCGGTAACGGCGTGTCGATCGGCGGCGGATTCACCGGTATCATCGACGAGTTCCGGTTCTATGGTCGCGTCCTCGGCGCGGGAGAGCTGGCCGAGGCGGCGAACCGGGAGGTGCAGTTCGCGTTCGAGGAAACGGACGGGACCATTGCCTACGATCTTTCCGGGAACGCGAATAACGGTACTCTTCACGGCGGAGCGACGCGGCTCGACGGCCGTTTCGGCAAAGGGCTGTTCTTTGACGGTGTCGACGATGCTCTGCAGTGGGACTATGCCGGCGGCGTTCCGACCAACAACTTTACGATGATGGCGTGGTTCATGACGGCGGTCGAACGGTTCACCGAGGTGGAGAACACCACCACCACCAGCGGGACCGGCATCGACAACCATTACCTCTTCTGGCCCGACAACAAGGACACCGACGCCGGCGCGGGGATATCGGTCGGCACCAACGGCATCTCGGTCTACGAACACGGCAATGGGTACATGCCGCCGCTTGCGGTCTATGACGCCGCCATCGGCACCGGCTGGAACCATGTCGCGGTCACCTATACCGACCGTCAGCCGCGGATATACCTCAACGGTGTGCTGGTCCGGGAGGGCCTTCTCTCACCGAAAAGCACCGTCTACGCCCCGAAATTCGCCGGGGTATCGACCGGTTTCTACGGTACCTTCAGCGGGAACATCGACGAACTCCGCGTATATAATCGGCCGCTGAGCGAGGCGGCGATAGCGGCCATCATGCAGAACACCTATCCGTTCGAACTTTGTGATGACGGGAACCGGGCCGACGGCGACGGCTGTTCGCCCGCCTGTCTGCCGGAACCGCTTCCCTGATTTTCCGGTCCCTCTTACCGAAAAAAAACACTTGCGAAAGAAACGGAAGCGGGTAAGGTTCGACCATGAGACATTTTACTACACGCCCTGAACGGAGTGAGCCATGATGCGCTCGGCAATGGTATTCCTACTACTATTTCTTTTCTGTACCATATTCTTCTTTTCCTGTGCGCCGGCCGAGGAACCGGGCGGCGAATGCCTGACGCAACTCGACTGCGGCGACGG
>CAYPQK010000065.1:0-1070 GCA_964412895.1 uncultured Spirochaetales bacterium
CCGGCGAAAAGGACATCGAGGAGGATCAGATCGGGCTTTTCCCGCCGGGTCAGTTCGATCACCTCCTTCGAATGGTGCGTCACCGTCACGGCGAACCCGACATTCTCCAGCAGGGTGCGCAGGGCGCTCACCATCTGGACATCGTCGTCCGCGATGAGTATCTTTCTCATGGTCATATCGATCACCTCTTATCCTATCTCGAAACTGAACTCGACCCACTTGCCGGGCTCCGATTCGGCCCATATCTTCCCGCCATGTTTCTGGATGATCTCGCGGCAGGCGTAGAGCCCGAGTCCCGTTCCCCGTTTGGCGGCGTGTTCCTGCGTATAGATCCGCGAGAATTTCTTGAAAAGCATATCCATCTTCTCTTTGGGGATGCCGCTCCCTTCGTTGTAGACACTGAAGACCCGGCGGCCGTCGCGCACCTTTTCGCGCAGGCGGATAACCCCCCCGTCGCGGCCGTATTTGACGGCGTTCCCCAGCAGATTGTCGTAGACGATCCGGAGCAGGTCGGGGTCGGCGTCGACCATCGTATCCTCATGCACCCCGATATCGAGCGTCAGGTGATGTTTGCGCAGTTCTTCGGCGAGCCCGTTTATCGCCGGATCGATCACCATGCTCTTGAGCGCGGTGTCGCGGCGGTTGATGACATATTCCCCCTTTTCGAGTTTCGAAAGATCGAGGTAACTGCGGATGAGTTCCTTGAAGTAGTCGAGGCTTTCGGCGACATTGTCCAGCCCTTTCTTCTGCTTCTCGTTAAGTTCCCCGAGATAGCCGTCCTTGACCGTGTGGAGGCTGAGGACCGCGCTGGCGAGCGGGTTCTTCAGTTCGTGACTGATGAAGCCGAGCATATCGATATAGTTGCGGTTGGTCATTTCGAGTTCGTTGTTGAGGGCGGCCAGTTCGCTCTGTTTCCGCTCGATCTCGGCGGTGTGCTTCTCGATGTCGTCGGCCATGTTGTTGAACGATCGGGTCAGGTCGCCCAGTTCCCCGCCGTACTGTTCGGCGACCCGCGCGCGGCGTTCGCCGTTGATGAGGCGCACCGTGACGGCGCGCAGTTTCTGCACCGG
>CAYPQK010000065.1:1080-19025 GCA_964412895.1 uncultured Spirochaetales bacterium
GGTTCGAGTATGCTCCGCGCGATCAGGATGAACATGACGATACTCAGGAGCATTGCGACGAAGATGACCGACAGCACGCTCGCCACCGCCCGGAAGCGGATATCGCGGTACTTCTGTTCCAGTTCGCCGACATAGAGCATCCCGATGAGGTTGTTGTCGGGATCGCGGATCGGTTCATAGTAGGAAAGATACCACGCGTCGACCACCCACGCCCGCCCCGACCACGACTGACCGCGCAGGAGCACCATATCGGCCACATCGGCCGCCGCCGCGGTGCCGGTAGCGCGTCCCGCGTTGCTCCCCACGACATTGGTGGCGATCCGTTTGTCGCCCATGAAGATGGTCGCGGTACCGACCGAACGCCCTTTGTAGTAGTCGCCGTAAGAGACCGCGTCGCGCACCGCGTCGATGAAGTCGTTGTTGCCGTTGATCAGTATCCCCGACGAGATGATGCCGATGAGTTTGCCGCCCCGCATGACCGGGACCGCCGTGCCGGTGAACATCCCGTTGGGTTCGCCGGTCGCGTCGACCGCCCGTTCGAGCAGGCTCTCCCCTTCGCGCACCAGCGCCGAGCGAGAGATCACGATCGCTCCCTCGATGCTCTTCCCCTGCAGGAGGACATGGCGGATGAAGGGATTGTCGGACATATCGTCGCCGCGGTTGAAGGGAGGACGCGTCCGGATGAGCACCGTGCCGTCGGCCGACACGATGTTGAGTATGTCCATGCGGTGCTGGAGCCGGAAGTTGTTGAACTTCTCCTGTACCGCGGCGGCCAGTTTCGGGTCGCGAGGATTATCGAGAAAATCGCGGAGCAATTCGTTCTGGGCCACCACCGCCAGCACCTGATGGGCATCGCGGTTCTTCTGGTTGAAGGCTTCGCGCGCCCAGCGGATCGCCACCTCGACCCGGTGCTGAGCATCGTTGATGGTGTTCTTGTTTATCCAGATGACGCTGGCGGTCGCGATACCCATGGCAAGTATCACGAAGATCAAAACAGTCGTCAGGACGAACTTGGTCAGGAGCCGCATCACACCACCTCGATTCACACAAGGGAAGGAAGCGAAAAACGGTCTCTAGAGTGCAAAGGGTGTGCCGATGCGCGACAAAGCGCGATAAATTTTATATCTAGCTATAATTACAAACTTATTTTTTAATTATATCGAAAATCAGCGTGATGATGATAGAGCTAAAAATAGCCAATTAATTGAACATGCTCAATAATACATGTCTAATTTATGGGCAATTAAAAAGAGGGCGGCGCTATCGGCGGAATTTTTTGGGGTCGATCTGATATTTCACGATTTTGTTATACAAGGTACCCCGCGCGATACCGAGCTGTTTCGCCGTCTCCCGGAGGTTCCCGCCGGTCGTTTCGAGCATCCGAAGTATGGAGGCATGCTCACCCGCCTTCAGCGACGATCCTTCCGGAAGCGCTTCCTGCGGCACGACGCTTTTCAGGTGGTCGGGCAGTTCGGCGGGGGTGATCTCCGGCCGTTCCATGATGTTGACCGCCCGCTCTATCACATTCTCCAGTTCGCGGATGTTGCCCGGCCACGGGTATCCCTTCATCAGGCGCATCGCCTCGGGGGTGATCCCGGGCGCCGTTTTGTTCATGGCGTGGGCCGATTTTTTGGCGAAATGGACCGCGAGCGCCTCGATGTCCTCGGTCCGTTCGCGCAGCGGCGGGATGGTGACCGAAAGAACATTGAGCCGGTAGTAGAGATCGTCGCGGAACGCCTTCTGCTCGACCGCCTTCTTGAGATCGTGGTTGGTGGCGGCGATGACGCGGACATCTATCTTCTTGGGATAGGTTCCCCCCACGCGAACCACCTCGCCGCTCTGGAGGACGCGCAGAAGGTTCACCTGCGCCTCAAGCGGCATGTCGCCGATCTCGTCGAGGAAGATGGTCCCCTCGTCGGCCAGTTCGAACTTACCCGGCCGCCCCTCTTTTTTCGATCCGGTGAAGGCGCCCCCCTCGTAGCCGAACAGTTCGCTTTCCACCAGATCGCGGGGCAGCGCGCCGCAGTTGACCGCGACGAATGAGTGGGCCGCGCGGTCGCCGAAATTGTGTATCGACTGGGCGAACAGCTCCTTGCCGGTGCCGCTTTCGCCCAGCAGCAGGACATTCGACCGGCTCTTCCCCGCCGTTTTGGCCACTTTCACCGCATCGTGCAGCGACTGCGATGAACCGATGATGTCGGAAAAGGTAAGATAGGCGCGGGAACCCGACAGTTTGCCCACCAGCTGATGGAGCGATTTGGCCTCCTTGATCGTGATGACCATGCCGTTGATGGTCCCTTCGCTCTGGATCAGCGATGTCGACACCGAACAGTGGAGTATCTTGTTCTTCAGCGTGAGACTCGCCTCGCGGTCGTAGATATTCTTCCCGTCGGCCATGATGTCGAAGAACTTTATCCCGCTCCGTATCACGGTATAGATCGACTTCCCGGTATGGTCCTCGTTGTCCAGCAGCAGCATCCGGCGGGCCTGCGGATTGATGTCCTGTATCTTTTCGTCGCCGTCGATGACGACGATCCCTTCGTTGATCGATCCGACGATCGCCTGCTGTTTCTGTATCGCCACCGTTTTTTCGGCCAGCGCATCCTCGATGTGCAACTGCCGCTCTATCGCCCCGGCCACCGCACCGACCAGCCCCAGCGAATGGGCGTTGACCAGATCCCAGCGGCACAAAAGGCACAGACAGCCGAGTATCTTCCCCTCTTTGTCGTGGATGGTGTCGGCGCTCGCGTACCAGTAGTGCAGCGCCTCAAGATAGTGTTCCCCCGCCCAGATATCGAGCGTCCGGTCCTCGATAAGCGCCGTGCCGACGCCGTTGGTCCCGATATCCTCCTCGCGCAGGCGGCTGCCCAGTTTCGGCGCCGTATCGCGCGTCAGCATCTCGGGGGAACCGAACAGTTCCAGCACGATCCCCTGTCCGTCGGTGATCATGATGATGCTTTCGGGATCGTTCATGAAGGAGATGATCTTTTTCATATAGGGCACCGCGACGCCGAGCATCCGGCGGCTTTCATGGATGCGGTTGACCAGTTCGCCCGACGATGCCTTCGGCAGGCTCTCGATGCGGCGCGGCAGACCGAACGCGCGGCTCCGCTCCCACGAAGCGATCAGATAAGGATGGATGATAGCGGTATCGAGCGGTTCGCCGTTCCCGAAACGCTTCCACTGATCGTAGATATCATGACGCCGTTCAAGATCTATCATGCGTTCCTATTCATCATGATACGCTACTTTCCGTAGGTCGGTTTTTTCTCGGCCACCATCGATGGCTGCGCCGTTCTTTTCCGGTTCGGCTTCTTTGAAAAGGCACGGCGCAGTTCTTCAAATTGTTTATTGAAGTATTCCAGCAATTCTTTCTGAGTCATGTGCTCTATCTTTTTCGAGATCGCATCCCGACGCGCTCTCATGAACTCGACCGCCTTAAAATTATTCATCGAACACCTCCCGAGGACTCCGTATCTCTATCATCGGATACCCCGATTTCAGGTTGACCGCGTTGAACATCTTTATCCGGCCCAGATTAACGATGTGCTTGAAGTTCCAACTGACCAAGACATCCACCCGCTCGACCGTAGCGACCGCGATATGAAGCGCATCGGCCCTCATTTTCTTCGGTACCGCTTTCTCCAGCAGGTATTGTGCCGCGAGATGTTCGATCTCGGCGGTGATGGGCACGAAACGCTTGTTGTCATCCGGGATGTCGATCGCCAAGCGGCGAACCCGCTCCGGCGCATCCTGCAATTCTTGGAGCGTCACTTGAGAAAATACCGCGTAGGCCCGCCCTTCTTGTATTCTCTGCACCAATTTCTGAGAATACAAACTGAATTCGGCATCGAAACAGCCACCGAAAACCGAGGTGTCGAGGTAAACGGTCAAGATGCGCTTCATGTTCGGATTCCTCCTCCCTAGCAAACATCGGCATGATAGCCTATCGGCAGGCGGGTGTCAAGCGGCGGGCCGCTTCTTATCAATTCTTCCGTAAGCCAGAAACAATAACATCGATTTTCTTCATCACACCATCGTCGAGTAGCGTTTTCATATCGGCCGCCTCGAGGTTCTCCCGCATCTGATCAACGCTACGCGCCCCGAATATCACGCTACTGACGACACCGTTCTTCAGGCACCACGCGAGTGAAAGCTGGGAAAGAGTACCGCCCAGTTCCTGCGCGATCTTCGAGAGTTCTTTGATCGCCCGTAGCAGGTCCGGCGTGAAAACACCGTTCTTCGCCTTGTTCTGGAACCACTCTTCGACATCGAACCGGCTACCGGCCGGAACAACACCATCCGCGTACTTCCCGGTCAGCATCCCCGATGAGAGCGGCGCAAAAATCGTCAATCCCAGCGCGTACCGTGCGACGACCGGGGCAAGCTCCGCTTCAACGATGTCGCGTGAAAGGAGATTGTAGACCGGCTGTTCCATCGTCGGCGCTATGCAGTTATGCTTCTCGGCGAACTCATAGGCCTCAATGATCTTTTCGACGGGCCACATCGAGGTGCCCCAGTAAAACGCAAGACCGTTCCGGACAAGATGGTCCATAGCAAGGACCGTCTCCCCCACCGGGGTTTCCGGATCGGGCCGGTGCGCATAGAGAAGGTCGACATATTCCAACCTCATTCTCTTCAGGGAATTCTTCGTCGCCTCGATCAGGTGCTTGCGGGAAAGTCCTGTTTGATTGGGCTTCTGGCCGCTCCAGAATATCTTGGTCGACACGACGAACTCGTCGCGGGGGAACTCTTTCAACGCCTCCCCCATCAGCGTCTCGGCGACGCCGTTCTCATACACTTCGGCGGTGTCGAAGAAGTTGATGCCGTTGTCGAAGGCATACCGTATGCACTCTTTGACCGTGTCAAGGCCCATTTGCTTGCCGAAGGTCACATAAGAACCGTAGGAAAGTTCACTGACCCTGAGTCCCGATCTACCAAGTCTACGGTAGTCCATAATTCCATTCCACCTATTATTTTTTCAACCCTGATTTTGCCACGACAAATGAAGGAACCCGGTCATGGTATGCCTTTTCGGGATATTTTCCGATCTCGGCGGGTAGCGGCCGTGGCTCGTCAAAAGAAAGGACGCACAGGCCATGTACTTCAAGACTCTTGAAATAAGCCGAGAGCGGCCGGTGGTAATGGATCGTCTTGCCCCAGAACTCAAGTTCCTCCGTCCTTTCCTGCAAGTAGTCTTTGACCGCCTTATAAGATTTGTTTCCGCTTGCATCTTCGATCCAATCGCTCAAGAAGAAACAGGGATGGGTGATCGAGAACACCAAGAAGCCATCGGATTTCATGACCCGCGCTGTTTCTGAGAGCAGCATATCGATCTTCGGCAGGTCCATCAGAACCATATTCGCCACGACAATATCGAACTCCTTGTCGGCGAACGGAAGTTTTTCCAAGAGATCTAAGCATCGGTAAGTTATGTCCGGATGCTCATTCTCTCTGCGGGCGATATCGAGTAATGTACCCGAGCCGTCGATCGCCGTGACCGTAGCTCCCCTATCGGCCAGTTTCTTAGAAAAGTACCCGTCGCCGCAACCGGCATCGAGAATGTGCTTGCCTGACACATCGCCGACAAATCGCTCTACGACAGGCAGGTATATCCCGACATTGAATTCCGCTCCTTTTGCTTGCACCCGGCTGTACTCGGCTGCGGCGTTATCCCAGAGCTTTAGATTGTCACTTGTCATCTTGAACATCCCCCGTTCAAAGCGAAACGCAACACTCAACCGCAAGCCAGAACAGCTTCTCTCTATTCGAGGATCCCATCTCCCAGAAGGTATGCGCCTGGAAGTCATTCCGCCGCGATAATACGCCCACCCGAATGCCGAATCAAGGAAATCTTACCCAACTGACTACGGATTTGAAAAAAAGGGCGGCCACATCGGCCGCCCCACAGAATGGAAGTGTTTCGCGTCTAGCGGATGCTGTCGCGTTCGTGGTAGTGGGTGTGAAGGAGTTCGTGCGCCTTGTGGCTGTTGGCCGAACCAAGGAACTCCTTGTATATCTGGGCCACGGCCGGGGAGAGGTGCGACTTGCGCAGTTCGCGCTGTTCGTCCTCTTTGTAGATGGCCGCCGCGCGCTCGGTCTTGATCTTCCACGAGGTCGGTCTCGGCTGGCCGCCGCCGCCGACGCAACCGCCGGGACAGCCCATGATCTCGATGAAGTGGAAGGATTTCTCGCCCTTCCGCATCGCGTCGAACAGACGGCGCGCCGCGCCGGTCGAATGGGCGACCGCCACCTTCACGGTGACGCCCTTGAGGAATTCGTAGCCCTTCGCCGTTTTCTCTATCGTGATCGCCGCTTCCTTCGCGGTGATGGTGCCGTGGTCGTCCAGCCCGAAGCCGCGGACCGGGGTGAAGTTCATGGTCGGGATCGGGTCGCCGGTGACCAGTTCGTACACGGTGCGGAGAGCCGCTTCCATGACGCCGCCGGTGTTGGCGAAGATGTCGGCCGCGCCGGTGGAGATGCCCATCGGATCGTCCCACTTCACTTCCTTGACCATATCGAAGTTGATGCCGTGGAGTTTGATCATGCGGCCCAGTTCGCGGGTCGTGAGGACCACATCGACATCCTGATAGCCGCTATCGCACATCTCGGGACGGTCGCACTCGAATTTCTTCGCGGTGCAGGGCATGATCGAGATGACGCGGATCTTCGCCGGGTCTATCTTCGCCTTTTCGGCGTAGTAGGTCTTGGCAAGGGCGCCGAACATCTGCTGGGGCGACTTGCAGGAAGAGATATTCGGGATGAAGTCGGCCTCGAAGGTCTCCATGAACTTGATCCAGCCCGGTGAGCAGGAGGTGATGAGCGGGAGAGCGACCGATTTGTCGCCGTCCTTGACCGCCTTGGTGACGCGGGTGAGGAATTCGGTGCCTTCTTCAAGTATCGTGAGATCGGCGGTGAAGTTGGTGTCCATCACCTTGCTGAAGCCGAGCTGCTTGAGGACGCCCGCCAGTTTGCCGGCCGAAAGATAGCCGGGCTGAAGGCCGCAGGCTTCGCCGACCGAGGCGCGGATCGCCGGGGCGGTCTGGACGACGGTGTGGATCTCGGGATCGTTGATCCATTCCCACACTTTCGCCGTGTCGTCGCGCTCCATGAGGGCGCCGGTCGGACAGACATTGATGCACTGGCCGCAGTTGATGCAGGTGGTGTCGGCAAGCGGCTTGTTGGCGGTGGTGGAGGCTATCTTCTGGTAGCCGCGGCCGTCCCAGTCGAGGGCGTAGGCGGTCTGGACCTCGTTGCAGGCGCGGATGCAGCGGCCGCAGTTGATGCACTTCGAGGTGTCGCGCACGACGACGCCGGAAGAGTCGATGGCGCGCCATTCGGGTTCGTTCTCGAAGCGGTTCTCGCGCATGCCGTAGCGGTCGGCGAGGGTCTGGAGTTCGCAGTGGGTGTTGCGCTCGCAGTTGAGGCAATCCATGTTGTGGCGGCTGAGGATGAGTTCAAGCACCATCTTGCGCGCCTTGAGCAGTTCGGGGGTGTTGACCTTCACCTTCATCCCGTCGGCGACCTTGTAGGCGCACGAGGGCTGGTAAAGGGGCTGGCCTTCGACCTCGACGACGCACACGCGGCAGTTGCCCTCCTCGCGGAGGTCGTTGTGCCAGCAAAGCGCCGGGATCTCTATGCCGACGGTCTTGGCCGCCTGCATGATCGTGAAATCGGCCGGGACCTCTATCTGCATCCCGTCGATGGAAAGTTTAACTCTATTGGTCATATATCTCCTCCTTTAGTTGGCAAGGATCTCGCCCTTGAAGTTCTTGAGCGCGTCAAGGAACGGATTGACGCAGGCCTGGCCGCAGCCGCAGAGCGATGCCTTTTTCATGACGAGCGAGAGCTCTTCAAGCAGGTCGAGGTCGCTGATGGTCCCCTCGCCGAACTCGAACTTTTCCATGATCTGGCTGATGCGATGCGTACCTTCGCGGCACGGGGTGCACTTGCCGCACGATTCGTGCTCGAAGAACTCGGCGACCGTCGTTAGGAACTCGACCACATTGCGGGTCTCGTTCGCGACGAAGATCGAGCCGGTGCCGTAGGAGACCTTCATCTCGGCCATCCGCTCGTAGGTCATGGGGTTGTTCATCATCTCGGCGGTGAAAAGGTTCCCCGACGAGCCGCCGATCTGGGCGAACTTGAAGCCGCCGTCGACGCCCTTGCCGAACTTCTCGACGATATCTTTGGGGGAATGATCGAAGGTGGTCTCGACCACGCCGGGCTCGTTCACATCGCCGACGAGCATGAATATCTTGGTGCCCGGCGAACCGGCCGGCCCCTTCTTGGTGAACCACGCCGCGCCGTTCTTGATGATGTGCGGCACATTGGCCAAGGTCTCGACATTGTTCACGATAGTCGGTTTGCCCCACAGGCCTACCACCGGCGGGAACGGGGGTTTCATGCGCGGTTCGCCGCGCTTCCCTTCGATCGATTCGATGAGCGCCGTCTCGTCGCCGCAGACGTACGCGCCGCCGCCCTCGACCACCCGCAGCTCAAAGTCGAACTTTGAGCCGAGGATGCCCTTGCCGAGGAAGCCCTTCTTCTCGGCGTCGGCGATCGCCTTCTCGACGGTCTCTATCGACTTGCGGTATTCGCCGCGGATGTAGACGAAGCCCTTGGTCGCGCCGATGGCGTAGGCGGCTATCGCCATCCCTTCGATCATCTGATGCGGATCGCCTTCCATCAGGATGCGGTCCTTCACGGTGCCCGGCTCGCCTTCGTCGGCGTTGCAGATGATGTATTTCTGGTCCGCTTTCGCGCCGTGGGTGAAGGTCCATTTACGGCCGGTCGGGAAGTTGGCGCCGCCGCGGCCGCGCAGTCCCGAATCGCTCACTTCGTCGATGACCTTTTTCGGGTCCATCGCAAGCGCCTTTTTGAGACCCTCGTAGCCGCCCGCCTTGATGTAGGCGTCGATGTTCATCGGGTCGATCTTGCCGACATTCTTAAGGAGCACGAGGTCCTTATCGGCGGAAAGTATCTTCGCGTTGTAGTTCATGTGGTCCCCCTTACTTATACTTCTTCAGGATCTCGCCGAGCTTCTCGGGAGATACATTGGCGTGGATCTCGTCGTCGATCATGAGGACCGGCGCCGCGGTGCAGGTGCCGAGGCAGGCGGTCTCCTCAAGGGTGAAGCGGCCGTCCTCGGTCGTTTCGCCGATCTCGATGTCGAGTTCCTTTTCCAGCAGTTCGGCCGTGGCCCAACCGCCCGCGAAGTTGCAGGGACCATCTTTGCAGATACGGATGATGTGGCGCCCCTTCGGCTCGGTAGAGAGCATCGTGTAGAATGACACGAAGCCGTACAGACGGTTCAGCGGGATGCCGGTGGTCTTGGCGACCTCTTTGAGCGTTTCGTCCGACAGATGATTGCCGCACTCCTTCTGGAGCTTGCGCAACACCGCCATCAGGTTCCCCTTCTCAGGCGCGTAGTCCTGAAGAAGTTCCTTCACTCTGGTTGATTCAAAACTCATGAATACCTCCTTGGCAGAAACATGTTATTGCGAATGAAACATTATCGCTCACGAATGGATAATCGAAAAAGCGCATTTTGTCAATTATTTTAGTCGCTAAGCAGACCATCGACTGACCGTTATCGTATTTTAAACGGATTGAAACAAAAACAAAGGACATCGACCTATTCCTCGTAAAGAAAGGGATACTCGTATACCCGGGGCGGCGTGAAGCATTCCTTCATCGTGCGGGGGCTGGTCCACCGGATGAGGTTGAGGAAACTGCCCGCCTTATCGTTGGTGCCCGAGGCGCGGGCGCCGCCGAACGGCTGATGTCCCACCATCGCGCCGGTCGGTTTGTTGTTGATGTAGAAGTTGCCCGCCGCGTTGGGAAGCGCATCGCTCAATTTGTTGATCACATGGCGATCCGTTGCGAAGACCGCCCCCGTCAGCGCATAGGGCGAGGTCGAATCGACCAGTTTCAGGGTTTCGTCGAGTTTGTCGTCGTCGTACACGAATATCGTCACCACCGGCGCGAATATCTCCTCTTCCATCGTTATAAAGTGCGGTGTTTTCGCCTCGACGATGGTGGGCTGTATGAAGTAACCTTTCGTTTTGTCGCCGGTACCGCCGGTGACGATCTCGGCATCGGGCGACTTCTTGGCGATATCGATGTAACGCATGGTGTTGTCGAAACTCGCCTCGTCAATGACCGCGTTCATGTAGTTCCTGAAATCGAGCACATCTCCCACTTTGATGGTCGCGACCAGAACGATCAGCCTTTCTTTCATTTCTCTCCATCTGGAGCGCGGCACATAGACACGGGAACAGGCGGAACATTTTTGTCCCTGATATTCGAACCCCGAACGAAGGATGGCGCTCGTCACTTCTTCGACATCGGCAGAGTTGTGCATGAAGATGAAGTCCTTGCCGCCCGTTTCGCCGACCAGCCGCGGATAGATGCGGTATTTCGCAAGATTGGCGCCGACCGTCTGCCACATCGATCTGAACACATCGGTCGAGCCGGTGAAGTGTATCCCGGCGAGCGCCGGATCGTTGAGCGCGATCTTCGATATCATCGCGCCGTTTCCCGGCACGAAATTGATGACGCCGTCGGGAAGCCCCGCCTCCTTGTAGAGTTGCATGAGATAGTAATTGGACAGGAGCGAAGTGGATGCCGGTTTCCACACGACGGTGTTGCCCATGATGGCGGGGGCGGCGGGGAGATTCGCCCCGATGGCGGTGAAATTGAACGGCGTCACGGCATAGACGAACCCCTCCAGCGCCCGGTAGTGAACCCGGTTCCACACATGGTGGTCCGATATCGGCTGGTTGCGGTAGATCTGCTCCATGAACTTGACATTGTAGCGGTAGAAATCGGCCGTCTCGCAGGTCGCGTCTATCTCGGCCTGATAACAGCTCTTCGACTGGCCGAGCATCGTCGCCGCGTTGAGGATGTAGCGGTACTTTACCGAGATGAGACTCGCCGCCCGATGGAACACCGCCGCGCGGTCCTCCCACGGCGTGTTCTCCCATTGTTGCTTGGCGGCCAGCGCCGTTTCGATCGCCATTTTCACCTCGTTCTCCCCGGCCTCGTGGCAGACCGCGAGAACATGCCGGTGATCGTGGGGACAGACGACATTCCGGGTCTTTCCGGTCCGGATCTCCTTCCCGCCGATGATGAGGGGGATGTCGATCCGTTCTTCGAACTGTTTCTTCAGTTCCATTTTCAGCAGTGCCTTTTCTTTAGTGCCGGGGGCATAGCTGTAGGTCGGTTCGTTGTAGGACTCCGGCAGATTGAAGATGGCGTTGGTCATGAATTCCTCCTTTCCAAAAGGGAGGCATGGGCCTTTCGCCCCATACCCTATCGTCCCGGTATCCATACCGACAAGCGGCTGCAGGAACCCGGGCTCGGAGAGTTGATATTAAAGAACGACGGCCTTTCTCATAACACGGCCGAGGTTTTCTTGCAACTATTTCCGGAGAGGAACAGAAACGGTTCCCGCGCGCCCTTCCGTTCACGGACCGTGCCGATGAGGGCGGCGTGCGGGTACCCGGCCGCCTTGAGTTGCGCAAGCATCGCGTCGACCTTTTTACTGTCGCAGCAGATGAGGAGGCCGCCCGAGGTCTGCGGGTCGCACAGGAGCATCTTCAGGTTGTAATCGAGCCCTTCGGCAACGGCGGTCGCATCGGCCGTATGCTTCAGATTGTTGAAGGCGGCGCCGGGGATGCACCCCATCTCGGTAAGTTCGTAGGCGCCCGGCAGAAGCGGCACCGCCGAAGCCCGTATCTCGATGGTGACGCCGCTCCCCTTCGCCATTTCGAGCGCATGGCCGAGGAGGCCGAAGCCGGTGATGTCGGTGGCGCAGCGGACGCGGTGTTCCTGCATGATCGGCACGGCGGCCCGGTTGAGTTGCATCATCGTGTCGAGTGCGCCGCGATGGTGTTCTGGCGACACCTCCCCTATCCGGTGCCCCGCGACGATGGTCCCGGTCCCGATCGGCTTGGTGAGGATGAGCGCGTCGCCGGGCCGGGCGACGCAGTTGCGGATGACCCGGTCGGGGTGGACCACGCCAGTCACCGCCAGCCCGTACTTGGGCGGGAAGTCGTTGATGGTGTGACCGCCGCCGAGCACCGCCCCCGCCTCGGCCACCGCGTCGGCGCCGCCGCGCAGGATGTCTTTGAGCACCGCGATATCGATCTTCTCCGACGGGAACATGACGATGTTGAGCGCCGTGAGCGGGCGGCCACCCATCGCGAAGATGTCGCTGAGTGCGTTGGCCGCCGCGATCCGGCCGAACTCGTACGGGTCGGAGCAGAGCGGCGGAAAGAAGTCGACCGTGTGGATGAGCGCCGTCTCGTCGTCCAGTTTCCAGACCGCCGCGTCGTCGCAGGTCTCGGTCCCCACGATCAGCGACTCGTGCCGCGGGAACGGTATCTCGCGGAGTATCGCGTCGAGCATCCGCGCCGGGAGTTTGGCCGAACAGCCACCCTGTTCGACGGTGGTCAAAAGGTCGAATTTCTTTTCCACGGTCACCTCACTTATTTCCGATGCCCTTCACGGGTAGATGATCTTCGATGCGCCGGTTATCGCTCCGAGGATCTCGTACCCGTTCGATATCCGGCCGACCGTCACCTGACCCGTGATCCCGTAAAAATCGGTGCAATTACCGCAGACGAGCAGTTCCACGCCGCGCGATCCGAGTTCTTGGAGAACCGGAAGCACCGGCGAACCGGCGACGGTCAGTTTCACCCCGCCGTTGTAGAAAGCGATGCGGCGCGGGAGCGGTTCGATCTCCTTCATGGTGTCGAGGAACCCTTTCATCAGCATCGCGCCGAGCGTCTCATCGCCCCGCCCCATCGTCTCGCCGGTGATGCAGACCATATGCGTCCCCGTGGTCGTCGCGGGGCTGTCGGGACAGTACCCCTCGGTGGGCGCGGTGACCGCTTTGCCGCTACGTGAGACGGTGAGGTGATATTCGTTCCCCTTCTGCGCGGTGCGGAACGGGACGCCGTTGTCGGCGAGGAACCGCTCGACATTCTCCCGCGCCGTCGCGTTGTCGATGAACAGGATGAACTCCGGCCCGGTCGCCGGGTCGTTCAGCGCCTTTTTGGCGAGTATCAGCGGTCTGGGGCACAATTGGCCCCGTGCGTCGACGGTCGGCATGGTCATCTTTTCCCTCCGTTGCTTCAGTTCTTTTTCGCGAGAAAGCGCAGATCGCCCTCGCGTCGGGTCAGTTTCTCGTTGTCGAAAAGCGCGAGCAGGAGTAGCGACGATTTCCGGTTCCCGCCGGTGAGGTCGCGGAACCCGGCGACCGATATCCCTTCGCCGCTTTTTTCAAGGTGCGCGACCAGTTTCGCGCGGCAGGCGTCGACCACCGGGCGGTCGATCACCTCGTCGCCCATGCGGCAGATCGCGCCGGTCGCGGCAAGATGCAGGAGCACCTGCACCAATTCCTTGTCGCTCATCCGCCGTTTCGCCGCCGTCTCCTTCATCACGCTCATGAGTGGCACCTGCATGCCGCATTCCCTGATATAGCCGCCGATCGCCTCGATGTGGCCGCGCAGTTTTTCGTCGATGTCGCCCAGATCGTGCGGCGGCAGATAGGTCTTTTCCTTTTCCTTCAGTTTCCCCTTTTCGACCTGCCCGCGCAGGACGGCCCGCAGGAACGCCTCGCCGGCGGTGTCGCGGTCTATCTGGAGCGCCCCTCGTATCTCGTCGAAGTTGGCGCCGCGCACCGACAGCGGGTTCTCCTTTCTGAACTGCTGTACCGCCTTGAGCGCCCCTTTCCGCAATTCCTCCATCCCCTCTTTGGTGTAGAGGAGCAGATCGCCCTTTTCCTCCAACGAAACGATGTCGTCGGCGATCCGTTTGCTGAGGCTTTCGCGCACCGTATCGACCGTGAGATTCATCGTCCCGGCCGCCTCGGCGGCGGTCGTGGCGCGGTGGAACTTGCGCACCTGCTCCGCGATGAGGTCGGCCAGTTTTCCGGCGGTCAGTTTCCCCACCGCCGCGACCACCTCATCCTTCGGACGGCGGTGATGGAGCGGGGCGATATCGACCACCGCGCCGCCGCCGAGCGTCCATTCGTCGGAACTGTTGCGGATGACGAAACGGTCGCCGTGCTGGAGGATGACCGGTTCGGGCAGATGGACCTGCACCAGCGCCCGTTCTCCCGCCGTGACGGTGTCGCGGTCGATGAGGTGCATCCGCGCCTGCCGTTCGTAGGTGCCGACATGGAAACTCACCTGCGACCAGCGGCCGAGCGTCACCTCCGGCTCGTAGATCTCGAGTTCGGCGTCGATGAGGTCGGTGGCGCGCAGCGGCCGGTCGGCCAGCACCATGCCGCGCCGAAAGCGTTCCCGGTCGAACCCGACGAGGTTGAGCGATGCGCGGTCGCCCGCCACCACCTCCGCGACCTCGGCGCCGTGCCGTTCGAGCCGCCGGACGCGGAAAGGATCGTCGTCCCCCGGCAGAAGATGGAGCGCGTCGCCCACCCGCGCCGTGCCGCTGATCACCGATCCGGTGGCGACCGTCCCGTGTCCGGCGACGGTGAAGAGGCGGTCGATGAAGAGCCGGAAAACGCCGCCCACGGGACGCGGCTCGACCCGCTCGGTCGCCCGGCGTATCGTATCTTTCAAAAGTTCCATTCCCTCGCCCGTCTTTGCCGACACCGCGACGACGGGGGCCGACTCAAGGAAGGTCCCTTGCGCCAGCGCGGCGATATCCTCCTTCACGATCTCGCGCAGCTCCTCGTCGGCAAGATCGCTCTTGGTAATTGCGATGATGCCGTGCCGGACCCCCAGTATCCGCATGATGTTGAGGTGCTCGCGGGTCTGCGGCATGATGCCGGCGTCGGCCGCGATGACGAGTAGAACAAGGTCTATGCCGCTCGCGCCGCCCACCATCGTGTGGATGAAATCGCGGTGCCCCGGCACATCGACCACCCCGAGCGTCTCCCCCGCCCCGAGGTCGAGGTGAGTGAAGCCGAGGTGGATGGTGATGCCGCGCTGCTGCTCCTCCTTGTGGGTGTCGCAGTCGAAACCGGTGAGCGCCTTGATGAGCGCGGTCTTGCCGTGATCGACATGACCGGCCGTTCCCATGATGAGGTGTTTCATGGCTCCTCCCGCAGGATGCGCGCCGTTTCGGCGGCGACATACGGGATATCGGCCGCGTCGAGCGTCAATACATCGAAAAATATATCGCCCTGCCGCAGGACCGCGACGATGGGCCGTTCGCACCGGTGGAGGGCCGCGAAGAGCCGCTCGGCGAAGAGCGACCGCTCCTTCTGCGCCCCTTTCCCCGACAGTATCTGGACCGCGCGGCTCGGCAGTTCGAGCGACGGCAGGGTCCCGCCGCCGCAGCGGCCGACGCTCGCCGCCAGCTTCGCCGTCACATTCTCCGCCTGTAGCGCCTTCAGCAGCGCCGCCGCTTTTTCCTGTAACCGCTCTTCCGGCTGTTCGAGCATCGCGAAAAGCGGCAGATCGCGGACAAGCGACCGGTCGTCGAAATAACTGCGGGCGACGCTCGATAGGACCGCGAGCGTCAGTTTGTCAACCCGGAGCGCCCGCATCATCGGCGCCTCTTTCAGCCGCGCGATGAGTTCACGCCGACCCGCGACGATGCCGGCCTGCGGCCCCCCCAGCAGTTTATCGCCGCTGAAGGCCACCAGATCCGCGCCGTCGGCGACGGCCGAGGCGACATCGGGCTCCCCCTCGAGCGGCAGTCCCCGGGGCCGCCGGATGAGTCCCGACCCGATATCGTAGAGGAACGGCAGGCCGTGACGGTGGGCCAGCGCGGCCAGCTCGCCGACCGGCACCTCCTCGGTGAAGCCGATCATGTCGAAGTTGGAGCGGTGCGCCTTCATGATGAGGGCGGTGTTCGGCGTTATCGCCTTTTCAAAGTCCGAAAGCCGCGTCTTGTTGGTGGTGCCCACCTCGACCATGACGGCCCCCGATGCGGCCAGTATCTCCGGTATCCGGAACGAACCGCCGATCTCGACCAGTTCGCCGCGCGAGATGATGACCTCCCGCCCCTTGGCGAGAACGGCGAGCGCGAGCATGATGCCGGCGGCGTTGTTGTTGACCACCACCGCGTCCTCGGCCTTGGTCAGGAAGGTCAGGAGCGGCACCACATGGTCGGCGCGGTGGCCTCTCTGCATCGCATCGAGGTCATATTCGAGGTTCGAGTAGCCGGTCACCACCCCGGCGATATCGGCGAGCACCTTCGGGCCGAGCGGCGCGCGGCCGAGGTTGGTGTGGATGACGATGCCGGTGGCGTTCACCACCTCTTTGAGATGCGGCCGCGTCATGCAGGCGATCGTTTCAACGCATTTCTTCACGATATCCTCCCCTTCGACCGGACGGCCGGTCGCCAGAATCTCGGTGCGCGCCCCGTCGATGACGCCGCGCACGATGAACCGCACCAGTTCCGCGCCGCAGCGCGTGGATTCCTCTTTGATCTTTTCACTCCCCAGCACCTGATCGACGCCGGGCAGTTTTCGCAGGAGCGCGTGCATCTCCTTTTTGTCCATCCGTTCGTCCATTACTTTTCTCAACCGTTCGTACCGTTCAAGGGCGGGAAACGAACCCGCTTGGCGTAAGCCGACCGGCTCTCACCGGCCCGGAGCACCAGCTCCACCTTACAAAAAACAGGGAAACTCTGGCAGAGAGGGCAGGAATCGAACCTGCCACAGACGGTGTTATCCGCCCGCTACTGGTTTTGAAGACCAGCTGAGCCACCAGGCCCATCCTCTCCAATCGTTCATGAAAGTAGTGTCGGGGATGGGAACTGTCAAGTTTTATGGGGAATTGCGAGAAAGGTCTGCGGCGCGCTACCACGCCTCGACGAAGGCGGTGTCGGTGTAGAGCGTTTCGAGACGGGTCTTGTGTCCCTGTTCCATCCGCGCGAGTTGGGTGAACATCTCCTTCTGCTCGGGGGAAGGACTGGCGTCGGCGAATTTGCGGTACATCTTCATCGCCTCTTCCTCTTTCTTCATGGCCAGCGCGATGGCGTCCACGAATTTCATCCCGACGGTCAGTTTCGGCAGTTCCACCGTTTCCGCGATCTTGTAGTCGGTCGTTTCGGCGAACTGCAGTTTCTTCCCGCCGTCGGCAAGGAACGATTCGAGCAGGAGTTTGTGCTTCATCTCCTCGCCCGCCAGTTCCACGAAGATCGACTTCAGCGATTTGTTGGCGGTCTTGGCCGCCGCGCCATCGTAGAAATCGTGCGCCTCGACCTCGTTGTTCACCGCCATCCGCAGTATCTTGGTCATATCCATGGATATACTCCCTTTCGGTTGGTGTTCTCCGCTACGCCTTCTCTATCTTGCAGGCGCAGACCTTGTATTCCGGTATCTTCGCGATCGGGTCGAGCGCGTTGATGGTCAGTTTGTTCGCCGCCGCCTCGGCGAAGTGGAAGGGCATGAACACCGTTCCCTTCGGACAGCGCTTGGTCACGAAGGCGTTGGTGACCAGCGAACCGCGCCGCGTCGAAACCTTGACCTTGCCGCTGTTGGTTATGCCGAGCGCCTCGGCGTCCTCCACCGATATCATGACATGGGGACCGGCGAGGTTGTTGAGCCCCGGGGTCTTGCGCGACATGGTGCCGGTGTGGTACTGCTGAAGGACGCGCCCGGTGGTGAAGTACCACGGATAGTCCTTGTCGGGCATCTCGGCCGGTTCCTTGAAGGGAATGGCCGCGAACAGCCCGAGCCCCCGCGAGAACTTGCCGATGTGAAGGACCGGCGTGCCGGGATGCTCCTCGTTCGGGCAGGGCCAGTGCATACCGGCGAAGCCGAGCCGTTTGTAGGTCAGGCCCGCGTAGGAGGGGGTGCACTTCCGCATCTCTTCGAAGATGTCCTCGGCCTTCGTGTAGTTCCAGTTGAGCCCCATCTTATTGGCGATCATCTGGTGTATCTCCCAGTCGTGCTTCGCCTGACCTGGGGCGTTCACCGCCTTGAACAGAAGCTGAACGCGCCGTTCGGTGTTGCT
>CAYPQK010000066.1:0-18841 GCA_964412895.1 uncultured Spirochaetales bacterium
TTTCAGTCGGCAAACAGAATGATGCCGGGGGTGGTGCCGTTCGCGGCGGGGAGCGTTTCGATGAGACAGCGGCGGAACGCCGGTTCGACGATATTGTAGAGGTGCGACGGCGATGCGGTCATCATGAGCCACGCCTTTTCGAGACTGGTCGCGGTGAAGAGGTTCTCGCCGAGCGATCCGGCGCGGACGCCGGAGTGGCGGACGCTTCCCTCGCTCCCCGAGTAGTGCGCCATCTCGCCGCTCTTCATCCGGGCGGCGGCGTTCCGGAGGGCGGGGGCGAGCGCTTGGTCGAGTGTGAGCGGCGGCAGGCCCGCTTTTTTGCGGAGGGCGTTCATCGAGCCGAGGAGGTCGCCGGTGAAGGGTTCGACGGCGGCGGGGCGGATATCTTTCTGCCAGATGACCACCGGGCCGCGGGCGCCGACGCCGACCAGTTGCAGGGCGGTGAGCGCCCCTTTGTCGATCACCGCTATCCGTTTCTGCGTCGTCTCGATGCGGCGCACGGTGAGTCCTTCGCGGATGAAGAGGCGGTAGTTGGTGAAGTTCTTGTCGGGGGTGATGGTCAGGGCAAAGCCGTCGGCGCTCTTTTCGATCGTCACGGCGGTGGTGTCGAGCCGCTTGAAGTGGTAGCGCGTGCCGTCAACGGTCGCGCAGAATTCCTTGTCGGGGCACTTCTCGGTCGTCTCGATGGCGACATTGCGGTAGAGGAAGCCTTTGGCGGCCGCCTTTTGCAGAAGGTCATATTCGGTGAGGGTGAGTAACAGTAGTGAGATCAGCATCCGGTCCTCCATCGTGCGGTCCACTATAGCAGATGCGCGGTCATCGGCCAAATATTTCTTGACAATAGCCGCCGCCGTGTATAATCGCAACGGCTTTTTGACAGCTGGGTGCCGGGATGGTGAAATTGGCAGACGCGCTGGATTCAGGTTCCAGTGGGGGCAACTCCGTGCAGGTTCGATTCCTGTTCCCGGCACCACTCTTTTAATTCCAGTTCAGCGCTTTTCAAGCAGATAATAGTTGATGGGAATGCCTTTATCGGTCTGTTTGCGTTCCCATTTGGTCATGACGGTGCGGTCGGCGCGCCCGAAGGGGAGCCGGGTGTAGAGATCGGCGACGAAGGGAAGCTCCGCGTCGATGAATTCGGCATAGCCGGGATGGTCGGTCGCGAAAGAGATGCGGCCGCCCGGTTTCAGCTTCTCATGGAACATCCGGAAATTCTCGCGGTTGAGCATCCGTTTGGAGATATGCCGCTTCTTCGGCCACGGGTCGGGGAAGTAGATGTGCAGTATGTCGAGCGACGCGGGGGGGATGAGCATCTCGATGAGGGGCCGCGCGTCGAACTCGACCGCCTTGACATTGTCCTGTTTGATCTTCCGTTCAAGGTTATGCAGACCGCGCAGGAAGTATGCGTGCTTCTTCTCGATGCCGAGGATGCCGGTGCGGGGATTGCGGTTGGCGTATTCGGTCAGGAATATCGCCGAGCAGAAACCCACCTCGCATTCGATACGGGTAAGTCCGGGGAAGAGGGCGGCGAAGTCGAACGGATGATCCGCTATCTCGTGGAGGGGTAATTCGATACCGGGGCGGATCTGCTGCACCGCGTCACTCCTCGTTGAATACCGCGACATGCGGCAGATCGCGGTGCATCTCGTCGCAGTCGAGTCCGTAGCCGACGACGAATTTGTCGGGTATCGGGAAGCCGAGGAAGTCTATTTTGACGCGGCCGTTGTTGACGGTCGTTTTCTCAAGGAACGAGCAGATGCGGACCGAACGGGCACCGGCATCGTTGAGCGCTTTGGTGAAGACCTCGAGCGTCAGCCCGGTGTCGACGATATCCTCGACGATGAGGATGTTCTGCCCGGCGAAGTGGGCCAGTTCGCATTCCGGTATCGATACCTTCCCGCTGGAGTGGGTGCCGCGGTAGCTCGACAGCCGGATGAAATCTATCCGCATATGGGGCGCGCCGATGCGGCGGAAGAGGTCGGCGGCGAACATGAAGGCCCCCTTGAGCACCACGAGGAAAAGGAACGGTTCATCGCCGTAGCAGGCGTGGATGTCGGCCGCCATTTCGCCGACGCGCCGGTCGATGGCCGTTTCGTCGATAAGTATCTTCACTTGGCCGCTCCCGCTTTCTTCTTTTCCTTCTTGAGCCGCATGATCTCGTTTATCCATTCGGTCACTTTCGGTTTGTACTCTTTCTTCTTGACGAAGGCGCGGTAGGTGTTCATCGCGTCGTCGAACCGCTGCATCTCCTCGAGTATCGCCGCCTTGAGTTCTATCTTTTCCGGCTCAAGACCGCCCAGCAGCGCCTGTTCGATCGCCGCGAGGGCGTTCGGGTAGTCGCTCGCGTCGTAGTAGGCGATGGCGAGGTTCTTCTGTATCTTTGAGCTTTGCGCGAGGGCGGTATCCCCGGCGGGGACCTTGGCGAGCGCCGTCCGATAGAGCATTATCGCGTCGGCATATTTCTCGGCGCCGTGGGCGGCGGCACCCAGAGCGAGCAGCTCATCGGCGTTCTTCCCTTCGTAGGGATCCTTCGGCTTGACCGGTGCGGGGGGCGGTTCCGGGGCGGCTACCTCCTCGACGGCCGGTTCCAGCGGAAGCGGGGCATTCGCCGGGCGGAACATGAAATACCAGATCGCGATGCCGGCCGCCGCGAGCGATACGAGGATGGCGAACACAAGGAGTGTCCTGCCGTGACCGTGAGGGGTGGTCCCCGGTTCATTCTCCAGCGATTCGATGAGGGCTCGCCGTTCCGCATCCTCTTCCAGCTTGACCGTGTCGCGATGCTGGGGGGTCGGCGGCGGTGTCACGGACGCCGGTTTCGGCGTGGCCTGCGGTGCCGGGGTCGGCGGCTGCAGGATGGTGATCGGCGCGGGGGCGACCGTGGCCCGTTTTATGTCGCCGGCGTCCCCCGGCAGGACCGGCGATGGCGCCGTCGCAATGGCGGCATGCTTATCCATCGAACGCGGTGCAGCGTGCCGGGTGCCGTCCGCTTTGGTGTCGAACCATGCCGGAGCGGCATTTGGCCGGTAGGGTGTGGTGCACGGTTCATAGCCGAGAATGCCGAGCGATACCAATTTCTTCAGATATTCGATGGCCCGCTTGCGGTCGTCGCCCGCCCGTTCGATGAGTTCTCCCACGCGGATACCTTCGTCGGGTATCTCTTTGAGCAGAATGCCGATGGTGTCGGGCAGTTTGGCGAGCTGTTCGATGAAGGCGGGGAACTGAAGATATATCGTGACATCGAGCGCCGGCATCTCGCTGAGCTCCGACTGGTACTCCGAGAGCCAGTTCATCGCGTTGACGATGAGGCGGTCGAACGGTTCGGTGACATTCGGTTCCACCGGCTGATCGCCGTAGACGATATGGAACGAGCCGTCCATCCACGGCAGGAAGCTGTAGAGCAGTTCCTCGCCGTTCCGATTCTCGGTTCCCTCTTTTTCGATGCGGACAAGGGCGCCGTCGGAAAAGTGGATGCGGCCGGTCTCTCCGGTGTTCGCGGTGAGGGTGATCAGACCGCTACGCCGGTTCTCATGGATGATGTTCAGAAGATCGACCACCGATATGTTCTGCAGGAGTCCGGCGAATTGTTCCTGTTCCCCCGACGAGGCGAGGATATCCTTGAAGTCCCGTTCCTGAAAGAAATCGGTGATGCGGTTGATGAGCACCTTGATGAAAATGGGCTTGGCGAAGAAGGCCTCGGCCCCCATTTCATGCGCGATGATCTTATCTTCGACATTGCGCGAGCTCGACAGGAAAATGAAGGGGATATGGGCCGTCTCGGGGTTCATCTTTATCCGTTTGAGAAAATCGACCCCCGACAATTCGGGGAGCACCATCTCCGAGATTATCAGGTGCGGCAGGAATTCGCGGATGGCGGCAAGGGCGTTGACGGTGCTGGCAAGCGTCATCACCTCGAACTGCAACTGGCGCAATTTGAGCGCGAGGACCACCGTCACCTGTTCGTCGGAATCGACGATGAGTATCCGTTTCTGGTCGGCGTCGGAGTGTGGTCTGTGCATCAGGCGCGCTCCCGGTTCTTGCTGAGGGTCACTATATTGCCGGTATCGTTGTAGCGGACATCGTCAAAGGCGCTCTGCATGATCCGTATGCCGCGGCCGTTCACGCCGAGCAGGGCCGCCTCGTCCTCTTTCCGGCTCAGGCAGGCGCGCCAGTCGAACCCGGTCCCCTCGTCGGTCACGGTTATCGAAAGCGACCGTTCATCGAGTTGCAGGGAGATGCCGACCGATCTGCCCGCGTAGGGCTGTTCGGCACGGCGTTCGGCGATGAAGCGGTCGTATCTGCCCGACTCGATAAGCTTCTTTTTGTCACTGAAGGAAAGAGCGAGATTGCCGTGCTCTATCGCGTTGTAGATGGCCTCGTAGAGCGCTACCTCGATCTGCCCGGCGTCGGAAAAGAGGGGCCGCACCAGCGACAGGATATCGCCGACCACCTCGGTGATCCGTTCGAGATCGTTGCCCAGCCGATAGGCGCGGGTCACCGCGGTCATACGGCGCCTCCTTCGAAGAGGCGGTTCAGATAGCCGGCGATCCCTTCGACCGAGAGCTGGACGCGGACCGCCCCCATCTCGACCGCGGCGCGCGGCATACTGTAGACGGGGCAGCCTTCTTTGCGCTGGGCGAAGGTGATCCCGCCGCCGAGCTGCATTTCGAGCATCCCCTTGGCGCCGTCGTTGCCCATGCCGGTGAGTATCACGCCGATGGCGCTGTCACGGGCCGCCGAGGCGACCGACTTGAACAACACATCGACCGACGGTTTATGGCGGTTGACCCGCGGACCGTCGCGGCTGATGACGGTGTAGCCGGAAGGCGTCCGTTCGACCATGAGGTGTTTGCCCCCTTCGGCGACCACCACATCGCCCGGCTTGAGTTCGTGGCCCGTGGAGGCCTCCGAGACCGAAAAATTGAAGAGTGCATCGAGCCGTTCGGCAAACGATCGCGAGAAGAACGGGGGTATATGCTGTACGATGACGATGGGGGGCATGTTTTTCGCTTCGAGACGGCGGAGGAACTGTTCGATGGCGATGGTGCCGCCGGTCGAGGCGCCCAGCGCGATGATCGGCAGGGGCCGGGTGAAACGCGCGGCGGCGCGCACGATGTCGGCCTCATCCGATTCGAGCACCTGTTCGGGGGAGAGCGTCATCTTCTCGCGGTGGCGGTGCTTATCGAGCCATGAACGCGGCACGCCGTTGGCGGCGCGGATCTTTTCCAGTATCTCGTCGGTGAGGTCCTCGAGGTTGAAGAAGAGTCCCTTCGCCGGTTTGGTGATGTAATCTATCGCGCCGAGTTCGAGCGATTTGAGGGTGATGAGGGCGTTCTCCTGCGTGAGCGAACTTATCATGATGACCGGCACCGGCACGGCGCGCATCACCTTGTCGAGGAAGGTCAGGCCGTCCATGCGGGGCATCTCGACATCGAGCGTGATGACATCGGGCATGTTGGTGCGCATCAGGTCCCGCGCCTCGTAGGCATCGGCCGCGGTGCCGATGACCTCCATGTCGGGGGCGGCGCTGATGATCTCCTCGAGCGCGCGGCGGACCGTCGCCGAATCGTCGATCACGAGCACCTTTATCCTTTCGTTGCGCACCTCTACCATGTCACTTGTCGAACAGCGTCATGCCGCCGCCCGTCTCCTCCTTCTTCTTATTGAGTATCGAAGCCTTGTAGCGGTTCTCCTCGTCGAGGAACTCGACCACGCTGTCGGGGGCGAGTTTCTTGACCAGCACCCGGCCGGCCGCGTCGTCGAAAAAGATGATCTTCCGTCCCGTTGAACCGCCGACATCCGAGGCGGCGAGCTTTATCTCCTCGAAGGCGAGGTAGGTCTTCGCGAAGGAGATGTTCGCGTCGGGGATGTTGCCGTCGCTGCGGCGGAAATTGAGCACATGGGCGCCGCCGAAGATCTTGGCGACCAGATTCTCACGCTTCGCGCCGCGTTTCATCATCTCGTTGATGAGGCTCTCCATCGCGAACATGCCGTACCGGCCGCTGCGGCTCTGATATATCTCCTCGTTGCGGAAATCGCCCGGCAGCATGAAGTGGTTCATGCCCCGGATATGGGCCTTTCCATCGATGAGGCAGACCGCCACGCAGGAGCCGAGCACCGTCGCGATGCCTTCCGTCGACAAATCGGTGACATAGTACTCGCCCGGCTGGATGATGACGATCTCGCGGTCGAATCTGCGGTTGAACGATCGGTACACGGTCAGTCCTTATGGTAAATGGTGTTCTTCATATAGGTCAGCCCGTCGACCATGTCGAAGAGCGTTTCGCTGTGTCCGATGATGAAATAGCCGCCGCGCGTCAGGTAGCCCGAAAGCCGGTTGAGAACGCGCTTTTTGGTCTCGGCGCTGAAATAGATGATGACATTGCGGCAGAAGATGACATCGAAGACCGCCGAAACGGGATAGTTCTCGGCGATGAAGTTGAGCTGTCGGAAAGTAACGACCTCCTTGAGTATGTCCTTTGCCTTGTAGAGTCCGGCGCTTTCGTCCTTGCCGCGCAGGAAGTAGCGGCGGAGCATCTCTTCGGGTATCGGTTTGACCTGCCGTTCATCGTAGATGCCGCTGCGGGCCGAATCGAGCACATTGGTGTCGATGTCGGTCGCCAGCACCTTGACCCGGATGCCGTGCGGTTCGGTGAGATATGAATGGAGCACCATCGCGGCGGTGTACGGTTCCTCGCCGGTCGAACAGCCGGCCGACCAGACGCGGACCTCGCGCCGGCCGAGGCGGACGCATTCGGGGACGAACTGGTCGCGCAGAAAATCGAAATGGTGCGGTTCGCGGAAGAAATCGGTTTTGTTGGTGGTGATGGAGTTCACGAAGTTCTGCATCTCGCTCTGGCCGTCGGGCGATATGACGAAGTTGTAGTATTCGCCGAAGGTCGAGAGATTGAGCGCCCGCAGGCGGCGCGAGAAGCGCGAGATGACCAGTTCCCGCTTCGAATCGGACAGACTGATGCCGGCCGAGTCGAACACGAGCCGCCGCAGTTTGTTGAACTCTTCGTCGTTAAGCGTGAACTTTTTTATCTCTATCATGTCATCCCGGCAGCATTTTCTCGATGTCGAGAACGATGAGGAAGGTCCCGCTCTTCTTGTCCTTGCCGATGAAGCGCACATAGTCCGCGGTTATGTCGCGGCCGAGCAGGGGGGTCGTCTGTTTGTCCTGATGTTCGAGCGTCACCACATCGCTGATGGCGTCCACGATGCAGCCGGTTATCTTGCCGCCGATGTTGAGTATCAGAATGACCGTCTTGCGGTCGAACGGCCGGGCCGGCAGGCCGAGTACGCGCCGCAGATCGAAGACCGGCACGACATTGCCGCGCAGGTTGACCACCCCCAGCACGAAGGGGGGCTGGTTGGGCAGGCGTGAGAAGGGGAGCATCTCCTTGATGTCGTGGACGAGGAATATCGGGACGGCGTACTGTTCGTGTTCCATGAAAAAGGTGACGAACTCGGTGCAGAGTTCCCATGCCGGGTCGAGCGAGGTGCCGGTGGGGTCGGGCGCCGGTTCCGCCGGGGTGTCGGCGGGGGCTTCGACCGGTCTTTTTTCAGCCTTTTTCCTTTCCGAAGTTACGGCGGGCGACGGATTGGCGGTGGTGCGGCGTTCCGCCTGCGGCGCGGCGTTCTTGCGGCCGCCGGAGAGCTTTTCAAGCCGTTCGCGCGGCACTTCCCGGAAATGTTCGGGGGCGACGAACGGAAGCGAAAGCCGGAGCGCTTCCTGTTCGAGCATCGTGTGGTAGAGGAAATGGACGATATGCTGTTCGCCGGTTCCCGCCGCCGTGACGGTATCGAGTATCTCGCCCAGCGCGCTGAACAGGGCCGAAAGATCGATGACGGTCTTTCCGGTGTCTTTGGTGTAGCGGTCGATGTCGACCGTGATGATGAAGAAGTTGCCGCGGCGCGTCTTGCGCTCGATGATATATTCGGAAACGGTGAAGCCGATGCCGTCGAACAGATCGGCGGTCGGCAGGACCGTGGCGGCGCTGCGGCGGGTCCGGTCGGCCAGTCGGGCGTCGGTCAGGTCGCGGATCGCCGTGGCCGATCCCTCCATCTCGCCGGGGGCGAGGAGCGTCGGGTCGACCGCTATGGTCTTGATGCGGTCGATCGCGGCGAGCGCCGCGGTCACCAGTTCGGCGTCGGGCGTTATGTCGCCGTTGCGCATGAAGTTGAAGAGCGTCTCGATCGCCAGCGCGATCTCTTCGATCGCCTCGAGTCCCACGAACTCGGAGCCGCCTTTGATCGCGTGGGCGGCCCGGAACAGCCGCTGGAGCGTTTCGGGGTCGGCGGTGCGGCGGTCGGTGAGCGCCGTCTCCACCTGCACCAAGTCGGCTTCGATGGAGGTGATATGGTCGCGCGCCTCATCGAGGAATTCGGGGATGAGTTCGAGAAAGTCGTTCATTGCGCTCATATCGTCCCCGTCATATCGATTCGACGATGTCGAGTTCGCGGTCGGACAGGATGCGGTCCATGTCGAGCAGTATGATGAACTTGCCGTCGCCCCGCTTGATCATCCCCTTGATGAACTCCGCCTTGACCGCCATCGAGAACTTCGGCGCCGGCTGGATGTCGCGGCGGTTGACATGGAGCACATCGGCCACGCTGTCGACGATGACCCCCATGATGCGGCCCGACACATCGACCACCATGATGACCGAAAATTTCGTGTACGGTTCGGCCGGCAGGCCGAATTTCTCGCGCAGGTCCATCACCGGGACGCCCATTCCCTTGAGGTTGAGCACCCCCTTGACGAAGACGGGGAGCGACGGTATCCGCGTCAGGTCGCGGTAGCTGGTTATCTCGTGTATCTTGAGGATGTCGGTCGCGTAGATTTCCTCCCCCACATTGAAGGAGATGAACTGTATCTGCTGTTCCGAGCGGACCTCGGCTTCCTTTTTCAGCAGTCTGGTCGACAGGGGACTCATGCGGATCCCTCCCGGGCGCGGCGGCGACCGAACGCGAGCGTTTCGAGCCCGTGCACATCGAGGATGATCGAGACGCGGCCGTCGCCCAGTATGGTGGCGCCGGAGGTCCCTTCGATGCGGCGGTAGTTCGAGTCGATGCTTTTGATGACCGCCTGATGCTGGCCGATGACATCGTCGACCATGAGCGCTATCTTGCGGGTGCTCGCCTCGATGATGATGACGATGGCCTCTTCGGGATCGGTTATCTCGGTGGAGAAGCCGAGCAGTTCATAGAGCCGGATGAGCGGCAGGTATTCGCCGCGGAACTCCATCAGTTCGCCTTTGCCTTCTATCGTCTTGATGCTGTCGGCGCCGGGGCGCACCGCCTCGATTATCGAAAGGAGCGGAATGGTGAGTATCTCGCTGCCGACCGCCACGCGCATCCCGTCGATGATGGCCAGCGTCAGCGGCAGTTTGATGCGGAAGAGCGTCCCGTTACCCTTTTCGGAATAGACCTCGATGCTGCCGCGAAGACTTTCGATGTTCCGTTTCACCACATCCAGTCCCACGCCGCGTCCCGAAAGTTCGGTCACTTTTTTCGCGGTCGAGAAGCCGGGCAGGAAGAGGAATCCGTAAAGTTCCTGCTCCGGGACCTCCGTTCCCTTCGCGACGATCCCCAGCTCCACCGCCTTGCGCAGTATCCGTTCCTTATCCATGCCGTAGCCGTCGTCTTCGACCTCGACGATGATCTTGCCCTCCTGCTGGTAGGCGCGCAACCAGACGCTGCCCTCCACCGGCTTGCCGCGCTTCATCCGTTCATCGGGCTGTTCGATGCCGTGATCGACCGCGTTGCGGATGAGGTGCTTGAGCGGGTCGTCTATCCGTTCGATGACCGTTTTGTCGAGTTCGGTCTCGGTGCCGGACAGGTAGAGGTTTATCTTTTTGCCCAGATCGTTGGCGATGTCGCGCACCACCCGTTGGAAACGGCGGAAGGTCGCCTCGATGGGTATCATCCGGACCCGCATGACCTGTTCCTGCACATCGCGGCTGATCCGTTCGAGCTGGTCGAGCGTGTCGTTGAGGTCGCGGTTGTGTGACAGGGCGCTCGACTGCAGGAGCTGACTCATCCGCGCGACGCCGATGACCATCTCGCCCACGAGATTGACCAGTTTGTCGAGCTTGCCGGTGTCGACGCGCAGGGTCGATGTCTGGCTGAGTTCCTTGGAACGCTGCTGCCGCCGCAGGACATCGTCAAGCACATTCGAGTCGAGCTTTTTCTGTTCGATGAGCAGTTCGCCAGACCGTTTCTGTCCCTTTATCGCGTCCTCGAGGTCGTGTTTGTCGATGATGCCCTCTTCCTCGAGTATCTCGCCGATCTTCTTATCGGCGTAGAGGAGGTCGACACCCTCCTTGAAGCGGCCCGATATGTCTTCGAGCGAAATGGTGTTGTCGTCGCGGACGAAGATGAATATGTTCTCGATGGCCGAGAAGGGCTTGGTGGTCTTGAGGACCAGTTCCCAGCTCAGGTACAACTTGTCGTGCTGGATGCGGTCGATGGGCGGCAGCGCGTCGAAGTCGCAGCGGGTACGGACGATATCGCCCTGTTCCGCCAGCTCCTTGATGAGCATCAGCGGATCGGTGCCGGAACGGTAGATGTCGGGCCGGAACTTGAGGACGATGTTGATGTATTTCTCGCTGAACCCATCCTTCGCGTCGGCCGCTTTCCGCGGGGCGTTCTCGGGCGGGATATCGATGCCCTGATAGCGTTTGAGCCCGTCGGCGATGCGTACCGCCTCGTGGCGTAGCGCATCGGGCACGCGGTCGGGGCGCTGTTCCAGCAGCCGCTTGACGATGTCGACCGCCTCGAGGAATATCGAGATGAGTTTCTGCGTCGCCCGCAGTTCTCCCGAACGGACGCGCGAAAGCACATTCTCGAACTCGTGGGTAAAATCGGTCAGGGCGGAGAATTCGACCATGCCCGAACTGCCTTTGAGCGTATGGACCGACCGGAAGACGCGATTGATGGTCTCGGCGTTCTGCAGGTCCTTCTCGAGTTCGAGCAGATCGGCCTCGAGCCCGGTCAAAAGTTCGCGCGATTCCTCGACGAAAATGTGGTACAGCCCGTCCTTGTTGAGCATGCCGCTCCTAGCGCACGAATTTCTTAACGACCCAGAGCAGCTGCTCCGGCTTGAAGGGTTTCACCAGCCAGCCCGATGCGCCCGCCGCCTTGCCCTCCATCTTCTTCGCGTTCTCGGCCTCGGTGGTGAGAACGAGGATGGGGACATATTTGTATTCGCCCTTCTTCACCTCGTTGATGAAGCCGATGCCGTCGAGGTTGGGCATGTTGATATCGGTGATGATCATGTCGAGTTTGGTCCCGGCCGACTGCAGATCGCGCAGTTTCGCGAGTCCGTCCATCCCGTCCTTCGCCTGAATGACGGTGTACTCGGCCTCGGTGAGGACGAAGTTGACCGACGCGCGCAGCGTGGCGGAATCGTCGACGATCATGATCGTTCTACTGCTCATTGGTAGCCCCGTTGAATAGTTTCGCAAGTCCCATGATGCGCAGGTCGCCGGCCATATCGCGCGGCATGTTGCGCCATATCACCGTTCCCTCGGAACGGCTCTTGAGCCATGACAGGAACATCTGGATGGTCGAACTGTCCCACACCTCGGCGCCGCGGAGATCTATCGTGATGTCGGTCCGGCCCGCCAGCAGATTGCGCAGGAAGGTCTGCAGCGGCGCGCCCGAATTGACCGTAAGGTCGCCGCCGATGAAGGCGGTGTTGCCGGAAAGCCGGAAGTTCGCCATCAGAGCCGCTCTATCGGGATAAGTTTATCGAGCCGTATCGCCTTGAAGAGGGTATGGACATCGTCGTTGATGCCGGTGATGACTATTTCGCCGCTGCGGTTCTTGATGCGTTTGTAGAAAAGCAGGAGT
This sequence comes from uncultured Spirochaetales bacterium, assembly GCA_964412895.1. GTDB lineage: Bacteria > UBP6 > UBA1177 > UBA1177 > JAKLFG01 > CALMRE01. Next base: position 11,860 of record CAYPQK010000066.1, read on the forward strand.
TTGCCGATGCCGGTCGAGTTGATGAAGGCGATGCCGGAAAGATCCAGCACGACGCTGCGCGGGTTGACCTCGAAGGTCTTGTCGAGCGCCTCCTGAAAGGGGAGGGCCCCTTCGTTATCCACCCGGCCCGACAGCGTGACGATCATCTTGCCGTCGGAATTCTCTATCTTGTAAGTAAGCATACAAGTTCTCCATTTACGGGGCCGAACGCTTTTTCCTGCGCGCGAACCAATAAAATAAAACAAAAGGAACTATACACGAAACGGGAGGGAGGTCAATTTTTTAACCGGCGGCGGAAGCGGACCTTCCGTATCGCGTGATCGGTGAATTTTATTGCAATTCCGCAACGGAATAGGTAGCATGCGGCCGTCTTTGAATACGGGTGACGCGATGCGCCGGATGCTCCCGATACTACTCCTGCTGATGACGCTGGCAATTGCCTGCAAAAAGGAAACGGTGCCGCCGCCCCTCGTCGATGTCGATCTGCTCGTCGCTCCGGTCGCCGTCATTCCGGTACCGCCGAAACGGGAACCGGTCGTTCTCATCGAGGCCGATATCGCCCCTTTCATAGCCCATTTTCCCGCCATCAACGCGATAACGGAACGGTACAACCAAGAGATCGATCAGCAGGAAAAGAAACGCGGCGCGCTCAAGAGCGCGGGGGATGCCGAGATACGACGCTACCTCAAGGACAAGGAGCTGGATCCGCAAAAATTCATGCGCACGGCGGCGAAGATACTCCGTGCATGGATCGGCCTGAGACTTCTGCGCGACCCGGCGGTGCGGGCCAAGGTGCTCGCTCCTGCGGCGCGGCTTCCCGATGAACTGGAACGCATGGCCGCCCAGACGCAGGCCCGCAACGGGCTGAAAGAGCGTTCGGAGTTGTATCTCCGGTCACTTTCCGGAGAGGAACGGGCGCTGATCGAAAAACATTACGAAGAACTCTCGACCGTTCTGAAAGATATTCCCGTCGAGTGATGGCGCGGTCGCGTCAGACGAGGCTCATGCCCAGCTCGATCGCCTGCTTGTTTATCGGTATCATATTATGATGACGCGCCGGGAGCGTGTCCTTGAGCGCCTCGAGGAGCGTATCGGGTTTCACCAGCGGGTTGACCTTGATCAGGGCGCCGAGGGTGACCATGTTCATGACCTTGACATCGCCCAGCACCGAACCCGATTTTTCGATGGCCGGTATCGGGAATATCTTGATGTCCTTGCGGGTAGGCGCCTCTTTGATGACCGAGCTTTCCCAGAAGAGCATGCCGCCTTTCTTGACCGCCGGTTCGAACTTCTTGAGCGACGGCAGATTGAACACCACCACCACATCGTACACCTGCACGACCGGCGACGATATCGGCTGATCGCTGATGTTGACCATCGCGTAGGCGGTGCCGCCGCGCATCTCGGGGCCGTAGGAGGGCATCCAGCTGACCTCTTTGCCTTCTTTCATCGCGGCGTAGGCGATAAGTTTGCCCATCGACAGGACGCCCTGTCCGCCGAAACCCGCGAATATCATCTCCTGCAACATATCAGTTCTCCTTACTTGGTGGTTGTCGCCGTCATATCCTTGTACACGCCCAGCGGGTAGTACGCCATCTGCTGGTTCGCCATCCAGTCGAGCGACTGTTCCGGCGTGCATTTCCAGCCCGACGGGCAGTTCGATATGAATTCAAGGAACACGGTGCCGAGCGCCTGTTTCTGGATCTCGAAGGCCTTGCGGATCGTTTTCTTGGCCTTGCGGGCGTTGCCGGGATTGTTGAGCGAAAGCCGTTCGGAGTAGGCGACGCCGTTGAGCGTGCCGACCATCTCGGCCATCTTGAGCGGCCAGCCGACCTTCTTGACATCGCGGCCGTACGGAGTGGTCGAGGTCTTCTGGCCTTCGAGCGTGGTGGGGGCCATCTGCCCGCCCGTCATGCCGTAGATGCCGTTATTGACGAAGAAGAAGATGAATTTCTCGCCGCGGTTGCAGGCGTGCAGGGTCTCGGCGGTGCCGATGGCGGCCAGATCGCCGTCGCCCTGATAGGAGAAGACATATTTATCGGGGTGCATCCGCTTGATGGCGGTCGCGACCGCTCCGGCGCGTCCGTGGGCCGCCTGCTGCATGTCGATGTCCATGTAGTCGTAGGCGAACACCGAACAGCCGACGGGGCTCACGCCGATGGTGTCGTTCTGTATCCCCATCTCTTCGACCACTTCCATGATGAGCTTGTGGAGCGTCGAATGGAGACAGCCGGGGCAGTAGTGCATCCTTTGCGGCAGGAGCGTCGCGGGCTTCTGATAGACCAGTTCGTATCCTTCCTTCATCTTACTTCTCCTTCAGGTGTTTCTTGATGGCGTCGAGGACCTCTTCGGCGGTCGGGATGATGCCGCCCTGACGGCCGTAGAAGTGGACCGGCTTGCGGCCGTTGGAGATAAGTTGCACATCTTCGACCATCTGGCCGCAGCTCATCTCGACCGACAGGAAGAACTTAACGGTGGGCTTTTTGGCCAGCTCGTCGAGTTTCTTTTTCGGGAAGGGCCACAGCGTGATGGGACGGACGAGTCCCACCTTGAGGCCTTCGGCGCGGGCGAGGTCGACCACCTTCTTGGTGATGCGGCTGGTGACGCCGTACGCAACGACGATCACATCGGCGTCGTCGGCGTGGTAGTTCTCGAAACGGACCTCTTTATCCTCGATCTCCTTATACTTCGCCTGCAGACGGATGTTCACCTTCTCCATCTTTTCGGACTGGATGTTGAGCGAGGTGATGACATTGCGTTCGCGGTCGGGGGTCTTGCCCATGGTCGCCCACGGCTTTTCCTTGCGCGACGCCGACGGCGGTTCGTAGGGGCGCTGCGGGGGAAGATTGACCTTTTCCATCATCTGCCCGATGGCGCCGTCGGAGAGGATGAGCGCCGGGCCGCGGTATTTATCGGCCAGATCGAACGCGAGGACCGTGAGGTCGACCATCTCCTGCACGCTGTTGGGGGCGAGCACGATATTGCGGTAGTCGCCGTGACCGCCGCCTTTGACCGCCTGAAAGTAGTCGCCCTGCGACGCCTGAATGGTGCCCAGACCGGGGCCGCCGCGCTGGACATTGGCGAAGACCGTCGGCAGTTCGGCGCAGGCGATGTAGGAGACCGCCTCCTGCATCAGCGAGTAGCCGGGCGAACTGGTGGTGGTCATTACGCGGGCGCCGGCTCCCGACGCGCCGTAAAGCATATTGGCCGACGACACTTCCGATTCGGCCTGCAACAGGACATATTTATGTTTCGGCTCCTCGCGGGCGAGGTACTCGACCACCTCCGATTGCGGGGTGATGGGATAGCCGAAATAGCCATGCATACCGGCGCGGATGGCCGCCTCAGCGAGCGCCTCGTTGCCTTTCATGAACTTGACATCAGCCACAGCGTTCCTCCTTCTATCCGTTCCGTTAATTCTTCTTGCGGTACACCGTGATCGCCGCGTCGGGGCAGATGACCCCGCAGTTGGCACAGCCGGTGCACTTGTCGGGCTCCTTGAGGAATGCGTAATGCAGACCGTAGGAGTTGGTGTCCGTCATGTTCATGTCCAGACATTTGACCGGGCAGTAGTGGACGCACAGACCGCATCCCTTGCACCCTTCGACCGAGATCTCCACAAAACCTTTCGCCGCCATTATTTCCTCCGAATTCATAGGACCGTAAAATACCCTACGCCGGGTACCCTAGCACGCGGAATAACAAAATGCAAAAAAATGTGAGGCTTCCAAAATGCTTACAAAAAAGTGGCATTTCGCCACGGGCCGTGTATCATGCCCCGTTCTCCCGTTGTGTTTCGGAGGCGCCGCCTGATATGGTGAAACTATCTGAATTCGTTATAAAATACCGCTGGTCGATCATCGTCTGCCACATACTCCTGACACTCGCGATGGTCTATCCGCTCACCACGGCGACCGTCGATCCCGATGTGCAGAATATGCTCCCGGCCGACATGAAGGAGAGGATCGACCTGCAGAAGATCGAGAAGCTCTTCGGCGGCACCGAGATAGCGCTGGTCATCATGGAGGCCGACGATATACTCGCCGAGAAGACGCTTGAACGGGCCGCCAAGATTGCCGACGCCATACGGGCCATTCCCGGCATCGACCGCGTCAACACCTTGCCCAACATCGGCGGCGACGACTTCGCCGACGAGGAGCCGACGCCCGAACAGAAGAAGGAAAAACGCGAAGCGGCGCGCCTCGCCATACAGCAGAACGATCTCATCTACGGCACCATCATATCGAAGGACTTCCACTATCTCGCCATCATCGTGAAGCTCTCGGCGCAGAGTTCCGAAACGCTCCGCATCTCGCGCGAGATCCGCGAGGTCTCGGCGGCGGTACCGGGCGACGAGCAGCTGGTCTACGGTGGGCTTCCCTTTATTAAGGAACGCATCTCCGAAGATGTTCCGCTCGATATGCTGAAGTTCCTTCCGGCCGGCATCCTGATCATGATGTTCTTCCTCTACCTTTCCTTCCGCCAGTTCCGCGGCGTACTGCTCCCGTTCTCCATCGTCGCGATGTCGATAATCATCAGTATGGGGCTGATCCCGCTATTCGGCTGGAAGATGCAGACCATCACGATGATACTGCCGGTGATCATGATCGCGGTCGCCAACAACTATGCCGTCCACCTCGTGAGCCGCTACCAGCAGGATAACCGCGAGGACTGCAACCTCGACGCCATCGGCCTTGCCAAGCTCGGCATCCTGTCGCTCGGCGCCCCGGTAATCGCGACCGGCGTAACGACCATCGGCGGGGTCATGTCGATACTGACCCACCGGCTGATCCCGGCAAAACAGCTGGGTATACTCGCCGGCATCGGCATCACCTTCGCGCTGACCGCGAGTCTGCTCTTCGTCCCGGCGGTCCTGTCGCTCCTCAAAAAACCGCGTTCGGTCATCTCCACCGATATCAAGAGGCGCCATCTCCTTGAACGGGCGATGTACAACCTCGCCTATTTCATCTCGAAGAACCCCAAGCCGGTGCTGACCGTGACGCTCCTGATCACCCTCGTGGCGGCGTTCTTCATCCCGCAGCTCACCAGCGATTCGAACCTTGCCCGATACTACCCCGAAGGATCGACCGTTGCGGTGGCCAGCGACATCGTCAACAAGCAGTTCGGCGGCGGCCAGATCATCAATGTGGTGGTCGAAGGGGACATCAAGGACCCGGCGCTCCTGCGCAAGATAGACGCCTTCGAAAAAGAGATGGAAAAGGTCCCCGAGGTGGGGAAGACCACCTCGATAGTTCGGCTCCTCAAGTTGATATCGCGCAATCTCCATAAGCCGGGGGAGCCGGGGTACGACGACATTCCCGACGGCCGCGGCGGGGTCGATTTCTATCTCAGCGAATATGTGAAACTGAGCGACATCAAGGAGCTCGGCCACCTCGTCACCGAGGATTTCCGCCACGCCCAGATCATGGTCCAGATAAACGACGAAGGCTCCGGCACCATCAAACGGGTGGTCGCGAAGGTCAACGCACTGACCGCCGATGAGCCGCAGTTCACCATCGTGGGCGGTTCGGGCTACATCTTCGCGGCGCTCATCGACGAGGTATCGATGGGGCAGATATCGTCGCTCATCCTGTCGGTGGTCATCGTCGCGTTCCTCGTGATGCTCCTGTTCAAATCGTTCATGTCGGGGATCGTCGCCTCCATCCCGCTCGCCCTTGCGCTGGTACTCCTCTTCGGCGTGATGGGGGGCACGGGGATACCGCTCGACATCGCCACCGCGATGCTTTCCTCCATCATGATCGGCATCGGCGTCGACTACACCATACACTTCCTGTGGCGCTACCGCGAAGAACTGGCGCTCGGCAAATCGCCCGAAAAGGCGGTCCGCAAGACGCTCCGGACGACCGGCCGTGGCATCATATTCAACGGCGTCTCGGTCATGGTCGGCTTCTCAGTGCTGACCGTGTCGGTCTTCATGCCGGTCAAATTCTTCGGTATCCTGATAGTCCTCGCGATATCGACCTGTCTGGTGGGGGCGCTCCTGATCATGCCCGCCTACTGCATCATCTTCAGACCGAAATTCCTAGAGAAAGTACGGCCGGTCCGGTAAATCCCTCCCGACCTGGATTTAATCTACGCAGACCGGGTAGGCTAATCAAGGTGACAGGTATGAACCCAATCCTGAGCGTATCGGTACGGTACTACAAAGAAAAGTTCATGGTTATCTACAGAGTTCTTCTTAATACGAAATAAATCGAGTAGACTCCTTAAGTTGTCATCACCATTATCTTTTGCCTTGCTTCGCCATTGAGCCAACAGGGTTCCGATAGATTCAATCTCGGGTCGGGCTACTCCCGAAAATGAAATAAACAGCGCGACATCCTTCCGTATACGAAGACGAATACCTATTTCGGCATTCACCGCCGTTAGCGAACTGCGGAGTGATTGGGGAAATTCACAGGTAAAAAGTTGTTCGATCTGCTGAGAGGACAAAACACCATGGATCTCGCCATGTTCCTCATCGTACACAGGCGGAACAATTATGATCCGTGAACCCGAAAGTATTTCTGACCAACCTATAACAATAGATTCTTTTCCAACGAAAAGAAGCGAGTCGGAAAAGGCAATATGATCGGCGTTGCCAATCGATGTGCCGTGGTAATGTTCAATTTGAGGATTGGTATCGGGAATGTACCCGGCACGCGAGAGAAGGCTGGCGATATCAGTTTTCTTGAACAGTCCATCCAATAAGATTCCATCGTCACTCAACGCTATTCGGTCGACCGTTGAGAGAACATCGACCTTCAATACCTGCCTCAACATGTCGATAATCTTGAGCTGCTCCTTGTTCAAGAACAACCGTAACAGAGCGTCGGTTTCCTTTATCGAGTTGATGGCGCGCGTTTCGATGATTATGTATTTCTTTTGAGTTTTTTTCATCAAAGAAAGGGGTATGGAGAAGGGGTCTATATCAATGTACTGTACCTTGGAGTGTTGATCGTTTCCACTTATGGTGAGAAGT
>CAYPQK010000067.1:0-18692 GCA_964412895.1 uncultured Spirochaetales bacterium
GCCGTCGTGCGCGTCCAAATCCAAAAAAACAGGCGCGATTGTAGTTACGCGAGGCGACACTGTCAAGTAATAGTAGGAAAGGGGCCGAAGCCACCCCATTAAATTTTTTTTGAAAAATGCTTTTTATGTGTTATGGTGCTTAAAATGTTTTTTTCCATATAGGGGAGCGCATCATGAAAAAACTTTTGGTTACCGTGCTTGTCGCGTGTCTTCTGTTCGTCTGGGGTTGCGGCGACGGCAAGAGTCAGATCGAGAAGAAACTCGAGGCTGAAGCGGTCAAGCAGGCCGAGATGCAGAAGGCTCAGGCGGAGAAGAAGGCTACGGCGGCCGACGAGGCCAAGAAAAAGAAATACATGGACGAGGACGCCAAGCCGTTGCCGCCCATCCTTGAAGCGGCCGCCAAGAAAGATTGGGGCAAGGCGAAGGAACTGCTTTCGACCGGCACCGCCGTCGACACCAAGGACGAACGGGGCCGCACCATCCTGATGCTCGCCGCCGCGCAGAACAATCAGGAAGTATTCGATATGCTCATCGCCAAGAACGCCGATCCGAACGCGAAATCGCTCGAAGGCGAGACACCGCTCCTGATGGCCGCCAAGGCGGGCAACAAGGCGATGGTCGACTTCCTCATCGAAAAGGGCGCCGACCCGCTGGCCACGGACAACTTCGGCCGCACGACGCTCATGTACGCCGCCGCCTCGGGCAATGTGGAACTGCTGAAGCTCTTCCTCGCCAAGGGGGCGGAGGTCAACGCGCTGGACAAGTACAGCCAGAACGCGCTCGTTTTCGCGGTCCGCGAGAACAAGACCGACGCGGCCAAGTTCCTGCTGGGCAAGGGTGCGCAGGTCAACATCGTCAAGCCGATGAGCGAAGAGGAGAAAAAAGCGTTCGAGGAGGCCAAGAAAAAAGCCGAGAAGGAACGGAAGATAAAGGAAGCGGTCCTCAACCAGACCGAAGAGAAACGGGACAAGACGGTCCTCTTCTGGGCGGTCCAGCACGGCAATCTCGAACTGGTGAAACTGCTCGTCGCGAAGGGTGCCCCGGTCCTTGTGAAGGATGTGAAGAAGCGCGTTGAGACCATCATCTACGAGACCGGCAAGGGCGATATCGAGAAACAGCAGGAGGTGGTCGAAGAGACCATCCGCACCAACTACGAGCGCGGCCAGAAGAACCTGCTCATGTACGCCGCCGAGGGGGGATATCTCGAGATCATGAAGTTCCTCGTATCGAAGGGGGCGTTGCTTGAGGACACCGACGGTGAAACGGTCCGCAACCCGTTCTTCTATGTCGTCGCCCAGCCGAAGGGCGACGCCGAGAAGGAACAGCGGCTCGCCGAGGTCGCCCAGTATCTTCTCAAGGAGGGGGTGAAGACCTACAAGCATAAACGCCGTCTTTCCAAACAGGAGATCATGCAGGAACGGGCCAAGCAGAAGAACAAGGCGTGGTGGGACAAGAACATCCAGAAGGTCCAGTGGAAAATAACCGACCGCAAGAAGATCGATGTCGAGGAATACGATTACGAGGGCTGGTCGATACTTACCCTCGCGGTCATGAACGACCACTTCCCGGTGTTCAAAACGCTCATCGACAACGGCGTGCAGGTCAACCGCAAGGAGCGCAAGTTCGGCAAGACGGCGCTCATGTACAGCCGCGCGGCCAAGAACGCCGAGGTGGAGAAGATCCTTCTTGAGAAGGGGGCGAAGGAAGGCGTCGTGTTCGATGTCGACGAAGAGGCACGTCAGGAACGCATCAAGAAGGAGCTCGAGGAAGACATCAAGGCGGGGAAACTCTGAACGCCATGAAATTCCGCACTACCGTCCGTCCCGACGATCCGCAGCGCATCCGCGATATCGTCACCTCGACCGGCTTTTTCTACGACCATGAGATAGAGGTCGCGGTCGAGTTGTGCGCCGAGAACCTCGCGCAGGGCGAGGAGAAGAGCGGCTACTTTTTCGTCTTTGCCGACGACGACAGCGGCCGCACCCTCGGCTACGCCTGCTACGGCGAGATCGCCTGCACCCGCCAGCGCTACGATCTGTACTGGATGGGGGTCCACGCCGATGCGCGCGGTAAGGGTATCGGCAAACTGCTCATGAAGGAGACCGACAAGGCGATAGCGGCGCGCGGCGGCGAGATCGTCTATATCGAGACCAGTTCACGCGAGAAGTATCTGCCGACGCGTGAATTCTATATCGCCACCGGCTGTGTGAAGGAGGCCGAACTCAAGGACTTCTACGACAACGGCGACAACAAGGTCATCTACACCCGCCGCGTTCGCTAGACTTTTTTCTTCCGTAACCGTTCATAGGCCGCCCGTACCGTGTCGGCGCCGTACTGCCGCTCGAGGCGGCGGATCGCGAAGTGCGCCTCGGCCAGTTCCTGATAGTGGTCCATGAACAGGGCGTTGAGGACCGCGCCGCTGGTCGCCCCGGCGACCGGGACCACGCGGGTCGCGGCGACGCGGGCGAGATCTTTGCCGAACTTCGCCGATATCTTGGAAAGAACGCCCCGGAAGGCGGCGCCGGCCAGACGGCCGCTCCCCTTACCCAGTTCGTCAGCGGCCCGCTTGAGGACGCCGTGCAGAGCGACGCGGGCGGTGTAGTAGGTCGATCCTATCGCTTCGGGGGCGGCACCGATGCCGGTCAGCGCGAAGACCTCCAGACAGGCAAGCCGGGTCGCTGGATCGTTCAGATCCTCGCCGTTGCGGCGCGCTATCTCGGCGATGCGCCGCAGCATGATGACGGTGGTGAGCGGCAACTCGGCGATGAGTCCGGGCAGTCCCGTGACGCCGCCCGCCGCCCCCGACACGGCGACCGCCGCCTTGTGGATGTGGCGCGCGATCGGTCCCTCCTCCCCTTTTCCCTCTTTGCCGAGCGTCCGGACCGCGAGCGCGAGCGCCGTATCAAGCGCCGGGCCGACCGCCTTTTCGATGAGTCCGACCACCACGCCGGGCAGTATCCGCATCCCGCGGTCGGTCGCGCCGAAGGTGAGCTTGGAAAGTTTCGCCGCGAAGGTGCTCTCTTCGAGCGCCGTAAAAGCTTTTTTGAGTTCGGCACGCGCCGCGGGGGAGAACCGTTTCTTCGGTGCCGCCGCCGTCATCGGACGGTTTCCCGCACCACATCGGCCATCGAGAAAAGCCCCGGGGCCTTTCGGGCCAGCAGCCAAACGAGCGCCTGCACCGCGCCGGCGGCAAGCATCTCGCGGTTGTGGGCACGGTGGGTCAGTTCTATCCGTTCGCCGTCGCCGAAGAAGGTGATAGTGTGATCGCCTACCACATCGCCGCCGCGTACCGCGTGGATATCGATGTTCTTTGACGGTCGTTCGGCCGCGATGATCTCGCCCAGACGGAGCGCGGTGCCTGAGGGAGCATCCTTCTTGCGGCTGTGATGCGTTTCGACGATCCCGACATCCATGCGGGCCGTCAGCCGTGCGAGCTGCGGCAGTATCTCGGCCAGTACCGCCACGCCGTAGCTCATGTTGGCGCTGTGGAACACCGGTATCTTCTTTGCCGCCGTCATCATGAGGACACGGTCGGCGTCGGTGAGTCCCGTCGTACCCGAGAGGAATGGTATCTCGGCGGCGAGCGCACCGGCAAGCGCCTGCCGGAAACTTTCGGGTGATCCGAAATCGACCACCGCATCGCACGAAGCGACGGCGGGATCGGCGATCGTCGTGACCATGACGCCCGTCGGGGCCATCTCAACGGTAACGCCGTGGTCCTTACCCTGCGCCGGATGGCCCGCGACCTCGACCGGCAGCAGACGGAACCCCGCGCCGGCCAACTTTCCGGTGAGCGCCCGCCCCATACGGCCGCAGGCGCCGATGAGCGCTATCCGCCGTGCCGTTCTATTCGCCATAGCCGTATATCTCCTCTTTCAGACTGCGCGACATGAGCGGCGCTATCGCCTCCTTGGCGCTGAGACCCTCATGCAGGACCCGGTAGACCGCCTCGACGATGGGCATCGGCACTTCATGCCGCTGGGCCAATTGGTAGGCCGAGATGCTCGTCGGGACCCCTTCGGCCACCATCGTCATGCCGCCGAGGATGTCCGACAGTTTCTCGCCGCGGCCGATACGGATACCGACCTGCCGGTTGCGCGACAGCTCACCGGTACAGGTGAGTATGAGGTCGCCGAGTCCCGACAGCCCCGATATGGTGAACGGGTTGGCGCCGATCTTTACCGCCAGCCGCGTCATTTCGGCGATGGCACGCGTCATGAGCGCCGACTGCGAGTTGCGGCCGAGTTTCATTCCCTCGATGATGCCGACGCCGATGGCGATGACATTCTTTATCGCGCCGCCCACCTGTACGCCGACTACATCAGGGGAACGGTAGACACGGAAATAGGGAAGCGCGAAGAGTTGCTGAATGAACTGCGCCCCTTCGGGATGAAGCCCCGCGACGACCGCCGCCGACGGCATCTTCTGCGCCAGTTCGCGGGCGAAGGTCGGCCCCGACAGGATGAAGATGTTGTGGTGCATGCTCTCGGGAACGCTCTCCTCGGCCACCTCGTGCATCAGTTTCAGCGTGCCGTTCTCGATCCCCTTCGATGCAATGACCAGCTGGCCACCGTGCAGGAACCGGTAGGAAGCCTTCGACAGGATGCCGCGCATATGCTGGGCCGGGGTCGCCACGACGATGACATCGCGATCGGTCGCCGCCGCTTCGAGGTCGTCGGTCGCCTTGAGCGCCGGATGGAGCGCGACGCCGGGCAGGAACAGCTCGTTCTCATGCTTCCGGTTGATCGCGTCGGCCACCTCTTTTTCGCGGGCCCAGATGATGACCTCTTCGCCCTTCTCGGCGAGCATCGAGGCGATGACGCTGCCCCAACTCCCGCCGCCGAGAACGCCGATACGCATACCCATGATACCCTCCGCTATCGTTGTATATCAGTTCAGACCTTGAACTTCTCGACATCGTGCCGCAGGCGGTCGGTGTGCGTGGCCATCTCCTGCGAAGTGGCCGCCATCTCCTCGATGAACGCGGCGTTGGTGTTCATCGTGTCGCGGATGCCGTTGACCGCGCGGTCGACATCGGCGACCCCGACGGTATTCTTCTTGAGTTCGGCCGCCACCGCCCGGATCTGTTCGACGATATGGCGGAACTCCCCCAGTATCTCGATGAAGACATCGCTCGAATTGCGCACCAGCGACGCACCCGTCTCTATCTTGCGGCCGGTGTTGTTGATGAGCGATTTTATCTCGCCGGCCGCCTCGCCCGATTTCTGCGACAGGGCGCGCACCTCTTCGGCGACCACGCCGAAACCCTTGCCGTACTCGCCGGCGCGGGCCGCCTCGATGGCGGCGTTGAGGGCGAGCAGGTTGGTCTGGAAGGCGATCTCGTTGACCACCTCGGTCACGCTCTGTATCTTCTCGGAGGCGGACTGGATGTCGCGCATCGAATCGAGCGCCTGTTCCAGCACCCGCGCCGACGAATCGGATTTTTCGGAAAGCGATATGATGACGCCCGAAAGCGCCTCCATGCTCCGTTCGGTGTCGGAGAGGTGGCGCGATATCTCGGTCAGCCGGCTCGATATGTCGTCGATATAGACCGATATGTCGGAAATGCGGGCCGACGAATCGCTGGTCCCTTCCGATATGGTGGACGATATCCCGGCGAGATCCTCCGCGGCGAGTTTCACCCCCGCCACGATGGAGCGCAGGTTGCCGAGGAACTCGTTGAGGCTGTGTGTCATCTGCCCTATCTCGTCGCCGGAAAGCACATCGAGCGACACCGTCAGATCGCCGCCGCGGCCCGCCAGTTCGCGCAGTTTCCGTTCGGTCGCCATGATGGGCCGCACCGATGTCCGCATGAGCCACATGAGCATGAGGAACACCACGGCGAAACTGAGCGTCGACACGCCGATGAGCAGAGCCGTCAGCAGGCTTCCCTGCCGCTCCTTGGTCTCCTTTATCTCGCGCAGGGCGTCGATGTCGCGCGCCACCCGTTCCGAGAACATCGCTTCGAGTTCCCCGTAGATATCGCCGAGCCGCTCCTTGAATATACCGGCCAGCTTCAGATTGCGGTCGCCGATCTCCTGCAGCCCTTCGCGGGCGTCGTCGATGGCATCCTGCAGTTCGCGGTAGCGTTCCTGCAGCACCGCCTTGTCTCCGCGCTCCTCCGCCTTCGCCGCCGCCGCGAGCACATCGCGGATCGGGTCGAGACGGGAACGAACCTCCTTCGGATATTCGCCCTGCTTCCGTTCATTGAGCATCCAGGCATAGAAGGAACTCTTGCGGATGTCGACCGCCGTGCGCCCCTGTTTCAGGGCCGACAACTCATGGTCGAACTCGCCGTAGGCATCGGCCAGATATTCACCCAGCGACGGATCGAACTGCACATATTTGTTATTGATGTCGTGCGCCTTGCCGAGATATTCGCGCCACAGATCCGCGTAGTAGCTGCACTCCTTCACCCCGCCGCATTCCTCCGCGGTCTTAAGCCAGGCGTTCAGGGCGGTCTTTTCCGGATCGGTCTCGACGCGCCGCTTGAGCCCGTCCATGATCTGGAGCGACAGCGAGTTGTGGATGAAGGCCAGTTCCGCCTTATTCTCCAGCACGCCGCTCGACCCCTTGAGCGCCTCAAAGAGCACTTCCGAAGCCCGTTCGTAGCTCCGGAAACCGGTGTAGGCGGTCAGCCCGATGGCGACGAGCCCCACGAGCACCACGGCGATGGTCAGGGCGAACTTCTCTTTCAGGAGCATCCGCTTGAATGTAAGATCGGGCAGGCGCATGTTTCCTCTTTTTGCCATCGTCACACGAAAGTCACCGATAGTGTAACGAGCCTCCGTTTTTTCGCAACTAAAAAATTGTTGCAAATTCGGTTTTTTCCGTTAGTATCCCCTGTCGTAACTTTTCTTTTGGGAGCTAACATGGCCCGAGTGACCGTAGAAGATTGCCTCGAGAAGATCCCGAACCGGCTGGAACTCATCATCCTCGCCGCCAAACGGACCCGTCAACTCCTCGACAAAGCCCAACCCCTGATGCCCAACACCAAGGAGAACAAGGAACCCATCATCGCCCTGCGCGAGATCGCGGCCGGCAAGATCGTTCTCAAGCGGGTCGAAGCAAAACCCAAGCGTCCCCACTTCCGGCGGCGCCGCATCGGTAAATACACCGGTTCGCAGGACTGATGTCGTTATTCCCCGGTTTCAACACCAATATCCGTCACAAGAACAAGATATTCCATATCCAGACCGAGGTCCTTTCGACCGGCGACAAGCATGCCGTATCGACGCTCGTCTATCTCGAGGGGCGCATTTTTCATTCGGTGAAGAGCCTGCTCAAACCGGCCGAGGCGGTCCACCGCGAAACGGCGGGACTCGCCATCGTCAAGCAGCACAAGGAGGCGATCAAGAAACTCATCTCCAACCAGCTTGCCGCCGCCGACACCGCCGCGACGACGAAGGGGACCCTGACGATCGTCGATTTCACCGAGTTGTATCAGGACAAAAAGTTCTTTTCCGTGTTGGATATTAAAACAACCAACCTGCGTTCGCTTATAGCCGATCTTATGATCGAAGCGCAATGATACCGGAGTGTTAACACCACATGGGCAACGGCTTTGCCGAACGGAAAAAAAATTGTTGACTCATATTCTGAGATGTGCTATGCATACCACGAAGTTTGGTGAATTACTGGATAAAAAGCGGGTGTAACATGAACTACGGCGTAAGAATCGTTGCAATGCTGGTCGTGGTCGCCTTCTTCTCTAACCTGTGCGCGCAGGACAATGCTCCGGCCGCTCCGGGAGGGGTTAATCTGAAGGTCGGCGAGAATTTCTTCTTCGAAGGCAAGGTCGACCAGAAAGATGACGACCAGAAAGAGGCGTCCATGGCCGAGATCAAGCGGGTCCCCTTCTATGAGACCACTTGGTTCATCGCCATCGTGTCGGTGGTCGCCATCGCCGGTGCCGGCACCGGCATCTATTTCGCTACCAAGACCGAGCCGCCCGAAGGCAAAGTGCTCGTCTGGAACAGCCAAAGCGGTAAATAACAGTGGCCTCGAACGGAGGGAACACCATGAAGATAGTTAAGGCCATCGTGCTTTTTTGCACCGCGATGCTCATGCTCGCGTGCGGCCCGACCGACACCGGCAACTTCAAGATCAGCCTGAAATTGCCCGAGAACATCGTCGGCAACTGCGCCACCGACTGGAAATATGACGACTTCGTCGACGATTTCTGCATCGTCAAGAACGATACCATCGAACTCACCATCTTCTCCACCGACAGTCTGAGCGACCCGTATGTGCTCGACGAGACCAAGGTCTTCCCGGTCAGCGGTCAGATAGCGGGGGAGACGGAGTTCAGCCGCTCCCTGCGGACCGACCGTTACTACAAATTCTTCGTCAAGGTGACCAACGAACGCGAGAAGGTGAAACTCACCGGCGGCATCGAAGGGGTCTTCTACGATGAGACGAAGAACTACGATGTCAACATCTTCCTCGGCCTTACGGGCGACTTCGTCCGTCTGGTCAGCGCTCAGGGCGAAAAGAGCTCGCTCGAGACCTACATCCCCGAGGACGACGGCTCCTCCGGCACCCGCGCCACTGTTCTGAAAGACGGCCGCATCCTGCTGGCGGGCGGGTCGGTCTTCAATTCGAGCGGCGCCGAGATATTCGAGAAGACGACCAACTACATCGATATGGCCGACCTCAAGGTCACCAAAGGCCCCCTTCTCAAGGACGGCGTCAAAGACCATGTCATGGCCACCCTTGATCTGCAGACTTCGCCGCTCGGCAAGGCGGTCGTCGCCTTCGGCAAGACTCAGGACGGCTACAACGCCAATGTCTACCTGATCGACCCCGCCAAGAACACCGTCGAATCGAAAGGCGCGTTCAGCGGCCGGGCCCATGCCCGCGCCCTCACCATCGGCGGCGAGGTCTACATCTCCGGCGGTTGCGACGCCACCAGCGCGGTCAAGGACATCATCAAGGTCGACAAGACCGGCATCGTCTCCAAATGGCGCGACATGACACAGGGCCGCTGTCTGCACGGCATGATCGATGTCTCTTGGACCACCACCGACGATCAGGGCGTGGAGACCATCCATCCCGCCATCCTCGTCTTCGGCGGCGCCAAGAAATACATACAGAACAACACCAACCGCGATCTCATCGGCTGGGACGGCGCCGAATCGTTCGCCGAGGTCATCGACGATAACGGCTCGAGCCCGATCAATGTGCTCAACGCCAACTGGGACGGCGCGGCCAAAACGACCGGCTTCACCATCGCCGGCCATGCCGCGACGCGCGTGAAGTGGGACGACGAGAACAAGGGGCCCGCGAACGACATCGTCGCGCTTGCGGCGGCCGGGTTCATCCAGTCGGCGGTCGATCAGGACCTTTCGCTCAGCCTCAACAACTTCGTCATCCGCGGCTCCGGCGACCTGACCAAGCCCAAGGAACTCACTTGGGTAATGAACAGTTACGGCACCTCGATCAAGTGCGCCTACGCCTCCATGGCCCCCGTCAGTTCTCCCGAGAGTTTCCCGGTGCAGTACGCCGCCCTTAACTGCGGCGCCAGCAAGTCGATAGAGCGCGCCGAAGATACCCGCGCCGAACAGCAGATATATGTCCTCGAGGTCCGCGCTGCGGCCATCGACGGCGGCGGCTTCAACCTTATCGCGTCGGCCCGCGCCGGCCTTACCGGTCTGCCCACCGACAACAACAACCCCGGCCTGTTCCTCGATGGTCCGGTCACCGCCAACGCGTTCGGGCAGGCATTCCTGTTCGGCACCCGTTATGTGTATGTCGTCAGCGGTTTCTCCTACGGCATCTACTAACTTTTTCTCCCCGCGCATCTTTTCTATTGACTCCCCTCCGGTATTCCGTATAACTGCCTCGGCCTTTTGAACGGTGAGATAATGCCTCGTTTTTACATCCATACTTTCGGTTGCCAGATGAACGAGTACGATTCGGAGCGGGTCGCCGGACTGCTCACCCTCCGCGGCTGGAACCCGGCCGCCACCCCCGAAGAGGCCGGACTGCTCATCATCAATACTTGTTCCGTGCGCGAAAAACCGCTTCAAAAGGTCTTCAGCTATGCGGGACGCTTCATCCCGGCACGGAAAGAACGCGGCCTGCGTATCTTCGTGATGGGCTGTGTCGCGCAGCAACTCGGCGCGGAGATGCTGGAACGGGCCCCCTACATCGACGGCGTCTTCGGCCCCGGTCGTGAGGCGCAGATACCCGACGCCGCCGAAGGGGATACCTTCCCCGTCGTCCTGAACGACCCGGCGGCGCTGACCGACCGCGAACTCTTCCCGGCCGCCTACGACACCCTCTGGCAGGGCTCCTTCTCGGCGCCGGTCACCGTCATGCACGGCTGTAACAATTATTGCAGTTACTGCATCGTTCCTTTCGTGCGGGGCGGCGAAGTGAGCCGCAGCGCCGACGAGATACTGCGCGAGATACGGTCGCTCGCCGCGCGCGGCGTCCGCGAGGTGACGCTTCTCGGGCAGAATGTCAACAGCTACCGCGACCCCGATACGGGCCTTGACTTCACCGGCCTGCTCCACTTGGTGGCCGAACGCGCGGGGCTTGACCGCATCCGCTTTGTGACGAGCCATCCGCGCGATCTGTCCCGGCCGCTGGCCGAGGCCTTCGCCCGCATCCCGGCGCTCATGCCGTACCTCCACCTTCCGGCGCAGGCGGGCGGCGACCGCGTGCTGTCTCTTATGAACCGCGGCTATACCGCCGCGCAGTACCTCGATAAGATCGCGCTGGCACGGGAACTATGCCCCGACATCTCGCTGTCAGGCGACTTCATCGTCGGCTTCCCCGGCGAGACGGCGGAGGACTTCGCGGCAACCCTCAAGCTCATAGAAACGGTCCGCTACGACACCCTCTTCGCCTTCGTCTATTCGCCCCGCCCCGGCACGAAGGCGGCGGAACTTACCGAAACGCTGACCGATGCCGAAAAACTTGACCGGCTCAATCATCTCCTTACTATTCAGCGGGCGATCATGGGCAAAACGCGGCAACGGTTCCTCGGCCGGGAGGTCGCGGTGCTCGTCGAATCGCTCAGTCCACGGGGGGACACCGTCATGGGACGCAGTGAACATAACCAGATAGTACATATCGCCGGCGCCGGTCAGACCGACATCGGTTCGATCGTGCCGGTGCGGGTCACCGAGATACTCGAGAACACCCTGAGAGGTATCCGTATATGAAGAAGTATGTCGAGATGCGCGCCGTCGGGCTGACGGTCGACGCCGAACTCAAATTCCCCCTGCTGATGCTCAAGAGTGACGCGAACGGTCGCGTTTTCCCGCTGTCGCTCGACGCGAAGGAGAAGAACTTCCTGCTCAATACACTCCTTAACCGCCGCAACCTCTACACCGGCGTTATCCGCGGCATCATCGAACAGTGCCGCCTGCGCCTGACCGCCATCGCGCTCGACGAGAACGAACAGGGGACGCTCGCCGCCACGGTGACCCTGCGCGGCCCCCGCCGTATCGAGACGGTGACGCTCGACCCCAAGGAAGGGATCATCCTCGCGATGGAGTACGGCCTGCCGGTGCAGGTCGCCGCGCACCTGCTCGACAATGCGAAATACTACACCCGCGTCATGCCCCCCGAAACGGCCGAACCGAAGCTTCCGGCGCTCCTTGCCGAACCGTGGTTCGCCGAAGAGGACGATGACGCGCCGGCGGCCGAAAAAGAGGAGACCCTGCAGTGAGTCACGCGGCATGATACAGATACGGCGGCCGGTCTCGCCCGGCGACTTCGTCATCGATATCGCGCCGCTGGTCGATGTGCTTTTCACTCTCCTCATCTTTTTCTCGCTCACCAGCTCGTTCCTGCACGAATCGGGCATCAAGGTCAACCTCCCCGAGGCGAGTTCGAGCGGCACGGTGGAGAATGTCCGCCGCCTTGAGATACTCATCCCGCCCGACGGACCGCTGCGCGTCAACGATGTCGCGGTGGACCCCGCCGGCATCAAGGAACTCCTCGAAAAAATTGACTCCGCAGAACGGCAGGGCTATGTTGTCATCGTAAAAGGAGACGCCTCCTCCTCACACGGACGGGTAACGGCGGTGCTCGATACGGTAAAGGGGATGGGGTTCAAGAATATCGCCATAGCGACGCGGAGCAAGAAGTGAATAGGTGGTATCTCACGGCGGTCATCGTGCTGTTCACGGCGCTTATCGCGCTGGTCGCGGCCGACATCTATCAGGTCCGCAGCGAGATCGTCCGGAACCGTGCGGTGCTCGACCGCCTCACCGCCGAACACACGGCGGCGGAACAGCGTATGAAGGAACTCGAGGAACGGATAGAACGGCTCCGCGACGGCCGCCGTTCGGTCGAATCGATGGCGCTCACCAAATACCGCATGCTGCGGCCAGACCAGTACATACTCCATGATACGCCTGATTAGAACGCTCCCCTTCCTCTATGCGACGCCGCTCGCTTTCATCTGGCTGTCGTACTTTTTCCGCCAGTCCCGGTCCGACCAGATCATCATCTGGGGCCTCTTCGTGGCGATGCACCTCTATTTTTTACTCGTCGAGAAGGTCGCGCTCGCCCTTCCCGCATTTCTGCCGGCCGCGATCTACATTGCCAACTTCATCGTGTGGGGCAACGGCTCCCCGCTGGTGGCGCTTTTGTTCCTCGCGCTACCGCTGGTGCTGGCCCATCGCCCGGCCCACTACCCGTGGTATGCCGCGCTCGCCCTCGGTTCGCTCATCATACCGGGCCGCTTCGACGATGTGCGCCAATTCACGCTGTATATCCTTTTCGCCCTTTCGGCCGGACTCATCTATTTCTTCAGCCGCGAGGAATTCCTGCGGCGCATCTTCGGCGAGAACGAACGGACCGTCAAGAACGCGAAGGACAACTCACACCACGCCGTCGAGGACCCGCATCTCGCCCTTCTGAAATACGGCGAACGGATGCGTCTGTGGAACACGGTCCCGGTCTCCATCAAGGTGGTCGAACTGCGCGACGAGGAGGGACTTATCCTCGGCACCAACACCCTCTTCCGTCTGACCGGCCTGATACTGCTCGCCATAAAGAACCGCTGCGTGATACCCTGCAACTCCCTGCTGGAGGAAAAGGAACACCTCCCGCTCCTGCCCGAATACAACAAGCGGGTCTACTTCCCGGTGGGCCTCTTCGAAGGCGAGACGGCGCTGTCGGTCCCCGAATATGTCATCGTGATAGACGCCTACTACGAAGGGGACAAGCAGGTGCTGGTCGACACCCTCCTGCCGCTCAAGGAAGATGTCATCGAACTGCTTCGCATGGCGGCCACCTTCGAACGGATACTGACCGAGCGCAAACGGCAGGAGAAACTCTTCCGCGGCGCCCGCGAGATGCTCGACTCCTTCAGCCGCGAACGGCTCTTCAACGCATCGGCGTGGTCGGTGCTCAACTTCGTCCCCGACGCCGCGTCGGTGCTCATCACCGAATGCCGCGACGACGAGCACAAGGGGAGCGTCTACCGGATGCGCGAAGAGAACGGCGAACCGCTCTCGCTCGAGAAGATAACCCCGATAACGGCCGACGAACTGCACGACGCCGGATCGATACAGGCGATGATGATTGAAGGCAAAGTCGGCAAGATGAGCGAGATCCGCGACATCAACAAGCGGCGCGACAAGAACCAGCTCTTTTCCGAACCGCAGTTCGCCGACCTCAACCGCCACTCGCAGATGCTCACCTTCCTGCTCCAGCACAAGGACACGCCGCAGGGGACCATCTCGGTCTTCCTCGACTCCGACCGCGCGGTCGATATGCAGACCAAGAGCGACCTTTCGCTCCTTTCGCGCATCCTCTCCTCGGCGCTCAACAACATCGAGATGTACGAAACGGTGCAGAATCTGTCGAACATCGACGGGCTCACCGGCCTCTACAACCGCCGCTACCTGCAGGAGCGCATCACGAACATGACCAGCGAAGCGTCGCGTTCCTGCATGTCGCTGGCGGTCATCATGCTCGACATCGACCACTTCAAGAAGGTCAACGACCGCTACGGCCACAAGGCGGGCGACGATGTGATACGGTTCCTCTCCCGCGTGGTGAAGGGCTCCATCCGCAAGGTGGATGTCGCGGCGCGCTACGGCGGCGAGGAATTCTTCATTCTCCTGCACAACACCACCCACGACGGCGCGCTCAAGGTCGCCGAGAAGATCCGCGAGATCATACAAGGCTCGGTCGTCCCGGCCGACGGAAACCAGATAAACATCACCTCCTCCTTCGGCGTATCCTCGTTCCCCGACCTCGCCCAGAACGCCGGAGAACTCGTCAAATCGGCCGACGACGCTCTCTATGTATCGAAAGAAAGCGGCCGCAACCGCGTCACGCTCTACGCCCCGAAACCTTCGTAACGGAGGGATGACATGAAGATACTCGTCACCGGCACCGCCGGCTTCATCGGCTTCCACACCGCGTTGCGGCTCATCGCGCGCGGCGACACGGTGGTAGGACTCGACAGCGTCAACGACTACTACGATGTCAATCTGAAATACGGCCGTCTCGCCGAATGCGGCATCGCGCGGGAGGCGGTGAAACACGGACAATTGGTGCAGAGCGCGAAGTTCCCGAACTACCGCTTCATCCAGTTGAAGGTGGAGGAACGCGACGCGTTGACCGATCTGTTCAAACACGAGAAGTTCGACGCCGTCTGCCACCTTGCGGCGCAGGCGGGTGTCCGCTATTCGCTGGAGAACCCGCACGCCTACATCGACGCCAACATCGTCGGCTTCATGAACATCCTCGAGAACTGCCGCCACTATCCGGTGCGTCATCTTACCTACGCGTCGAGCTCCAGCGTCTACGGCATGAACGAGAACCTCCCCTTCTCCACCTCCCACTCGGTGGATCATCCGGTCAGCCTCTATGCCGCCTCGAAAAAGGCGAACGAACTGATGGCCCACACCTACAGCCATCTCTATAAACTGCCGACCACCGGCCTGCGCTTCTTCACCGTCTACGGCCCGTGGGGACGGCCCGATATGGCGCTGTTCCTCTACACCGACGCGATACTGGCGGGCCGCCCGATAGATGTCTTCAACTATGGCAACATGCAGCGCGACTTCACCTATGTCGACGACATCGTCGAAGGTGTCGTTCGCGTCATCGACCATCCGCCGTCGGGCGATCCGTCATGGGATGCCAAGAACCCCGATCCGGCCACTTCGCGCGCCCCCTACCATGTCTACAACATCGGCAACAACAGCCCGGTGAAGCTCACCGACTTCATTGGCGCGATAGAGTCGGCACTGGGCAAAAAGGCGACCCGCAACCTCCTGCCGCTCCAGCCGGGCGATGTCCCGGCCACCTGCGCCGATGTCGCCGATCTGACCCGCGACCTCGGCTACACGCCGGCGACCGATATCGCGACCGGCATCGCGCGTTTCATTAAGTGGTACCGCGCCTACTACGGCCGCTGAAAATGCTGACCCGCGCCGAGAAAAGCTGGATCCTCTACGATGTCGGCAACTCGGCCTACTCGCTGATCGTCGTCACCGCGATACTTCCCATTTATTTCAAGGCGACCATCGCGCCGGACCTCGCGCCGGCCGATTCTACCGCCTACTGGGGCTACGCCAACGGGCTGGCGGCGCTCATACTCGCCCTCATCTCGCCGCTCATCGGGACGCTCGCCGACCGCGCGGGGATGAAGAAACGGTTCTTTGCCCTCTTCTTTGCCGTCGGCGTCGCCGCCACCGCGCTCCTTGCCCTGCCCGGTCCCGGCGGCTGGCTTGTCTGTCTGCTGCTCTTCGTCGTATCGCGCATCGGCTGGGGCGGTTCATCGCTCTTCTACGACTCCTTCCTCTGCGATGTCTCACCCGCCGACCGGATGCACGATGTCTCGTCGCGCGGCTACGCCTACGGCTACATCGGCTCGACGATACCGTTCATCGCGCTCCTCGTCTGGATCTTCGCCATGAGCGCCGACGGCATTCCCGCCCCGGTCGCGCAGGTCGCCTTCATCCTCTCGGCGCTCTGGTGGGCGCTTTTCACGATACCGATGCTGCGACATGTCGATCAGCGGCACGCCCGTCCCGCCGGTCCGCATCCTCTGCGCGACAGTCTGCAGCAACTCCTCCGGACGCTCCGTGAAGCATCGCTCCACCGCAACGCGTTCCTGTTCCTCCTCGCCTACTTCTTCTACATCGACGGCGTCGACACCGTCATCGCCATGGCGGCCGCCTACGGCATCGACGCGGGACTCGGCGCCGCGACGCTCGCCGGAGCGATACTCATGATCCAGATCGTCGCCTTCCCCTGCGCCCTCATCTACGGCCGCTATGCCGCGCGCCATGCCGCCCGGCCGCTCATCTTCGTAGCGATAGCGGTCTATCTCATCATCACCCTCATCGCCTTTTTCCTTCCCGATGTAGCCGACCCCGCGACCCGCACCGGGCTGTTCTGGCTCCTGTCGCTGCTGGTCGCCACCTCGATGGGCGGCATACAGGCGCTCAGCCGGTCGCTTTTCGCGCGGCTCATACCGCCCGACCGCTCGGCCGAATTCTTCGGACTCTACAACATCATGGGACGGCTCGCCGCCATCATGGGCCCGTTCCTCATGGGACTGGTCGGGAGTCTGGCGGGACATTCGCGCTGGGGAACCATACCGCTCGCGCTCCTGTTCATCGCCGGCGCCCTCCTGCTCCGGCTGGTGCGGGAGCCCGGACCCGTTATGAACGATATATCAGCATAAGGAGAACGCCATGACCCGCACCCTGTTCCTGCTTTGCCTCGCCGCGGCACTTTTCAGCGCCGCCTGTGAAAGCGCGCCGGCCCGCCGTCACACCCACGAACGGCTCCATTCGACGCTCTATCTCCAGCGGAGCGCCGAGTATCAGGCAAGCTGCCTGCAGGCTTACCGCATGGCCGCCGAGAAACTCGACGCGGCGCTCAAGGACCCGTCGTGGACCGCCGAGGAGACGCAGAAAGGCGATATCGCCGCACTGCCGCCCGCCGTGATACTCGACATCGACGAAACGGTGCTCGACAACTCGCCCTACTACGGGCAGGTGGTTCGCAAGGATGCCGAATTCGATCTCAAACAGTGGAACCGCTGGGTGGTCCGGGCCGAGGCCGAACTCATCGCCGGCACTGCCGACTTCATCGCCGCCGCGCAGAAGGCGGGAGTGGCGGTCTACTTCATCACCAACCGCGACGCGCGGCTTGAAGGGTTCACGCGACTCAACCTCGAACGGCGCGGCATCGCGCTCGACCCGAAGGTTGACACCGTGTTGATGTTGAACGAAACACCCGACTGGAAATTCGACAAGACCACCCGGCGCGCCTTTGTCGCGCAGACCCACCGCATCCTTCTTAACATCGGAGACAATCTGAACGATTTCAGCCCAATAGAGAAACTCGACGAAGCGGGACGCAAAGAGCTCGTCGCCCGGACCGGTCTTTTCTGGGGCACCCGCTGGTTCGCCATCCCCAACCCCGGCTACGGCAATTGGATCGACGATCTCATGAAGAACATCATCGAGGATCAACTCCAGCTCGACCGCAAATTCGAATCGCTGCGCGCCGCTCCCGAGGTGAGCGACGACCAGATGACCGAACTCATGTTGGTCCCGGTCCCCATCTTCCCGATACAGCTTTACATCGAAACCTTCAAATTCCCCGCCAAACCGAAAGAACCCGCTGCCGCTGAAAGCTCCGGCGGGCAAGACGCCGCTCCCGTCGCCACTGAAGATCCCGACGGGCAGACCGCCACCCCGCCGGCCGACGGAGCAACGCCGCCACCGGCGAACCCCGCTTCCGCGACCGAATGAACTCCTTCGTTACCGAGCGATCCTTGCTCTAAACTGATCCTTCCAGCAGAAACAAAAAACAGGCATTCTTCCGGATGAGAGTAATTGTCATTACAAAGAGTTATAAAATATATTTTAAATCTTATTAAGAAAGATGAATCTTTTTTGATAGAAGTCGTATCTTAGAATTGAGAACAAGGCGGGTTCGGAAACTATTAGGGAGGTTTTCTCATGAAGAAGATTATGGTTTTCCTTTTTATTTCCACTTTCTTTTTTGCCTGCTATGCAACTTCGCTGGCTGATCAACTAATTCGAGGCTATGGGACTCCTGTTACCTACTGGTATTGGTACGCATGGCAAGGTGGTGATGGTGATTTTTACAATGGTGGTTGCCAACCCGGTTCTTTCACTCAGGTCACCACAAGTTCTTTTGTTTATACCTATTTCAATGATCACGGGTATGCCCCCACGCCCGGCAATCCTGCTGTAAGTCTGAGAATGTTAGCCTATGATGCCGATGGAGGAGGGTATCAACACAAATTTGTACCTACTACTGGAACATCTGGATGGGCACACAGAGACAACACGGGTGGCAGTTATTATTGGGAGCATTGGTCAAAACAAACGGAGGGCACTAATCTCGAAGTAAATCATTACCGTTACTCGGGTGGTTCTTGGTCATATATTGATGGACCACATACCGTGAATTATTGTGTTGAGTAATAAAAACTAATCGCATTTCCCGAACCCGCATGATTTTTGATGTTGCTTTTACAAAGTCTAGGATACAGCAAAAGTTGTTCCTTGTTGCGAGATATTATGTTTCTAAGTTTATTACGAACTGCTATCTCTGTTGACACATGAAAAGTCTCTTCTTTTATTTAGTATTCTTTGTGTACGGCGTCGTACTAACAATCACTAAGCCGCCAGAAATTGGGAATGCAGCGAAAAAGAAAAGTGGTT
>CAYPQK010000068.1:0-18517 GCA_964412895.1 uncultured Spirochaetales bacterium
CGGAAGGTCCAGCAGTTTTCCTTTCATCACCGCGGCGTCGCGGGCGTGGTAGTAGGGCGGCTCGATGTTCTTGTAACTCGGATCGTGCTCCTCGTCGACGATGATCAGTCCGATGCCGGTCAGCGGGTAGAGGAGCGCCGAACGGGTACCGACAATGAGTTTCGCTTCGCCGCGGAGCGCCTGCGAGAAAGCGGCGAACCGTTTCTTCGCCGTCAGATAACTGTGGAGCAGGAGTACCTTTTCGCCGAGCCGCGTTTCGAGATGGCGCAGCGTCCCGGCGGTAAGACTCACCTCGGGGACGAGATAAAGCACCTGTTTTCCGGCGGCGAACAGGTCGCGGCAGAGCGCTACGTAGACCTCGCTCTTGCCGCTGCCGGTGACACCGTAGAGGAGCGTCGGGCGGATGTCACTGCGGCTCCAGCGGTCGCGTACCCGTCCGGTGACCGCCGCCTGATCGGCGGTGAGGGTCACCGGTTCGTGCGGACGGAGCGGCGTATCGCTGCGTTCGGTGCGGCGCGGCAGGTTGTTCGCCGCCGAGATGAAGGGGGCGAATATCTGCTTGATGAGCTTCGGGAACGGGTAGAGATAGTAACCGGCGAGCCATTCGAGGAAGGCGGTCTCGCGCCGGTCGCGGAAGAGCGGGGTATCCGATATGACGCGGCGAACCGACTTGCAGGGGAGGTCGCGCAGCGCGTCGGGGAGGGCGTCGGCCGTTTCGCGCACGAAGGCCCAGATGATCTCTTTTTTCAGTTCTATTTCGACGATATCGCCCGGCCCGGCGGCCATGCCGTCGTCGAGGCGGTAGTAGAGTTCATCGATGCCGGGGCGCGGTATCACGAGGCGGGCAAAACGGTCAGTCACGGGCGTTCCGGACCTTTTTCACGACATTCTTGATGCAGTTGGCCAGCACATTCTCTTTGAGCAGATTGGGCATGGCGTGGCAGAACTTGCCGTCGAGCCGCAGGACCGCCGTTCCGGGGTCGAGCGGATAGCTGGTGAAGGTCAGCGCGATCTTGCCGAAGGCTCCTTTGATATGGAGCGCATGTTCGTTCTTCTCCAGCGAGACCGGGACATCGATATCATCGTAGGGCCACGGCAGGTCGATGTGCATGGCGCCGTTCTCGATGCCGATGTAGGCGAGGTTGTCAAGATTGTCGCCGAGGTCGGCGAGCGTCTGCGCCGGGGTGGCGTTGCGGATCGCCCCTTCGCCGAAGAGCGCCACGCAGTCGCCTTCCATTTTGGTGAAATTATACAACACCTCGCGCCGTTTGAGCCTCGTTTCATCCGAGGAGCCCTTGCAGGCGCAGCAGAGAAGCGTCGCACACAGGGCGATGGCAATGACCTTAACGATATTCATCTCTCACGAAGGAATAGGTGGTAACGCTTCCGTTCTCCCGCAGCTCTATACGGCCGGGAAAGGCAAGGGGCCGAACGCTTTTATGGTAGTCGCTGAAGACCGCCTCGATGCCGCCGGCCGAAAGCCGGAAAGGAAGCATGCTGGTGCGGTAGAGCGCCAGATGGGGCGCGTCGGGGGTCGCCGCGTCGCGGCCGAACAGGTAGAGGAGCTCCCCTTCGGGTCCGGTGGTCGCAAGCAGTTTTTTTTCGGTGTCTATGCCGAGTTTCCCGAGATAGGCGACGAAGAGGTCGGCCTGTTCGGTCCCTTTGAGGTCGGTGTTCTTCCAGAAAAAGAGGCGCAGCCACGGCGGAAGTTTCTCGGCGGTGAGAACGGTCGCGGTCGTGCCCACGGTCAGCGTCGCCTCGTCCTTCTGGCGGTCGTAGACGATGGTGACGGGGGTGGCGGGTGTTCCGTCGAGCGTCCCTTTCACTTCGATGCGCGGCAGGTCGACCACCGTATTTCTGAGCATCTGCTGGGCCATCTGCTGGGGAGTGAGGAAGAATCCGAGGAGCAACAGGAGCGATACGAGATGATTGTACATGGTGTTCCTATGAGGTCATGCGGCGCAGTGTTTCGATGAACCCGGGGATCCGCTTTGCGGCGAGAAAGGCGTTGGCGTAGGCGTAGCCGTCCTTGTCGCCCGCGTCGAAGACCAGATCGTCGTCGCGCAGGATCAGCCCGAGCATCGGCTGCTTACTGCACAGGGTGTTGAGTGCGTCGGTGAGCTGTATCTCCCCCTTCGCGCCGGGGGTCGTTTTTTCCAGTATCGGCCCGATGGCGCCGGGGAGCAGGTAGCGGCCGACGATGGCGAGGTTGGAATCGGTCCCTTTGACGCCCGGCTTTTCGACCAGTCGCCGTATCTCGAAAAAGCCGTCGCCGTCGACCCCTTCGGCCATGCCGTATCTTCTGCGGTCATCGTCGGGGACGCGCATCAGGGCGAGGACCGGACGGTCGTGCTGTTCGTAGAGTCGCCGCATCCGCACCATGACATTGTCGGCCGAACGCGACACGAGGAACATGTCGGGCAGCATCACCGCGAAGGGATCGGTCGGTACCGCGGTCATGCCGCGTAGCACCGCGTGGCCAAGCCCGCGCGGGCTTTTCTGGCGGACCGAGATGACCTCGGCGAGCTCTTCGAGCCGTTCGAGCTCCCGCATGATCTCTTCGGGCAGGTTGCCCTGAAGGAACTTCGGGTTGATGCGGTCGAAATGATCGACGATAGCCTCTTTGCCCTCGGAGGTGACCAGCACGATATTATTGATGCCGGCCTGCGCCGCCTCTTCAGCGATATGCTGTATGACGGGGCGATCGTAGAGCGGGAAGGCTTCCTTGGGTATTGCTTTGGATGCGGGCAGGAATCGGGTCGCGAGCCCCGCGGCCGGGATGATGGCGTGGGAGAGCATGCGGGGTTATCTCCGCTTGAGCGCTTTGTCGCGCTCTTCGCGTTCTTCCTGTTCCTTCTTGCATTCGATGCAGAGACTCGCCACCGGACGCATCTCGAGCCGGTCGGCGCCGATGTCCATGCCGCAGGCCTCGCAGATGCCGTAGGTGCCGCTGTCGATCTTGGCCAGCATCTCGTGCAGTTTGTTGATGAGCTTACGGTCGCGGTCGCGCAGGCGCAGGAGCCGCGAACGCTCTTCGAGGAAGTTCGCCTGATCGGCCTCGTCGCCGTGGAATTTGTCGGAGGGGTCGTTGGTCTCGTTCTCGAGTTCTTCGACCTTTTCCTTGTTCCGGTCCTCGATCTCCCGCAGTTCGGCCGCCAGTTTCTTGCGGAAATGTTCGGTCTGTTTTTTGGTCAGCATGAATTCCCCCGAATCCTATTCTTGTTTTATGAAAATGTCGACCGTGTAGCCGTTCTTTCCCACCTTGCCCGGTTCGACGGTAAGCACTTTATGCCCGGTATAGGTCGCCTGTCCGCCGGCGTCGAGGCCGTCCGCGGTCACGGTGTAATCGCCCGCCGGGATGTCGTAGAAGGTGAAGGTCCGCTTGCCCGCCAGATCGCACGCCGCCTCCTGCGTGAAGGTGTCGGTGCCGTTGGTGGCGATCCCGCGCACCGTGGTCACGGCGGCATCGGCACAGGAGGTGATGCTCTTGCTGTCGAATTCCCAGATGAGCGCGAGGTCCGAAACGGTGATGGTCAGGTAGTCGCCCAGCGGTACCGCCGAATCCTGTCCCGTGGTGACGATGAAGGGGGGGATGTTCGATTCGGCGCGGGGGCGGTCGGACTCCGCGGAGCGGTAGCCGTTGACCGAGACGGCGTAGTTGCCCGCCTCGATATTCTGTATCGCGAACTTCTTGGCGTTGCAGAGAATAGTGAGGTCGGTCACCTCCTTTTCGGCGCCCCAGACGACCGCCGTGACGGGGTTCCCGTCGCGCGTCGCGGTCACTTTGAACAGCCCGATACCGAGATCGTCGCACAGGCTTTGTCCCCACTGGAGCGTGATGCCGCCGCGGTACTGCTTCATGGCGACCGGGAGCGTCCCGTCCTTGGCGAGCAGGGTCTGCGCCGAACCCCAGCTTTTGATATTGCCGTTGGCGTCCTGCAACTCGACGGTGAGGTAGTAGGTCCCTTCGGTCAGGTCGACGGTCGTCGTCCCCATCTCTTTGGTGCAATCGAAGGAAGGGGTCTTGCGGATCTCGAAGGTGTCGCTGTAGACGGTCACCGCGAACTTATCGGCCAGATAGCTGGTGCAGTCGGTCGCCTCGGCGGCGTCGAACTGGAAGTCGAGCGTCAGAAGGAAGGTCTTCTCGGCATTTGACCCGCATCCCGACAGGAGCAGGAGGAAGACCGGAGTAAGAAAAGCGAGAGTCTTTCGCATCAGCACCCCCGTGTAATAAACCCGCGAAAACACTAACGGGCCGATTATACCGTGGGCAGGTTATTTTTTCAAGAAATCCCTTGCTCTCACGCCTCATTTCGGTACAATGGATTGATTTCGGAGGGATATGGAGAGGTTATGAAACACCGCATACTGCTTATCGACGACGAGGCGGCGCTTCTGGGGACCATGCGCCAGATACTGGAGAAACAGGGCTACGATGTCCTGACGGCGCAGTCGGGCATCGAGGCGATGGGGATACTCAAGCGCGAAATAGAAACGCTCTCGCTGGTCCTCACCGATCTTCTCATGCCGGGCGGCTTCGACGGTCTCGACCTGCTGGAGGCGGTCCACGAACTCGACTCCGACATCCCGGTCATCATGATAACGGCCTACGGCAATGTCGAGACGGCGGTCAAGGCGATGCAGAAGGGGGCCTTCAACTTCCTGACCAAGCCGGTTAATTATAAGGTACTACTCCAACAGATAGAGAAGGCGGCCGAGACGCTCAGCCTGCGCGAGGAGAATAAACGGCTCCGGCGCGAACTCGAATCGTTGCAGGAGGACCGCTATCATATGGTCCATGTTTCGGAAAAGATGCGGCGGCTCTTGGAATCGGCGGCCGAGGTGGCGCGCACCGACGACACGGCGCTCATCACCGGCGAATCGGGGACCGGTAAGGAACTGATCGCCCGCTACATACTCAATGAAAGCCCGCGCGCCCGGCGTCCCTTCGTTGCCTTCAACGCGGCGGCGGTCCATCCGAACCTCATCGAATCGGAACTCTTCGGTTTCAAGAAAGGGGCCTTCACCGGGGCCGACCGCAATTCGCCCGGCTATGTCGGGGCGGCCGAGGGGGGGACGCTGTTCATCGACGAGATCGGCGAGATGCCGCTCGCGCTTCAGCCGAAACTCCTCCGCTTCATGCAGGAACGGGAATATCTGCCGGTCGGCGCGTCGACGCCGGTCCGCAGCGATGTGCGGGTCATCGCCGCCACGAATAAGGATCTGGAGAAAGAGATCGTCCGCGACCATTTCCGGCAGGATCTCTACTACCGCATTTCGCGCTTCACCCTCCGCGTTCCGTCGCTGCGCGAACGGCGCGAGGATATTACGCCGCTGGTGAAGTTCTTCGTCGACCGTTTCTCGGCGCAGTACAAAAAATCGGTGCGCCAGCCCGACGAGGCGACCCTGACGAAACTCGTCGAACGCGACTGGCCCGGCAACATCCGCGAACTGGAACACGCCGTGGCGCGCTGGGTGCTGACGGCGGGCGAGAGGCCCGAACCCGAAGAACCGGCCCCCGGCATCGACGGGGCGGCGGCACAGACGATCTATTCGTTCCGGCTGGGCGAGCGGAACATGAAAGAGATAGAGAAAGAGGTCATACAGGCGACGCTCCGCTTCACCGGCGGCAACAAGGCGAAGACGGCCCAACTGCTCGATATCTCGGAGCGCACCATCTACCGGAAAATGACGGGCGACGAAGAACTCTGAATCTCACCCGTTCCGTTCGAATCGTTTCAACCGCAGCGACAACAGTACGACCGTGATGGAAGAGAGCGCCATCGCTATTCCCGCCAGTTCGGGACGGAAGGTGATGCCGAAGAACGGCCGGAGCGCCCCCGCCGCGACCGGGATGAGGAGGGCGTTGTAGGCGACCGCCCAGAAGAGGTTGCCGCGGATGCGGGCCATGATGGCGCGCGAAAGGCGGAGCGTCCGGGCGATATCGGCCGGGTCGCCGCGCATCAGGACCACTTCGCCGCTTTCGATGGCAATATCGGTGCCGCCTCCCATCGCGATGCCGCTGTCGGCCGCCGCGAGCGCCGGGGCGTCGTTGATGCCGTCGCCCGCGAAGGCGACCTTTTTCTTGAGTACCTTGAGCGACCGCACGACCGCCCCTTTTTCATCGGGGAGGAGTCCCGCGTGGAATTCGACGATCCCCGCCTCGTCGGCGATGCGGCGCGTCGCCGCCAAACTGTCGCCCGAGCAGATGATGGTGGTCACCCCGAGCCGCGCGAGTTCCGTGACGGCCGCGGCGGTGGTCGGGCGGAGCTGGTCGGCAAGAACCAGCGCGCCGATGAGTTTTCCCTCGGCGGCAACCAGTACCGCCGCATCTCCCGCCGTGGTCGGCGGCAATTCTCCGGTGATGCCGAGTTCGGTGAAGAGCCGTGCCGAACCGACGGCCGACCGCTTTCCCGCGACGAGTCCGCTCACGCCGCGGCCGGGATGGATGGTCGCCTCTTCGGCGCGGGGAAAGGTGATGCCGCGGTCGCGCGCCGTCTGGAGGATGGCCAGCGCGGCGGGATGGGCGGCGTGGGTCTCCAATGCGGCGGCGATGGTAAGTATATCGGTTTCGGTGCCGCTCACTGCTTCAATGCGAACGACCCGCGGTTTCCCTTCGGTGAGCGTTCCGGTCTTGTCGACGACCAGCGTATCAATGGTCGCGGCCCGTTCGACCGCTTCACCGTTCCGGAAGAGTATCCCCATCTCGGCGCCGCGCCCGATGCCGACCGTCACGGCGGTCGGGGTGGCAAGGCCGAGGGCGCAGGGGCAGGCGATGACCACCACCGCGATGAAGACCGTCAGCGCCTCGACGCCCGGAACGCCGACGGCGAGATACCAGATGCAGGAAGCAGAGAGAGCGATAAGCAGGACGAGCGGAATGAACCACGCGGTGAGGGTGTCGGCGAGCCGCTGGGCGGGCGGCTTGGAGGCCTGCGCCTCTTCGACGGTGCGGACGATGCGTGACAGCGTCGTCTCCTTGCCGGTCCGCAGGGCGCGGAACCGGAGCGTCGCCTCGATATTCACCGTGCCGCCGGTCACCGCGTCGCCGGGCCGTTTGGCGGCCGGGTGCGGCTCTCCGGTCAGCATCGCCTCATCGACGCTGCTTTCCCCATCGGTCACCACACCGTCGGCCGGGAAGCGGTCGCCCGCCCGGACCAGCACGATGTCGCCGGGGACGATATCTGTTGCATCAATTTCTAATTCTTTCCCGTCGCGCACCACCGTCGCTTTCTGCGGGGTGAGGTCGAGCAGGCGCGTTATCGCATCTCCGGTCCGGCGGCGTGCCCGCGATTCAAGGAATTTCCCGAGCAGTAAAAAGGCGGCCAGCATGAAGGCGGTTTCAAGGAACAGGAAGTCGGCGGGGAGCAGTCCCGTCGCCGCGAGGAGCGATGAGCCGAACGAGGTGAGCATCCCGAGTGCGTACATCACCTCCATCGTCAGTTGCGCCCGGAAGAGCGCACCGGCGGCGCTCATGAGTATCGGGGCGGCGATGAAGAGGAAAAGCGGTGTCAGGCCCGCCGCGAGTGAGAGGAGGGCGAAGCGGGGGAGGTCGTGGAAGTAGGGCATCACAACCATGAGCGGGATGGCGATATTGAAGGCGACGGCGATGCGGATGAGCGTCAGGAGGTTGCGGCGTTTCTCGGCGCGGTCGGTGGCCGGGGTCGTTTTCTTCTCCTCGATGCCGCCGAGGTAGTGGTAGCCCGCCTGCTCAATGCTCTCCTTTATATTAGTAGCGGTGACGCGGGCCGGGTCGTACTCAATGAGGGCGGTGCCGGTGGAGGGGTTCACCGAGGCGGATGAAACACCGGCGAGTTTCGACAGCGCCTCTTCGACCCGCTTGGCGCACATCGCGCAGTGCATCCCGCCGATCTTCACGATATCCTTGCGTGTGGTCATGGCTTCACCTTCTTCGGTTTCTTGGTGCCCGGTTTGCCGGTCTTCGGATTCTGGTTGCCGTCGTGCGACCAGTTGTTGTTCGGGTCGCGATCGTTCTTCGAACGGTAGTAGGGCTTCACATAGGTGCCGTCGGGCCGCGTGTAACCGTCCACATAGACCGCGTTGGGGTTGGTGTGACAGCCGAGGCAGGCGGGACGGGGCTTTTCCTCCTTCTTCTTTTTCGGCGCCGCATCGAGCGGCACGAAAAGCGCCAGTATCAGGAGGAGCGCGACAAAGCGATGCATGGTCTTATCGCGGCGATTCGGAGAGATACTGCGGCAGGAGTTCGGGGCCGATGGTCGCGCCGTCGCCCTGCTGGACGAGCCGCGTGATGAGCCCCGACAGCTCGAAGTAGTTGCCGGGCCAGTGCCATTTTTCCAGAAGCGCCATCGCCGCCGGGGTGAAGACCGGCGCGGTCATGCCGAGTTCGCGGGCGGTGCGGCCAGCGAGATGTTCGACGATGAGGGCGATATCGTCGCGCCGTTCGCGCAGAGCGGGAACGGTGACATGGGCCATGTCGAGCCGGAAGAAGAGATCTTCGCGGAAGAGCCCCTTGCGGATGAGGCCCAGCAGGTCGGCCGACGAGGCGGCGATGAGCCGCACATCGATGCCGCCGTGCGCCGTGCCGCCGGGGACCGCGATCTCGCCGCTCTGCAGGATGCGCAGGAGTTTTATCTGGAGCGCCGGGGCGGCGCGGTGTATCTGGTCGATGAAGATGGTGCCGCCGCGCAGGGTCTGGAAAAGCCCCGGCTGTTCGGCGCCGGTGCCGGTGGCGAGACCGAAGAGCTGGTTGTCGAGGTATTCGTCGGGAAATTCGGCCAGATCGATGCGGACGAATGGTCCGGCGGCGCGTTTACTTTGGTAGTGGAGCGCGCGGCCGACCTGACTGCGTTCGGTGCCGTGTTCGCCCACGATGAGCGCCGGAGTGTCGGCGGCGGCCGCCCTCTGGATCGCTATCCGCAGAGCGCTCAGCGCCGCGGAACGGCCGATGATGCCGTATTTGGCCAGATCGGGCAGATCGTCGCCGCTGACGCCGCCGCGCCGCGAAAGGCGCAGACGGAGTTTTTCAAGCACCCGTTCGACCACCGACAGCAGTTCCTCGTCGGTGAAGGGCTTGGAGAGATATTCCTCGGCACCCGCCTTGACCGCCTCGACCGCCCCTTCGACCGAGGCGTAGCCGGTGATCATGATGATCTCTGTGTCGCGGTATTTCTCGCGCACCTGTTTGATGAGGTCGATGCCGCTCACGAAGGGCATGTGGTAATCAGTGATGACCAGATCTATGCGGTTGTTCGCGAGTATGGTCAGCCCCTCGGCGACGCTCGATGCGGTCAGCACCTGATAGTGGCTGAGTTCGAGGTTGCGCCGCGTCAGCTCGAGCGTGTCGAGTGAATCGTCCACCACGAGGATCATTTCATGCACCATGCCGCCCCTCCGTTCAGCCGTTCGTTTCCGCCGGGAGTATCACCTCGAACCGGCTCCCGCGCCCCGGTTCGCTTTCGACCAGTATCCTGCCACCGTGCGCCGTTATGATGCCGAGCACGACCGGCAGGCCGAGTCCCGTCCCTTCGTTGATCCCCTTGGTG
Organism: uncultured Spirochaetales bacterium; assembly: GCA_964412895.1. Lineage (GTDB taxonomy): Bacteria > UBP6 > UBA1177 > UBA1177 > JAKLFG01 > CALMRE01. The sequence continues at coordinate 9,525 of CAYPQK010000068.1, forward strand.
GTGAAGAAGGGGATGAATATCTTGTCCTGTACCTCTTTGGTCATGCCGGGGCCGCTGTCCTCGACGATCATCGACACGGTCCCCTCGCCGTGCTGGGTGCGGATGGTGAGCTTCCCGCCGCCGTTCATCGCCTGTATGGCGTTGACCACGAGATTCACGAGCACCTGATTTATCTGGGCCGGGTCGGCCGTTATCTCGGGGAGGGCCGGTTCGAATTCTTTAATGAGCGTGATGCCGCTTTTCATGATGCGCGGTTCCAGCAGGTAGAGGCCATCGGTGATCCGTTCGTTGAGGTTGACATGCGTCTTTTCGGGCGGCAGCTGGCGGCTGAAGAACATGAGCTTGCGGATGATCTCGCGGGCATGCATCGTCGCCTTGATGATCTTGTCGAGGTCTTTGTCGGTCTGTTCGGGGAGCGCCGGGCTCTTCTTGATGAGCTGGGCGAAGCCAAGTATCCCGCCGAGCGGTTCGTTGAGTTCGTGCGCCACCCCGGCGGCGAGTTGGCCGATGGTGACCAGCCGGTCGGCGTGAAGGAGCTGGTTCTGCAAAAGCTTTTTCTCCTCCTCCGATTCCTTGCGCTGGATGATGACCGAAAGCTCCTTGGCGACCGCCTCGACCAGCGATTCTTCTTCTTTCAGGAACGGCCCTTTATCGAGCGTCGGGAGGTCGGTCGAGTAGCTGATCTCGATGAGGCCGCGCGGTTTTCCCTCTATCCGCATCTCGGTGGTGAGGGTGTGTTTGGGCGGGTTGTAGCGCAGCGAGGTATAGATGCGCCGGTCGAGCGTGATGCGGCAGGAGACCGCTTCGGGGAAAAGGAACGCGGGGGTGATGATGTCGACCGCCTCGCGCAGGAGACTGTCGAGCGACCGGGCGGTATCGGAGCCGAGTTTGGTGATGCGGTAGATGCAGGTGAGTTCCTTTATCCGTTCGCGGAGGTTGAACTTCGCCTGCCGGTGGGCCCGTGCGATGCCGATGACCGCGGCGATGTTGCGATAGAAATCATGATCGGCGTCGTCGAAGAAGTCGGCGCGGTCCGACAGGAGCGTCATGACCCCGAGCGTCTCCTCCTCGTAACGGATCGGCAGGATAAGGAGGGATCCGATGCCGCCGGGAAGCCGCAGGTCGTGTTCCGCTCCGACGCCGTCGCGCATGATGATGACGGGAGTGGCGGCCGGGTTGCGGATAAAGAGTCCGTCGCTGTCGGCGGTGCGGCCGAAATAGACCAGCCGTTCAAGCAGTTCGACATCGCTCACCCCATCGTCGGGCGGGCGGAAGGTGTCGTCGCCGAAGCCGGTCAGCGGGGTGAAGAGGAAGTTGCCCGATATCGCGGCGGTCCGGGTAAAGCGGTAGAAGCGGGTGAGATCGGCGATGGTGACGCGGACCTGCGGGCAGGCGGCATATTCGCTGATGTGCGCCATGATGTCGCGCAGATAGTCGCCGATGAGCGCTCCCTGATCGGCGCGGCGCAGCACCTCGGCGGTAAGCGCTCTGAAGTCGCTGTTGGAACTCTTTTTCCGACGGGCGGGCATGGTGTTGCTCCCTCCTTCCGGCGCGATGATAACAAATCGGCCGCCGAATGACAAATAAATAGGAAATAGTGCTTGAAAAAACATACGGATAAGGTACAATGATACCGCGACGAACATGAAGGGAGGTCTCCATGAGATGGCATCTGGTGTTCATCATCGCCTGCGCGGCGATAGTGCTTTCCTGCGAGGACGGAACCCGGCGGATATTCCCGAACGACAACAGCGCGACCGGCGACATCGACACCACGACGACCGACGACGATAACTTCCTGTTCACCGATGAAGATGAATTGATCCCGGAGGGGGTGACGGATGTCGGGCCTGACGGCATCGTGGCTGAGATGGACATCATGGACGATGTGGACATGGTGGACACGACGGTTGATGAAGACATGGTCAGCGACGATGGCACGGTCATCAACGACGATGGCACGGTCATTACCGATGACGGCACCGTTGAACCCGACGATGGCACGATCGTCGCCGACGATGTGGTCGTGATACCCGACAACGACAATGCCGCCTGTTCGTTCGGCGATTCGCGCCAGATAGCGTGCGGTCTCAACGGCGACGGTCTTCAGTCGCAGACCTGTCTGGGGGGCGAGTGGCAGGATCAGGGCAACTGCGTCGACGACGATGTCTGCGTGAACGGTACCCCGCAGGATATCGCCTGCGGTATCAACGGACGCGGCATCCAGTCGCAGGACTGCACCGACGGCCAGTGGGTGAACGACGGCGCCTGCAATGATCCCGATGAATGCGTTGACAACGATACACAGACCATCGCTTGCGGCGATAACGATGCGGGCAAGCAAGACCAGATCTGCACGCTCGGTCAGTGGGTCAACGACGGCGGTTGCGTCATCCTGCCGCAGACCGGCCGCTGGGATTGCGTCGCCCAGACCTGTACCCCGGTGTACGGCGACGCCGCCTGCGGCAACGGCACCTGTTCTCCCAGCACCGGCGAATCGCCGGTCAGTTGTCCCGCCGACTGTCTTTCGATGATCACCGTGAACGGTCAGAATCAACCCTGCAGCGATGACCTTGACTGCGCTTTCTATATGTGGCAGGCGAGCGGTACGGGCTACTGGGAGTGCAAGTGGTCCAGCGGGCAGGATTACTGCAACGCCGTGGTGACGAGTTCCTACTGCGGCACCAACGGATACGACTATTGCTACTACGGATCGGTGGGGATCGAGACGCCCGCGACCTGCGCGGCCGATTGCAGTGACCAGATGCTCAATCAGAATACGCAGAACGGCTGCAACAACGACCGCGACTGCATCTTTCTCCAGTGGCCGCCCAACAACGGGTGACCTTACTCCGGCTGTTGTTCTGAGGCGACGGCCGGTGTCTCGATAAGATTCTTTTTCCAATCGAAGTGCATAAAGAAGAGCACCGCGGCGATGGCGGCGCCCAGATTGCTGAGCGCCATCCCTATCCAGACCCCCGGCGTTCCGTAACCGAGCCCGAAACCGAAGAGCCACGCGAGCGGTAACCGCAGTATCCAGAGACGCAGGAGGCCGATGACCAGTACCGGCGCGTTGCGGCCAGCCGCGTTGAACGAGGCGGTGATGCCGCGGATGAGGCCGTAGAGCGGCACCGAAATGCCGAAGTAGAGGAGGAACCGGCATGCCTCGGCGATGACCGCCGGATCGTTCGGGATGAAGAACCGGACGAGCGGTCCCCGGAACAGAAGCAGGAACGCCGTTTCGGTCGCCAGCACCGCGAACAGCACCGCGATGCCCGTTCGCGCCGCGTTGCGGGCGCGGTCGAATCGCGCCGCGCCGAGGTTGTGGCCGATGATTGTGGTGAGCGCCTGCCCCATTCCCATCATCGCGATGGTGATGAGACTCGTCAGCCGGTTGCCGACCCCATAGCCGCCGAGCGCTTCACGCGCTTCGGCAAGCCGTCCGATGATCGCCATGAGTACCACAAAGCCCAGCGCCTCGGCCGAATCGCCGATGGCCGCCGGTAGGCCTATCCTGAGGATGCGCCGTATCCACGCCATGCGGGGGATGAGGTCGGCGGGAGTAAGATGGATCGCGTTGCGGCCGTTCATCATGAGGCGCAGGGCGATGATCCCCGCGATGCCGGCCGAGATGACGGTCGCCAGCGCTGCACCCTTGATGCCCATCGCCCGCAGGGGGCCGAAGCCGAGGATGAAGAGCGGGTCGAGTACCATATTGATAATGTTGCCGGTGAGTACCACGAGCATCGGTATGAAGGTGTTGCCCGCCGCCGCCATAAGCACGCGGAAGACGGCGGCGATAAAGACGAAGGGAAGCCCCGGCAGATACCAGACGAGGTAGTCGGCCGCCGCGGTACTGATCGCCGTGTCGGTAGTGATGAGTGGCAAGACCAGAGGGAAGAGCAAAATGCCTAGAAGCGCCGAGATGGTGCCGCCGATGATGACTGCCGCAAAGACCTGTCCCGACGCCTGATTGGCGGTTTTCTTATCACCGGCGCCGGTATGCTGGGAGACGAGCGCAACGCCCGCCACCGAGAATTCGGCGAAGAAGGCGACGAGGAACCAAAGAAAGGGAAAAGATATCTGAAGCGCCGCGACGGCGTTCCCGCTCTCGCTACCCGAAAGGCGGCCGAGCCAGAAGGTGTCGGTGAGCTGGTAGAGCGTGTCGAGGAGCGACGATATCATCACCGGCCAGCCGAGCCGTAGCATGAGCGGCAGGGTCCGTCCGCCGAGTATCTGATCGCGGGTAAGTTGTTGGGGCGCGTTCATCGGAGGGCGTTCTCGAACTCGAGCAGACGCCGCTTGGTCCCGATACCCCCTTCGGCCGAGAAGCCGGTCAGCCGACCGTCGCTTCCTAGGACGCGGTGACAGGGGATGAGGAGTGGGAAAGGATTGCGCGCCATCGCCATCCCGACGGTGCGCGGGTGGATGCCGAGCGGTGAGCCGAGCGCTCCGTAGGTGACGGTCGTTCCCGGCGCAATGTCGTTCTTGAGCCGCAGCAGGAGCGGCGCCCACTTGACCAGCGTCGCGGGGAACAGAAAAAGATTGTCGCCGAGAGGCTCGTGGATGCCGCGCCGCCAACGGTCGAGAAAACGGCCGACGGCCCGTTCGAGCGGCGGCGGCAGTTCTTTTTTATCGGGAACGGAGGTGATACGGGCCGCAACGATACGGCGGTCGGAAGCGGTCACCTCAAGAAAAAGGCCCGGTAGTATCTCACGGTTCATCATGATGGGTGCTTTCAAAGAGGCGCCGTTTCAGGGTGAGTGTGTAGACCCACGCCGACTGCAGGGCGAAAAAGACGCTGATCCACAGCAGGATGTTGCCCCAATAGGGAAGGTTCCAATCGCGGTTGAACAGTTCGATGAAGACGCGCCGGTCAAGGATAAGAAAAGGTATCGCGACCATCTGGAAGGTCGTTTTCCACTTGCCTCCCTGTCCCGCCGATATCACCAGCCCGTTCTCGACGGCGAGCGCCCGGATGCCGAAGATGTAGAACTCGCGGGCGAGGATGAGGAGTACCGGCAGCAGGGCGACCTCCGCCTTGTCGAGCAGCACCACCAGCGTCAGCAGTACGATGAACTTGTCGGCGAGCGGATCGAGCAGTTTGCCGGTCACGGTGATCATGCCGTATTTGCGAGCGATCCAGCCGTCGAAGAAATCGGTGATGCTCGCCAGCGAATAGGTGACCGCGGCCCAGATGCGGGCGGTGGTCGAGTCGAGGTAGAGGAGCCACAGGATGAGCGGCACCGCGCCGATCCGTATCGCGGTGAGCAGGTTGGGGATGGTGAGCACATCCTTCTTGAAGTCGCGGATCTTCGAGAATATCTTCGGCCGTTGTCCGCCGTTCTTGGGAGCTTTTTTCTTCCTGAACTTCATAGATCCTTCCCGGTATATTCGTTGTAGTATCTCTTTATCTTGGCGACATAGCCCTGCGTCTCCTTGAAGGGCGGTATCCCCTCATAGTAGACCACGGCGGCCGGGCCGGCGTTGTACGCGGCGAGCGCCTTATCGGTGTTCTTGAACCGCTTCAGCATGTCGCGCAGGTAGCGGGCGCCCCCCATGATGTTCTGTTCGGGGTCGTTGGCGTTATCGACGCCGAGTAACTTCGCCGTGTCGGGCATCAGCTGCATGAGTCCCCGCGCCCCCTTCGACGAACGGGCGTCGTGATCGAACTGCGACTCGGCCTTGATGACGCACTTGATCAGGTGAAAATCGACGCCGAATTTGTCGGCCGCCTTCTGGATGACGGTATCGTATTTTCCTTCCACTCCCGGCCGGTAGGTGAACCCTTTTTTATGGGTGACCGCCCCCTTGTCCTCGAACAGCGGTTTGCAGTCGCGTCGGTCGGAACACTGGTTGGTGAAGGTGAAAGAATCGTTGATAGGATCGTAGTAATAATATATCCTGACCTCGCCCCACAGGGCGGCGGTCAGAAGCACCGCGATGGCGGCGCTACTGAGGTTTCTTGCGGTTAAGTAGGAATTCATCTACTTTCTGCAACCATGAACGGGCTTTGGTCTCGCCGGGATAGACGAGCATTATCTCCTGCAACGTCTTGCGGAGCATGACGATGTTGCGTTCCTTTTCGTAGACATCGGCGAGGATATAGAGTATCTCGAGCGGCAGGTTCGTCTTGAAGTCGCGGAGGCGCTGGACATAATCGCGGATCTTCATGTACTTGCCTTCGAGCGAAACGCGCCGGTCGTCCTTGAGACCCTTCGCGGCGTCCTGTTCGGGCCGCTTGTTGTTGTAGTAGGCGTAGATCATCTTCTCGAGCAGCCACACCGCCTTGGTGCGGCCGTACATCTCGACGAATATCTTATAGGCCTTGCCGAATTCCTGCATTTTGTAGAAGGTATCGCCCCGCAGGACCAGTTCGTCCACCTCAAGCAGTTCCTCGTACCGTTCCTTGGTGCGGATGTTGCCGTATTTCTTGGTGAGGGCGAGGAGCTTCAGGCGCGAGTCGTCCTCCTTCACCAGCGGATAGACGGCGTTGATGATGGCGAGCAGTTCGCTCGCTTTCTCCTTGAGGCTGTCGGGGGCGTGCTGCAGTTTGTCGGGGTGCAATTTCTGGACGAAGCGCAGGTAGGTCTTGTGCACCTCGGCGAGATCTTTGCCGTCGGTCCATTCGACCAGCTGGAATATCGACTCGTACTTGAAGGTCTTTTTGACGAACGCCTCCAGTTCGTGCCACTCCTGCACATTGGCGATCAGGTTGCGTTCGGCGTTCTCCTTCGACTCTTCGGCCCGGCGCAGGGCCTCTTCGGCGGCGCGCTGTTTTTCGACATCGCTCGCCTTGAGGATGGCGGCGTTCTCGGTGAGCAGCAGGAAATACAGCACATGGACCTGTTCAAGGAACAGGCTCAGGGCGGGGAACGACGCCTTGCCGGCATATTTCTCGAGCGGTCCCTTGAGAAAGGCGAACCGTCCGACATCGGGTTTCATCGTGACATTCTCGGTCTTGTACTGTTCGAGAAGGTGGGTGAGCATGTCGGCCGGATAGGCCTTCACTATCTCGAAGAGGAACTCGTGCGCGTCGAGCCCGGGTCCCTGCGGCGCGGAGTTGGTCGACAGCGAGAACAGGGCGTTCTGCAGCGAGAAGGCGAAATAGGAGGGCGATTTGGGTGAAAACGCTTTCTCGTCCTCGAAGACGATCTCGTCGTTCATGGCGCCGGAATGAATGAACAGGGTCCCGCGGAAACGGTTCTGAAGAATAATGGCGAACAGTTTGTCGCCTTTTATCTTCAGCTTCTTGCCCGTATTGATATACGGCGTGATCTTGTCCCACATGTCATTCCCCCTGTGATCCGCTACTCGGCGGCGAAGAGGTTCCCCCGCAGTCCCTCGAAGATCGGCGCGTTGCCCGCGTCGACCCGCCTCTGCTCCTCTTCGAGCTGTTGCCGGTATATCCCGGCCCATTCGTTGTCGCGGACCTTTTTCAGATAGTTGCGCGCCACCTGCGGGAAGAGTTCGAGGAGCAGCGCCTCCTTCTCGTCCTTGGCCAGTTTCATCCCGCCGCAGTCGGGGAGCGCCGGATTATCCTCTTTTTGGTGCGCCGCAGTGTCATACGGTGTCTCGGTGCGGGTCCCCGCGATCTTGAGGCGGAACTCGGGGTCGACCGGGAATGGCGTATGGCCGTACACCCCCTTGACGAGGTTGACGAACTGCACCGATTTGTTGGTGTAGAACGGTTTCCCGGCGTTGCGGTCGACGATGCAGTTGACCGCCTGTATGCCGACGATCTGACTGGTGGGGGTAACGAGCGGCGGCAGTCCGGCGTCGAGCCGCACCTGCGGGATGCTCGCGAGCACATCTTTCAGCAGATGGCCGAGGTTCGCCTGCTGGAGCTGGGAGAGCATGTTGGTGTACATGCCGCCCGGGACCTGCGCGACGCGGACCAGTTCGTCGGGCTCGGGGAAGTTGTAGTGCCGTTCGATGGCCTGCGTGGTCCGCAGCACCTCGGGGATGTCCTCCTTCTTCGCCGCCGCTATCGCCGCATCGAAGAGAGCGTTGATCTCGGCGTCCAGCTTGTAGTCGGCGGGGTTCAGGAGCTTCGGGAACATCTTGTACTGGTCGAAGCCGCACAGTTCGCGGCGTATCTCCATGAGCTCGACCTGCATCGGCGCTATCGCGGTAAGGTCGACGCCGGTGTCGATCCCCAGTTTGTCGGCGAATATCTGAACGAGTTCGAAGGCGGGTGCCGCCGGACCGCCGGCGAAGGGCATGATGACGGTATCGACGATGTCGGCGCCGTTGACCATCGACATAAGTACCGATCCGAGGCCGTAGCCGGGAGTGCAGTGGGTGTGCAGGTCGATGGGCACCGCGACCGCCGCTTTAAGGCCGCGCGTCAGTTCGCCCGCCGTTTTGGGATGGATGAGCCCCGCCATGTCCTTGACCGATATGATGTCGGCCCCCATTTTCTCCAGTTCCTTCGCTTTGGCCACGAAGTAGTCGACGGTGAATATCGGGGCGGGGAGTTTTCTGCCCGAGAGGAGCGCCCGCATCCGGTCGCCGAAGGTGAAGTGCGGATCGACGGTGTAGCAGATGCAGCAGTCGGCCAGACCGCCGTTCTCCTTGACGAAGCGGATGGTCGATGCCTGATTCGAAAGGTCGTTGAGGGCGTCGAATATGCGCATGATACCGATGCCGCTCTGCACGGCGTTGCGGCAAAAACCTTCGATCGTGTCGTCGGGATAGGGGTTGTAACCGAAGAGGTTGCGGCCGCGCGACAGCGCCGCGAGCCGGGAGGCGTCGCCGATGCCGTCACGGATCGATTCGAGCCGCCGCCACGGGTTCTCGCTCAGGTAGCGCATGATCGAATCGGGCACCGCGCCGCCCCAGACCTCCATCGCGTAGAAATGGGCTTTTTTGAAAAGAGGCAGCACCCGGTCGACCTGTTTCTGGCTCATGCGGGTGGCGAACTGCGACTGCTGACCGTCGCGCAGCGTCAGGTCCCTGATGAGGAGTTTGCGTGTCATGCGATATGCCTT
>CAYPQK010000069.1:0-10911 GCA_964412895.1 uncultured Spirochaetales bacterium
GTTGCGTTTGATTTGAAGTTCAGCAAGGGGTATAAATCAACAGTCACAGTGGAAATAAAATAGAGCTCAAATCCGAATCTTATCCGTGGCTTTGAAAAACAATTGCCAGAATACAATCTTGCCGAGAATACCGATAAGAGCATCTATTTGATTCTTCAAAAGAACAAGTTCTCAGCGTCGGTCAATAATGTTCTAAAAAAAGCGCAGAAGGCAAAAGAACGGGGGGAAAAAGTTCCGGAAATTGTTGTGGTGGACATAACCATGAAGCCGTCTGCGAGCAAAATGAAATGAATTCTTCAATTAAAATTGAGGTGTTGTGAGTAACTTGCATAAATTGCTGGCGATCCTTTTCTTCATCGGGTTTATCTGGTCGGGCATTTATCCGAAGGATCAGTTCACATGGATAATGGAGGTTTTTCCGGCGGTTATCGGGTTCGGCATTCTTGCGGCGACCTACAAGCGGTTCCGCTTCACCGACCTCGTCTATACCTTTATATTAGTACACTGCTGGATACTCTTCATCGGCGGCCATTACACCTACGCCGAAATGCCGTTGTTCAACTGGATCCGCGACACCTTCGGCCAAGCACGCAACAACTACGACAAGGTCGGCCACTTCTTCCAAGGCTTCGTCCCGGCGCTCATCGCTCGCGAACTGCTGGTGCGGCTTGAGGTGGTCAAGAGCCGTGGCTGGCTTGCCGTCATCGTCGTGTCGCTGTGCGCCACCATCAGCGTCCTCTACGAATTCCTTGAATGGGGCGTCGCGGTGGGGACCGGCGAGGCGGCCGACGCGTTCCTCGGCACGCAGGGGTATGTCTGGGATACCCAATCCGATATGCTTTACGCCGTCATCGGCGCGACCGTTGCCGTCATCTTCATGAGTAAATTTCACGACGCAGCGATGAAAAAACTGGCAGAGCGAAACAATGTCAAACAATAAAAGGTCTATGTTTTTGTTACTATAACTATACTGGAAAAGGGGAGACCTATGACCAAGTATCTACTTCTTATGGTTGTTGTATTCACGCTGTTCGTCGCCTGCGAGAACGACAAGCAGGTAGCCGGTGATGACGAGGACGGTGTCGGCAGAAGCTGCACGCTCGATGCGCACTGTCCGACCGATTGGCATTGCGATAAGAACCTCGGCGACTGCAACGGTTCCGGTTATTGCAATCCGCCGCATCCCAACGATTGCTATTCCCTTGCTGCGCCGGTCTGCGGTTGCGACGGCCTGACCTACGGTAACGATTGCTTGGCGCGTGTTGCCGGAGTCAATATCGACTATATGCACGCCTGCGGCGATTTCGGCGATGCGGACGCGAACCCCGGTTATATTCCGGACTAACTAAATACAGGGGGGCGTCCATGAGCAAGTACCTTATTCTGTTCGTGATTGTGTTTGCGTTGTTCGTCGCCTGCGAGAACGATACGAGCGACACGAACGATCCTCACATCATCGGAACGACCGATACTATGCCGGACGATTATTCTTCGACGGCCGATATCGACAATTGGGGCGAACCGACGGCCGACAGTAACGCGGCGGCGGCCGATGCCGTGGTGATGCCCGATACGGATGTTATCCCGGATGGTAGCGAGGAGCGGGTCGTCCTGATGAACAAGTACAGCCCGTTCGAGGGTTATACTCTCTACACGCCCGAGGAAAAACTGAACAACCCCATGGCGGGACAGCCGAACTACATCTATCTCCTTATGAACACCGAGGGGGTCATCGTCGAGGGGCCGACGATCGATCTTTCCGGGGTAGAGAATGTCTGGCAGCTCTTTCTGCTCGACGAGACGAGCGGCACTCAGATAATCGGTCAGCGAGAATCTTCGGCCGACGGGATGCGGGCGACGATCAACAAACGCTTCCGCTTCGATATCCCGATCAACGATTTCGAGTACGAGATAGGGCTCGACAGCCTGTGGCAGATCGCGGCTATCAAGTACGGCGACCAGATGAGGACCTTCTTCATCTTCCTCGCGCTCGGCTACAGCGGCGTGGCGCACGACATCACGATCAAGGCGATCATCGACGGCAACAATATCTCGACGGCAGAACCGTTCACCATCGAGGTCCGTTAAGCGACAGATCGGGGGAGGGAACCATGACCAGATACCTTTTCATCCTTGCCGCCGTACTGGCGCTGGTTGTGGGGTGTAAAAGCACGACGAGCAACAATGCCGATATCGATGCAATTGCGAACAATGACAATGAAGGGAGCGAGATCAACGATGAGATCGCGCCGGACTCGACTGACAATTTTCTACCGGATATCGACTGCTCCGAAAGAGGCGGGATGACGGATTGTTCCTTGGATTGTGAGGGCGACCCGTTCAGCAAAGCCCAATGCGAAGGGAATGTCATGCATTACTGCGGCGTTCCGAGCGACCCCTGCGAAGGCGGCTCGGTCGATCGTTGGCAAGATTGTGCCGCGAGTGGAGGGCATTGCGTGACCGATGGACCATGTGCGGCACACTGTGAACCGGCAGATGACTCTGACGCGCTCCTCGGTTCCGACGCCGATTAGAGCGTCCCTTTTTTCTCCTTGATTCTTCGTTTTCCCGGTATATATTGCACTGACAACGGGAATAGGTAAGATCATGCCCCAAGAAATAGAAAAGGTAGAGGTCATCGAGCGCGACGACTGGCGGGGCGACGCCCCACCGCGCATCGTCGTCAACCGTCAGGTGGTCTATTCGAGCGGATGCCTCGGCTGTCTCATCCAACTGCCCATCATGCTGATAAAAATGCCGTATCTCATCTTCAAGACCTACTGGTTCGCCCGCCGCGCCGCCCGCGAGATGGCGCAGGCGCAAGGCCGCCAGCAGAAGGATGTCGTCATCACCATCCGCGGCTCGGACGACGAGCAACCGCGCAACTGATCTTCTTGCTGATCTTCAGGCGTCAGGTATCTGATCCCCGTAGAGCGCCTTGTTGAAACCGAATTCGACAAGGCCCTCCCCGGGGCGGCCGTTGAACCGGCAGGTGCCGATGCCTTCCTTCATGATATAGACATCGTCCATGAGGTAGGGGAAGGTGCCGGTCCGGGTGAAGTCGAGCGTATGGGTCTTTCCCGATGCGGTCTTCATGACGATGCGTCCCGTTTCGGGCCACATATCCTTTTCGCCGATCTCGTCGAGGCTCGTACAGGAAACGATGACATCGCTCTTCCCGTCGGGCGACACGACAAAGCCGGAATAGAAGGGTCCGCAGAAATCGTAGAGTATCGCCCGGGCGGCCCAGCCCCAGCCGTCGGCGGTGCGGCCGCTCATCCGGTAGTGGCTGTCCCCGTTGCGCCAATCGCGCGAACCGAAGGAATGATCGCGGACGGCGAGCAGGCGCAGCGGCACCGTTTCGTTGTCGAGCGTGAGTGTCCCTTCGATCGTGCCGAACTGTTCGTAGAGGGTCTGTTCGAGTTCCTTCACTTTTTTTAAGAAGACGGGGGTCCAAGGTCTCTTCGCGACGGTCTTGGCGATGAGTTGCCGGTCGGCACCGTCCGCGTAGTCGAAAAGCGGATGCCGCTGTTCGAACAGCAGGTCGAGTTTCGAGCGGTACACCCCTTGGGCCGACCGGAGCGGTCCTTCGCATTTCAGCCGCCATTTTCTGCCGGGTGTCACGCATTCGTAGTGCATCAGGCCCAGCCGGAATCCTTCCCCTTCGGGTAGTTCGCCGGGGGCCATGTTCAGGTGGCCTTTGCCGTTCAAACGCAGATCGTACCAGAATTCGGGGAGGTGACCGGGGCCGCGGAAGGCGAGTCGCGTGATGAAGGCATTCCCGCTCTGGTCGCCGCCGTAGAAGCAGGAGGTATCGCTGGGGAAGGGACAGGAGAGGTCGATCTGCCTCTTTTCAAGTTCGGCGACCTCATAGCGGCGCGTTTTGTTCTTTTCGAGCATCCGGCGCGCCAACCACTGTTTCAACATGCTATCCCCCGGCAATGACTGTCTGCCTCTACCAATTACGGCACGGGAAAGCAAGAAAAGAGGGCGGCGGGGCTATTTGCCTTTTCTTTTTCAAAGTGCTAGTATCCCTCTGCAACAACGGGAGGGAACCCATGGTTACCAAAAAAACGACTGCCACGGTGAAAAAGAGCGTCCCCGCAGCGACCACGCCCTGTGCGTTGACCAGCGATGTCCGGACGAGCCGCGATATTCCGGCGCTCAAGCGGGCGATACTCGACAACCTCGCCTGCCATCAGGGCAAATTCCCGAAGATGGCCACCCGCAACGACTGGTATCTCGCGCTGTCCTATACGGTAAGAGACCGCCTGCTTTCCTGCTGGACGGCGGCGGCCGAGACCTATTACAAACAGGCGAGCCGGACCGTCTGCTATCTGTCGGCCGAATTCCTGCTGGGGCCTCATCTGGGGAATAACCTCATCAATCTCGGCCTGTGGGACGAGGTGAAGGCGGCGGTGACCGAACTGGGGCAGGACCTCGATACGCTGCTCGATCAGGAAGAGGAGCCGGGGCTGGGCAACGGCGGACTCGGGCGGCTGGCGGCCTGCTACATGGATTCTCTGGCGACGCTCAATATCCCCGCCATCGGCTACGGCATCCGCTACGAGTTCGGCATCTTCGATCAGGAGATACGCAACGGCTGGCAGGAGGAGGTGACCGACAAGTGGCTGCGCTACGGCAATCCGTGGGAGATATCGCGCCCCGAGATAGCGTTCGATGTGAAATTCGGCGGTCATACCGAGATGTACCACGACGAAGCGGGAGCCCTGCGGGTCCGCTGGGTGCCCGACCATGTGGTCAAGGGGGTCGCCTACGACACCCCGATACTGGGCTACAAAACAAGTACGGCGAGTTTACTTCGCCTTTTCAAGGCCGAAGCGGTCGAATCGTTCGATTTCCGGTCGTTCAATGTCGGCGACTACTACGGCGCGGTGGGGGAGAAGGTCTCCTCAGAGAACCTGACCAAGGTGCTCTATCCCAACGACGAGCCGCTGGCGGGCAAGCAGCTACGGCTTAAACAGCAGTATCTCTTCGTTTCGTGCGCTTTGCAGGACATGATCCGTATCTATCTCCAGCGCGAAAAGACGCTCGATAACTTCCATAAGAAATACGCGGTACAGCTCAACGACACCCATCCCTCCATCGGGGTGGCCGAACTGATGCGTCTTCTGGTGGACGAATACCGTTATCCGTGGGAGCAGGCGTGGGATATCACCCGCAACACCTTCTGTTACACCAATCACACCCTCCTGCCCGAGGCGCTTGAAAAATGGGCGGTGCCGCTGTTCCGGGGGCTCCTGCCGCGCCATCTCGAGATCATTTACGAGATAAACGCCCGTTTCCTTGCCGAGACGCGCGACAAATATCCCGACGACGATGAGATGATCCGGCGACTCTCGCTCATCGACGAGTCGGGCGACCGCGCCGTCCGGATGGCGAATCTCGCCTGTGTCGGTTCGCAGGCGATAAACGGCGTGGCGGCGCTCCACACCGAACTGCTCAAGCGCGATGTCCTGTCCGATTTCAAACGCATCATGCCCGATAAGTTCTCGAACAAGACCAACGGCGTGACGCCGCGCCGGTTCGTGGTGCTCGCCAATCCCGGACTCGCCGAACTCATCAACGGGAAGATAGGGGACATCTGGATACGCGACCTCTATGAGCTGAAGAAAATCGAGAAATTCGTCGATGATAAGAAGTTCGTGGCGGCATGGCGGGCGGTGAAACTGGAGAACAAACGGCGGCTCGCGGTGCTCATCCATCAGCGGACTGGCGTCGCGGTGGATCCCGAGAGCCTCTACGATGTACAGGTCAAACGGATCCATGAATACAAACGCCAGCATCTCAACCTGCTCCACGCCGTGACGCTCTACAACCGCATCCGGCGCGGGCAGACCGCCGGCATGACGCCGCGTACCGTCATCATCGGCGGCAAGGCGGCCCCCGGCTACTTCATGGCCAAGCGGATCATCAAGCTGGTGAATTCCATCGCCGCGACGGTCAACGCCGATCCGGCGGCGCGCGGACTGCTCACGGTGGTCTTCTTTCCCGATTTCAATGTCAAGAACGCGCAGTACATATACCCGGCGGCCGACCTGTCGGAGCAGATATCGACGGCGGGCAAGGAGGCGTCGGGGACCGGCAACATGAAGTTCTCGATGAACGGCGCGCTGACCATCGGGACGCTCGACGGCGCCAATGTCGAGATACGGGAAGAGGTGGGGACGGAGAATTTCTTCCTGTTCGGCCTGCAGACCGAAGAGGTCCTCGCGCTGAAGAAAAGCGGTTGCCGGCCGCAGGAATATATCGAAAAAGATGCGGAATTGGCCGAGGCGCTTGACGCCATCGGATCGGGGCTGTTCTCGGACGGCGACCCGGAACTTTTCAAGCCGCTGGTCGACAACCTGCGCTACAGCGATCCGTACCTGCTCTGTGCCGACTACCGTTCCTATGTCGATACTCAGGCACAGGTCGGCGCGATCTACCGTGACGCCGACCGCTGGACCCGCATGGCGATACTCAATGTCGCGCGGATGGGCAAATTCAGCTCCGACCGCGCCATCCGCGAATACTGCGACGACATCTGGAAAGTAAAGCCGGTCATCATCGACTGAAGAACTCACCTCGGCGTTACCGCCACCCCTCTCTTGTCGCAAGAGAGGGGACAGGGGTGAGTTTTTCCCGTTGCTTTTTCCTTTTATTTTAGGTATCATCGCTCCGTGTTGAAACACTTGACGAGGAGCATAGGGATGAAAAAGCTGATCATTGTATTGGTCTTCCTGTCGGTCTGCGGACTCCACGCGCAGAATTACGATGTAGGCAACATCGCCGTGGTGCATGGTGGCCCGAATATCGCCGGTGGGCTTATCGGTGCGGCCGAAATGGCGGCTGGCATCGAATTCTACAAAACCCACGCCGACATCTACGACTTCATGGTGATTTTCACTACTTTTACCCCGTCGATGAATATGCAGCAGGGGCTCGCCATCCAGTACACCGTCAAGGGAATAAACCGCGAGGGCTCCTTTTCACCTTACGGTCCCGCATCGAAGTGGGGAAGCGCCGGGAGGCTCATCGGTGGCACCCGGATGTGCCATATCGACCAGTATCCCGACAACCCCGATCAGACGATATCGGACAGTATCCTTTCTCCCTTCGCCGGGATGTCGACGGTCGAACTGCTGGCCCATGAGTTCAGTCACTACTGGCTCATGGCGATGGATTTCAAGAAAGAGGGAATGACCGAGAACCACACCGGTCTGCGCGGCTATGAGGATGGCGCCAACCAGCACTGGAACAGCTACGCCAGTTCGGGGCCGTCGGCGATGTACGGCCAGCACTATGTGGACAACGGCGACGGTTCTTTCTCCATGAATCCGGCCGAACCGCGCAAATACGGCCAGCTCGATCAATATGTCATGGGTCTGCGGGCGCCCGAAGAGACCGCGCCGACCTTCTTCCTGTGCAGTTCCGCCAACATCGCCGACTGTATGGAGGGAAGCCCCGCCATTCCCGCGGCGAAAAGCGGGTCGCCCAGCACCATCTCCGGTATGTACAAGCATGAAGTGACGATAGAGGATATCGTCCGGGCGATGGGGGCCCGCGTTCCGGCGGCGGCCGACGCGCCGAAACACTGGAATGTCGCCTTCGTCATCATCAACCAGCCCGGTGTCGAGCCGTTCCCCGAACAGTTGACGCAGCTTGACACGCTCCGTGTCCGCTTTCAGGAATGGTTCGAATGGGCGACCGACGGCCGCGCCACCATCTGCACCGAACTCGACGGCGACTGCGGCACGGTCGAACCGACCGATGACGATGTGATAGAAGATGTGGACGAAGTGGACGAGGGAGAGATAGTAGCTGATACCGACGACACGGTGACCGACGATCCCGTGACCGATAACGAACAGCCCGACACTGCCGTCACCGATAACGGAGAAATGCCCGATACCGCCGTCACCGACACCTCGACCGGCTCCGATGAAGTGGTCATCCTCGAGGAAGAGGATACGGCCTGTGGATGTACGCTCGTATTTTAGGAGACCATAGATGAAAAAGCTGCTTCTTGCCTTGGTTTTGTTGTATGCGTGCGGTGTTCACGCCCAGAATTATGATGTGGGGAATATCGCCGTGGTGCATGGCGGGCCCAACATTGCCGGCGGGCTTATCGGTGCGGCCGAAATGGCGGCGGGGGTCGAATTCTACAAGACCCACGGCGACCTTTTCGACTTCATGGTGGTCTACACCACCTTTACCCCGTCGATGAACATGCAGCAGGGTCTTCCCATCGCCTACACCGTCACGGGGATAAACCGCGAAGGATCCTTCACCGGCTACGGTCCCGCCTCGAAATGGGGAAGCGCCGGACGGCTCATCGGCGGCACCCGGATGTGTCATATCGACCAGTATCCCGACGACCCCGACACCAACATGCCCTTTCCGCTCGGCGGCATGACATCGGTGGAACTGCTTGCCCATGAATTCAGCCACTACTGGCTCGCCGCGATGGATTTCAAAAAAGAGGGCGAGACCGAGAACAATACCGGCCTGCGCGGGTATGAGAGCGAAAGCGCCAATCAACACTGGAATCACTACTATTCGTCGGGACCTTCGGTCGAGTATGGCAGTCACATCGTCGACAACGGCGACGGCTCCTTCACCTTCAATCCCGCCACGCCGCGTAAATACAGCGAGTTCGATCAGTACATTCTGGGACTTCGCGCCCCCGAGGAGGTCGCGCCGCTTTTCTTTCTGTGCAATTATGACGACATAACCACCTGCAGTAAGGAGGGAAGCCCATCGATGCCGACCCCGCATACCGGTTCGTCCGATACCATCAGCAACATGTACAAACATGAGGTAACGATTGAGGATGTCATCCGGGCGATGGGTCCGCGTGTCCCGGCGGCGGCCGACGCGCCGAAGCACTGGAATGTCGCCTTTGTCATCATCAACCAGCCCGGCATCGATCCGTTCCCGCTACAGTTGGAGAAGCTCGACACGCTCCGCGTCCGCTTTCAGGAGTGGTTCGAATGGGCGACCGACGGCCGCGGCACCATCTGCACCGAACTGGACGGCGACTGCGGCAATGTCGAACCGACCGACGACGATGTAGTGGTACCAGATGACACCGTGACCGACGATCAGCCGACCGACAACGAGCTTCCTGACGACACGGTCGTCGACGATACCGTGACCGACGACCAGCCGACCAATGACGATACGGTGACCGACACCGCCGTCGCCGACGATACCCAGCCGACCGACAACGGCGAGACGCCCGACACGAACACCAGCGGTCCCGACGAGGTGCTGGTCGAAGAGGAGCCCGCCTGCGGCTGTACCCTCGTTTTCTGATCACTTCTTCCGGGGGAGAGAGATAGATGAGACCGATACTTTTGTTCGCCGTCATTTTT
This sequence comes from uncultured Spirochaetales bacterium, assembly GCA_964412895.1. Taxonomy (GTDB): domain Bacteria; phylum UBP6; class UBA1177; order UBA1177; family JAKLFG01; genus CALMRE01. Next base: position 9,381 of record CAYPQK010000069.1, read on the forward strand.
TGTGCCGTTCTTCTTTCGGCACAGCAGAAGAAACAGACGCTCGCGGTGCTCGAGATAGAGGACCGCGGCGCGGGGATGACGCCGGAACTGCTGGCCACCGGTTCCGACTACCTACGGGGGAGACTCGTCGCGGCCAATGTGTTCCTCGTGGTGCCGAAGGACGCGGTGATGCGCGCCGTCATCAAGGAACAGAAAAAAGAGAGCTGGCGCGACTGCTACGATCCCGCCTGCCGCGTCGACCTCGGCCATGCCCTTGCCGCCGACACCGTCCTTTCGTCGATGGTGATGAAACTCGGCGACAGTTATACCGTCACGGCCGAACTGGTCGATATCGCCAAAGAGGTGACCATCCGGGGTGCGTCGGGGGCCTTCGACGGCAGCGAGGAGGCATTCAAGGGGCTGATCGACAAGATGGTGAAGCGGCTGACCGGCCAGAAACCGGAAAAAGCGCCCGCGACTCCGGCGGCGAAGGTCGATCCGACCGAAAAACTGAAGGGTTCTGTCGATCTGCAGGAGAAGCCGAAGGTCGAAAAGCCGCTGGCGCCCATCGAGAAGCGGAAGTCGCCCACCGCCGCCTTCGAAGTGCGCGGCGAGGTGGCCATCGACCGCGACAATAAACTTTCGTGGCAGCGCGGCCACGGCGGGCCGCTCGATCTGGTCAAGTCGACCGCTTACTGCGAGGATCTGACGCTCGGCGGATTCAACGACTGGCGCATTCCGACGATATCGGAACTCAGAACGCTCGTGGTCGGTTGTCCCAACACCGCCCCCGAAGGCGCCTGTCCGGTGGATGATACCTGTGTCGGGGCCGACTGCGCCGAACAGGTGAAGGCGAAGGACTGTTCCTGCAAGGCGCACAAAGGGCCGGGCGAGAAGGGAACTTACTGGAAAAAGGGTGTGTGGAAATACAACGGCGGCAGATACGACCTCTTCTGGAGCCGGTCGCTCATTTCGGGGCCGTACGACGAGGCGTGGGGCATCCTGTTCAGCGACGGCGTGGTCACCACCGTCGATGTCTCGGGCCGCTACTATGTCCGCTGCGTCCGCTGACACTTCTTGCTATTTCCATTAAATAAGGGTAAAGTCCACCGTCATTTTTGGTAACTGCGGAGGAAAAAGAGATGCAGGCTTCTGAAAAGATCGCCATTTTAAGACAACACATGCAGGCGGAAGGGCTCGACGCCGTCATCGTCCCGAGCACCGACCCGCACCAGTCAGAATATGTCGCCGCCCACTGGCAGGCCCGCGCGTGGCTCTCCGGCTTTTCCGGATCGGCCGGAACGCTGGTGGTCACCAAGGAGAAGGCCGGTCTCTGGACCGATTCGCGCTATTTCCTGCAAGCGGAACAGCAACTTGCCGGATCGGGGATAACACTTTTCAAGATGGGGCTTCCCGAAACGCCCGCCCACACCGCGTGGCTCGCCGCCGAACTGGCCGAGGCTGCCGTCGTCGGGCTTGATGCCGCCGTCATGTCGATAAACGCGGTGCGCGGCCTCGAAAAGGCGCTCGCCGCCAAGAAGATAACGCTCAA
>CAYPQK010000069.1:10921-18118 GCA_964412895.1 uncultured Spirochaetales bacterium
AAGTACACCGGCGACCTCGTCGGCAAGTTCTGGACCGACCGTCCCGCCATGCCCGCCGGCATGGTGCAACTCCATGACGAAGCGTTCTCGGGCGAGGGGAGAGCGGCGAAACTAGGCCGTCTGCGCGCCAAGATCGCCGAGAAAGGGGCCGACTGGCACATCGTCTCGACGCTCGACGATATCGCGTGGCTCTACAATATCCGCGGCACCGATGTGAAGTGCAACCCGGTCGTCATCGCCTACGCCGCCGTCTCGAAGGACGAGGCGTACCTGTTCGTCGATGCGGCGAAGCTCGACCGCAAGGTGAAAAAGGCGCTCATCGCCGACGGCATTACGATAAAGGGCTACGACGCCTTCGAGAAGTTCGTCAAGAAGATCCGCAAGAGCACTGTTCTGATAGATGCCGACCGCAACGGCCGCCATGTTCTCGAAGCGCTGGGCAAAAAGCCGCGCGTCATCGAGGGGATGACCCTGCCGGTGCCGCTGAAGGCGGTCAAGAACGAGGTGGAGATCGCCGGTATGAAGGCGGCCCATGTCCGTGACGGCGTCGCGATGGTGAAGTTCTTCGCGTGGCTCGACCACGCCCTTTCGGCGATGATGGTGACCGAGATATCGGCCGCCGTGAAGCTGGAGGAGTTCCGGCGTCTGGGCGAGCATTACGCCGGGCCGTCGTTCGACCCGATAGTGGGTTATGCCGCGCACGGCGCCATCATCCACTACAGCGCCACCCCCGAAAGCGATGTCGAGATCAAGCGCGAAGGGATACTGCTGGTCGATTCGGGCGGCCAGTACCTCGACGGGACGACCGACATCACCCGCACCATAGCGGTGGGGACGCCGACCGATGCGATGAAGAAGCATTTCACGCTGGTCCTCAAAGGCCATATCGGCGTGGCGATGGCGCAGTTCCCGGCGGGGATACCGGGGATGTTCCTCGACCCGTTCGCCCGCGCCGCCCTGTGGCAGGAACGGCTCAACTACGGCCACGGTACCGGTCACGGCGTCGGCAGTTACCTGTCGGTCCACGAAGGGCCGCAGGGTATCAGCCCGCGCGTCAACGAGACGAAGCTGGAACCGGGGATGATACTCTCCAACGAACCGGGCTACTACCGCGAGAACGAATACGGCATCCGTACCGAGAACCTCGTGCTGGTCGTCCCGAACGGCGAGAACGAAGGGGCGAAATGGCTCAAGTTCGACACGATAACGCTGTGCCCGATAGATCTCGACCTCGTCGATGCGGCGTTGCTGAGCCCCGCCGAGAAGGAATGGCTGAACAGCTACCACCGGACGGTGCGCGCGGCGATCGCCCCGCATCTGACCGAGGAAGAGAATGTGTGGCTTGCCAACGAAACGCGCGAGATCTGAAACACCAACTGAACCGGAGTTTGCCTGATGTGCGGAGTGGTATCCATCACCTATGGGAAAGAGACCGAATTCATGGGCCGCGAGGCGGCCGATCTCCTCAAGAAACTCGAATACCGCGGCTACGATTCGACCGGCGGCGCCTTCATCGCCGATGACGGCGCGATAACGCTGCGCAAGAAGGTCGGCGCGCCGTCGCGCGTTATCGAGAAACTCGAGATAGACAAACTGCCGGGGCGGCGCTTCATCGGGCAGGTCCGCTGGGCCACCTACGGATCGGTCACCGACCAGAACGCCCAGCCGCATGAGGTCGAGTGCCGCATCCATATCGTCGGCGCTCACAACGGCAATATATCGAACACCGATACGCTCAAGGAATTCCTCATCCACCACGGCCACAAGGTGGTATCGGACAACGACGGCGAGATGCTGGTGCACCTCGTCGAACATTACTATGCCGCCCGCGTCCTGAACAAAAAACTCACCGAGGCCCAGAAGATAGCCGCGATGAAAGGGGCGATCCGCGAGGCGCAGTCCATCGTGCAGGGCTCCTATGCCGCCTGCGTCACGGCGCCCGATATCACCGGCGTCTTCGCGATGAAGAGCGGTTCGTCGCTCTACGCCGGGAAGGGGAGCGACAGCATCGGGCAGTTCATCGTCGTTTCGTCGGACCTCACCTCGGTCCTGTCGAAGACCCGCTTCCTCATCCCGCTGTCGGAAGGGGACGGACTCTACTTCACCCACAACGACTATACCGTCTTCTCGCTGTCGCAGGAGAAAGAGGGCAAGCCCGATCCGGTCCGCAGCCGACTCAACATCGCCGACATATCGCTCCAGCCGCGCTACAGCTTCTTCATGGAGCAGGAGATATTCTCGTCACCGCGCAATATGGACGCCCTGTTCCGCTACTACTTCCGCCGGCCGGAGGAAAAGCGGTTCCACGAGCTGTTCGAGGCGCACGCCGATCAGTGCCGCGACTTCTTGTACGACTTCCTGAAACTGGCCGACCTCTACGACCGCAAGGCGCTCGTGGCCGAGTTCCGCGCCCTGACCGACGCGGCGAAGTTCGCGCGCATCTACGACGGGCTCAAGGAGTTCATCGATCCCGAACGGGCCGCCTACGAATTCGGCTCCGAGGATGCGGCGCTCTTGGAGGAACTGACGGCGGCCGATCCGCGTTCGTTCCCGAAGCTCGTCCTGATCGATATGATGCTCATCTGGAAGAAGAAGCGCACCGTCCTCAAGAACCGCGACCGGCTCATCGACCTGCTGAAAGAGAAACGAACCTCCGGCGGCCGCGTCTTCATCGTCGCCTCGGGGACCAGTTACCACGCGGCGCTTACCGCCGGTTATTTCTTCAATAACCTGTCGGGCCTCTCGGTATTCCCGGCCAACCCCGGGATGTTCCGGTCGCTCTATATGAACGCATTGGCCCCGGCCGACATCATCATCGGCGTGAGCCAGTCGGGCGAGACCAAAGACCTTGTCGACATCTTCAACGATGTCAAGGCGAAGTACAACGATTCCGTGCTGATGCTGTCGGTGGTCAACAACGAGAACTCGACCCTGCCGCAGGAGAAATCGGCCTTCTATCTGCCGGTCCTGTGCGGTCCCGAGATAGCGGTCGCGGCGACCAAATCGTTCGTCAGCCAGATGGCGCTGTTCTATATCGTTGCCGCCTTCATGGCCAAGAGCGAGGAGGAGGTCCACGGCGATCTCGACAAGATCCGCTACTACCTCGACTTCACGCTCAAGAACCTCGACACCGCCATCACCGGCGTGGCGAACCGCTGGTTCCTGAAGCCGTCGATGCATATCCTCGGTACCTCGCTGCTCGGCGTTGCGCGGGAAGGGGCATTGAAAGTGCGTGAAGTGGTGCTCAACCACACCGAAGGCTACGACGCCGCCGAGTTCAAGCATGGACCCAATACAATACTGGGCGACAACACCATCTTTTCGCTGACCGACATGGAGCGGCTCCACACCGCGATGATGGAGTCGTTCGAGAAGCTCATCGGCGCCGGACTGGTCCGCGGCGACCGCTCTTCGCCGACCGCCGACTACCTCACGGCCCTGCGCAATCTCAAGTTCCGGGTCAGCGACATGCCGCCGGTCGATCGCGCGGTCGCATCGCCCGAGGTGCGCGACCAACTGCGGCGCCATTTCGAGAATTACCGCGAAAAGACGGCGCTGCCGAACTTCTTCTCCAACTATCCGCTCGTCTTCGTCTGTCCCCCCGATGAACGGGACATCCGCATCACCATCACCCAGATACATACCCATAAGATCCGCGGCGCCGACATCGTACTCATCGCCGAGGAGAACGAGACACTGCGCAAGGCGGTCTTCGGCCGTCCCGCCGGTATCGAGCATTACTACGCCGACTATATCACCGTCCCGGCGACCGGCAACCGCAACATCTTCGCCTTCGAGGCGTCGGTGGTGCTCCAGATGCTCGCCTTCAAGATGTCGGTCGAGAAGATGAAGTACCTGAATCGCAGCCGGGTCGAGAACCACGGGGTCCACCCCGATGTGCCCAAGAATGTGTCGAAGTCGATAACGGTCGATTAAGGGGAGAGGGGAATGGTCCGCGCAACGCGTTTCTTCCGTATCAAGGAGATAGGGGTCGTCCTTGCCAAGTACGATCTCATCCCGTGGGTGCCCACCACCGCTCAACGGCTGCTCGGCTATGCCGGGACCGGAGAATCGAACGAACTGAACCGCAAGATGCCCATCGGGCAGAAACTGCGGCGCACCTTCGAGGAGCTGGGGACCACCTACATCAAACTGGGGCAGATACTGTCGCTCCGCAAGGATATCCTTCCCGAAGAGATAACCGACGAACTCAAGAAACTGCAGGACCGCGTCAGTCCCATCGACTTCGACGAGATGAAACCGATCATCGAACGGAACCTCTGTGCGCCGATAACCGACATCTTCTCCGAATTCGACGAGACGCCGCTGGCCGCCGCGTCGATATCGCAGGTCTACCGCGCGGTACTCAAAAAGGGCGGCGCCGAGGTGGTGGTGAAGGTCCGCAAGCCGGGCATCGTCGAAACGATACAGAGCGATCTGGAGATGCTCAAGTGGCTGGCCGAGATGATGCAGAACCACAGCCAACTGGGCGAGAGCTTCGATTTCGTCGGCATCGTCGACGAATTCTTCTCGTCGATGGAGATGGAGCTCGACTTCCTCATCGAGATGCGCAACACCCGCCGGTTCGCCAAGAACTTCTCGGCCCCCGAGTGGGACTGGCTCAAGTTCCCCAAGATATACGACGAATACTCCACCAAACGGATGCTGGTCATGGAGTACATCCACGGCCGCAAAATAGACGAGCTCCACGACCCCGCCTTCACGATCGACCGCCATCTGGTCGCCAAGAACGGGGCGCGGTCGTTCATGAAGCAGGTATTCGAGGACGGCTTCTTCCACGCCGATCTCCACGCCGGGAATTTCTTCTTCCTCGACAACAACCGGCTCGCGGTGTTCGACTGCGGCATGGCGGGGACCATCGACCGCTACACGCGGGAGATGTTCGCCGAGATGCTCATCGCCTTCGCCAAGAAGGATTATGTGTCGCTTGCCTCGCTCTACACCGAGATCAGCGATTCTCCTTTCCCGGTCAACAAGAAACAGCTCGCCCGCGATATCCGGCGCATCACCGAGAGTCTCCCGGAGACGCTCGTCGAGGTCGATATGTCGGAGCTCTTCTCGAAGGTGATGGGGGTCCTCTACCGGCATAAATTGCGCATCCCGAAGAACTACACCCTCCTCATCCGCGGCGCGTCGATGCTCGAAGGGCTGGGACGCGATCTGGTGCCCGATTTCAACTTCATCCACGAGTCTCAGGAACTCGCGTCGGTAGTTATCAACGCCAAATATTCGCCGGAGCGGGTCCGCGAGAATCTCTATTACCTCGGTATGCGGCTCCTCGACATGGGGAAGACCCTGCCGCTCAATCTTTCGGAGATCATCGAAAAACTCGAGAACGGCAACCTCAAGCTCAACTGGGAGTTCTTCATCAGCGGCCGCGACCGTCTCTTCATATCGAAGATGGTCACCCGCATCGTCACCTCGTTCATCCTGACGGGACTCCTCATCTCGTTCGGCACCTTCAACGGCACGCCGTACCTCTATATCATCTATCTGCCGCTCGCGCTGTTCTCGATCATCGCGTTCATCCTGACCTTCCGCAAAGACCGGAAGGACCGCCGTAAATGAAGACCTCCTTCTCAATACGCGAACATCTGGAGCAGATCGAACGCAATACCCTGTCGCCCTACGCCGCCTTCTCCGACGCGAGCAAAGGCCGCGAACGGCCCGACAAACCCTGCCCGATACGGCCGCTCTACCAGCACGACCGCGATCGTATCGTCCACAGCAAAGCCTTCCGGCGGCTCAAGGACAAGACGCAGGTGTTCCTGTCGCCTGAAGGAGGCCATTATCGCAACCGGCTGACCCATACCCTTGAGGTCTCTCAGATAGCGCGGACCATAGCCCGGTCGCTCGGCCTCAACGAACAGCTCGCCGAGGCGATCGCGATGGGGCACGACCTCGGCCACACCCCGTTCGGCCACTCCGGTGAACGGGCGCTGGCGCGACTCCTGCCGGGCGGGTTCCGCCACGAAGAGCAGAGCCTGCGGGTGGTCGAACTGCTCGCCCGTCAGGGACGCGGCCTCAACCTCAGCTTCGAGGTGCGCGACGGCATCGTGAAGCACTCGAAAGGGAAGGGGAAACTGACCAAGAAAGAGGGCCTGCCGGCGACGCTCGAAGGGCAGGTGGTGCGCCTTTCCGACATCATCGCCTATGTCAACCACGATATCGACGACGCCATCGGCGGCGGCTTCATCAAGGAACGCGACATTCCCTGTGTCGGCTGTCTGGGGAAAAAGACCTCGGAGCGGATAAACCGGCTGGTCATCGATGTCATCCAGACCAGCATGGATGCCCTGCAGGCGGGCGATGTCCGCATCCTCTTGTCCGATACGGCGGCCGCTGCGGTCGAGGAGACGCGCGAATTCCTCTACAAAGAGGTCTACGACTCCCCGGCGATACGGCGCGAATTCGAGAAGGCCGAGGCGATCATCAAGGCGCTTTTCGACCATTTCACGGAGAACTACGATCAGCTGACCCGCTTCTACGAGCCGCTGGTCTCACCCGAACCGGCACGCAACATCGCCGACTTTGTCGCGTCGCTGACCGATTCCTACGCGATCGCCCTGTACCGGTCGCTGTTCATCCCCGAACGACTGCCGTATCCCGAGCTGCAGCATGATGACGAGAAATAGCACCCTCAAGAACATCATTCTGGCGCTCTCGATACTGGCCAATCTCCTGTTCGGTGGCTATCTTCTTTTCTTCAATGCGGCGGTGGAGCCCGAGGAACAGCCCGAATGCCGCCTCTACCCGGAAGGGGAGTGCGCCGCCGATTTCCCGGCGTCGCTCACCGATCGTTCGCCGCTTTTCCACGCCTATTCGCTACGGGGCGACCCGACGGTGTTCCTCGATTTCTCGCTGAAAGGGACGATACCCGAATCGGTGCAGATGAAATACGACCGTGAACTGCCCTCCGATCTGGTCCGCAACATACAGATGCTGGTCTATTTCTTCCTCGACTATCAGGTGCGGCTCGGTAAGAACGACCGCATCGCCCTGTTCTACCGGCCGACTGACGGCAAGATAACCTATCTGCGGCTCCGGAGCCGCGCCTACAATGCCGTCTTTGAGGCGTTCCTTTACGAAAGGGACGGCATCGAAAGCTATATCACCATCGACGGGTCGGTCCTGCCGCCGTGCCTCAAGAACGGCCCGTTCGCCGACTGCCCCGAT
>CAYPQK010000070.1:0-17843 GCA_964412895.1 uncultured Spirochaetales bacterium
GGCGATCTGGCATTTTCATACAGAAGATATACTGCACGGTGTTCAAGGCACTTGTTCCGAAAGGCAAGTGCCTTTTTTTTTATCTTTCACGGCGTTGATAATAGGTTAACGAAATAGCAAGAAGGAGGCCATCGTGCTCGAAGAACTCCAGAAATTGAAAAAGCTTCAGAAATGCGATGCGCAGATCTACCAGCGCGAGGATGAACTCGACACCCTGCCCGAGGAGAACGAGTCTCTTGAGAGGCAGATCCGGGATATGGAGAGCAAGATAACCGAACTTCGCAACGGGGTCTCCATTCAGGAGGAGGAGCGCCGGAAACGCGAGGATATCCTCAACCGCGGCGAGGATAAACTCAAGGGGATCACCGGCAAGCAGTCGGCCATCCGCAACAAGGACGAATACAACGCCCTGCTTCGCGAGATAGACAACATCAAGCGTTTCAACAAGGAAATAGACGAAGAGATCGCCGAGATCGGACGCGAGGTGGACCTGAAATCACAGGAACTGGGCCTTGTGGAACAGGACAATGTCAAGAAGATCGGTGAATTCAAACACAAACTGACCGACAACCTCAAGCGGATGAAGACCCTCGAGAACGATATCGAGAAGATGTATGAGGAGCGGGACAAGGTCGCGGCCGCCATCCGTCCGGCGATCCTGCGCAAATATGAACGCATCCTTGAAAGTTCCAAGACCGGCAAGGCCATCGCCGAGGCCGACAACTATATCTGCCGCGGCTGTAACATGACCCTGCCGCCGCAGCTCTTCAACAATGTCCTCAAGTCGGAGCGCATGGAGACCTGTCCCAACTGTCAGTGTATCCTGCTGCCGGCCGAGAACCGCAAGAACGAGAAGAAAGGCCCGGTGATCCGTGAAGCGACGGAGAATCCGGCCGAAGATGAGGATTGATCCTCATCCTAATCTTAGGGGAAAGTTGCACTACCGGCCGCCGGCGCAAGCTGGAGGAAAGTCCGGACTCTACAGAGCGGGAGGCTGGCTAACGGCCAGGAGAGGCGACTCTACGGAAAGTGCAACAGAAAGATACCGCCCGGCATGACCGGGTGACGGTGAAATGGTGAGGTAAGGGCTCACCGGGGAACTGGTGACGGTTCCTGCGCGGCAAACCCCCTCCGGAGCAAGGTCAAATAGGGGCGCGTTCCGCTTCGGCGGAAAAAGGGTGGCTCGCCCGAGGCGTCCGGGTTGACCGCACGAGGCGGCAGGTAACTGCCGTCCCAGATGAATGGCCGGTTGATACAGAATCCGGCTTATGTGCAGCTTTCCCCCTGTTCAAAAACTTGAAAAAGCGTTTCTTATAATGTAGGGTGTCTGAACCTCAACTCAATTAGGAGGGGGGAATGTATCGCAGAGTACTTCTGAAACTGAGCGGCGAGGCGTTGCTCGCCTCCGACGGCTCCCCTATCGACCCACAGTTCCTCGACTTCCTCTCGGCCGAGGTCGGCGCCATCACCCAGAAAGGGATACAGACCGCGGTCGTGGTCGGCGGCGGCAATATCTTCCGCGGACTCCAGGAATCGAGTAAAACGGGTATCGACCGGGCGACCGGCGACTACATGGGGATGCTTGCTACGGTGATAAACTCGCTCGCCCTGCAGGCTTCGTTCGAGAAACACGGCCTGCCGACCCGCGTGCAATCGGCGATAGAGATGAACAAGATCGCCGAACCATACATCCGGCGGCGCGCCATCCGGCATCTCGAGAAAGGGCGCATCGTGATATTCGGCGCCGGAACGGGCAATCCATTCTTCACCACCGACACTGCGGCGGCTCTTCGAGCGGTCGAGATCGGGGCGGACCTGCTCATCAAGGCGACCAAGGTCGACGGTCTCTACGACAAGGACCCAGTGAAGCACAAGAACGCCGCGTTCATAAAACACACTTCATTCCACGAGGCGATCGAGAAAGGCTACAAGGTGATGGACGCATCGGCGCTTACGCTGTGCGCCGAGAACGAACTTACCGTCAAGATAGTCAACATCTATACCCCCGGCAACATCCTGAAGGCGATCCTTTCGGACGATACCGGGAGCACGATAACGGCATGAACCGCTGAGGGAGAAGACCATGTTCGAACAGAAGATCTTTTTCGACCACCTGAAGGAAAAGTTCCAGAAGTCGATCGAGGCCTATAAGGGCGAACTCGCCGCGTTCCGCACCGGCAAGGCGACCCCGGCCATTCTCGACGGCGTGACCATCAACTATTACGGCCAGAAGACGCCGCTCCATCAGGCCGCCTCCGTATCGAGTCCCGATGCACGGCTCCTCATCGTCCAGCCATGGGACAAGACGCAGCTCAAGGAGATCGAGACCGCGATACGCAACGCCAACCTCGGTCTCAATCCGATAAACGACGGCCATTTCATCAAGGTGCCGATCCCGTCGCTGACCGAGGAGCGGCGCAAGGATATCGTGAAGCAGATACATCAGGTAGCCGAGAAGTTCCGCGTCAGCCAGCGCCACATCCGCCGCGAGGCGATAGACGAGATAAAGAAAGCGCAGAAGGACAAGGAGATCACCGAGGACGACGAGAAGAAGTTCTCGGAGAATGTCGAGAAGGAGCTCAAGAACTTCATGAAGCTGCTCGACGAGATATCGGCGAAAAAGGAAAAAGAGGTCATGGAGGTCTGAGGCGGTGTCCGATTATGTGCTCGGGATAGATCTCGGTACGACCACCACCATCGTATCGGTGATACGCGACGGCATGCCGGAGGTGATCCCGGTCGAGGACGGCTCGCGGCAGCTCATCCCGTCGGTGGTCCATTTCGACGAGGCGGGCGCTCCCCTGCTCATCGGCACCGAGGCGAAGAAACAGAAGGTATTCCACCCCGACCGCACCATATTCTCCATCAAGCGCATCATCGGCCGCACCTTCTCGCACCCCGATACCGAAGTGGCGATCATGCGCTTCCCCTTCAAGATAGCCGAGGGGCACAACGATTCCATCATCGTCGAACTGAGCACGAAGAGTTACTCGCCGCAGGAGATATCGTCGTTCGTCATCAAAAGGGCGGTCGAGTACGCCACCCGCCATCTCGGCGCTCCGGTGACCCGCGCCGTCATCACCGTCCCGGCGAACTTCAACGAGGCGCAGCGGCGCGCCACCCAGAACGCCGGGAAACTGGCAGGACTCGAAGTGCTCCGCATCGTCAACGAGCCGACCGCGGCGGCGCTCGCCTACGGCTTCGGCAACACCGCCAACGAACGGGTCGCGGTCTACGACCTCGGCGGCGGCACTTTCGATATGACCATTCTCGAGACGCGCAACAATGTGCTCGATGTCCTGTCAACGGGCGGCAATTCGTTCCTCGGCGGTGACGATATGGACAACGCGGTGCTCGAATATCTCGTCTACGATGTCGAGAAGAAGTTCGGCATCCGCGTCATGGACCACCCTCAACTCCTCAATACGCTGGCGACCCAGACCGAACAGATAAAGATAGCGCTGACCGACCGCGACCGCGTGAAGTTCATCCTGCGCAATGTCATCCCCGGCGAGAAGAAGGCATCCGACTATTCGATGGATGTCTCCCGCGAACAGTTCAATCAGCTGATCGCGCCCGTCGTGAAAAAGACCTTCGAGATATGCGACAAAACGCTCGAAGAGGCGCATCTCAAGCCCAAGGACATCAACGCGATCATCCTTGTCGGCGGCGCGACCAAGGTCCCGCTCGTCGAACAGGAGGTCATCCGCTACTTCGGCAAGGAGCCGTGCGCCGGGATAAAGACCGAACTGGTCGTCTCGATGGGCGCGGCGATACTTGCCAACTCGCTCGATGAATCGTACCGCGACGATTCGCCGGTGCTGCTCGATGTCACGCCGCTCGCGCTCGGCGTCGGTACCGTCGGCGACCATATCGAGGTCATTATCGACAAGAACGAGACGCTCCCGGTCGAACGAACCAGCGTCTTCACCAACGCCGCCGACAATCAGGATACGGTCAAGGTGCGCATCTATCAGGGTGACGGCAACAAGAAGAGCGAGTCGCTCCTGATGGGCGAGGTGACGCTCACCGAACTGCGCAAACTGCCGCGCGGCATGCTGCATATCGAAGTGCGTTTCGAACTCGACACCAACGGCGTGCTCCATGTGAACGCCGTCGACAAAGAGACCGGCCAACGACAGCATATCGAACTCAACATCCTCGGGCTCGGCCGCGAGGATCATGAACTGATGATGATCATCGATGAACTCGGCACGGATGAACCGCAGGCCGGATAAAAGACGGGAGAACGGATGAGCGAATATGTCCTCGGCATAGATCTCGGTACCTCGACGACGGCGGCGGCACTCGTCATCGACGGGATACCGCAGACGATACCCATCACCGGCGAGGATACCGACATCATGCCGTCGGTGGTATCGTTCCTCGACGGCGGCCGCACGATCGTCGTCGGCGGCGAGGCGAAGAAGAAACTCCCCCAGAACCCCGAGAACACCGTCTACTCGGTGAAAAGGCTCGTCGGACGAAAATTCTCCAATCCCGACACGAAGAAATACGCCAAGATGTTCCCCTACCGCATCGTCGAGGGGCCGAACGATTCGGTCGTCCTGCAGATACACGATCGCCAGTATTCTCCTCAGGACATCTCGGCGATGATCCTCAGCAAGATAAAGGCGGCGGCCGAGGCCTTCGTCGGCTGCGAGATACAGAAGGCGGTCATCACCGTCCCGGCCAACTACAACGAACCGCAGCGGCGCGTCACGCAGAACGCCGGCAAGATGGCGGGGCTCGATGTCATCCGCATCATCAACGAGCCGACCGCGGCGGCGCTCGCCTACGGGTTCGGCAACCGCTTCGATGAGAAGATCGTCGTCTACGATTTCGGCGGCGGCACCTTCGATATCACGATACTCGAGGTACGCGACAACTTCTTCGAGGTCCTCTCGACCGAGGGCGATTCGTTCCTCGGCGGCGACGACATCGACAACGCGCTGGTCGACTATTTCATCGTCGATATCGAGGCCACGCACAACATTAAACTCGAATGCACCAACACGGTCCGCACCATTCTCATCTCGGAGGCGGAACGGATAAAGAAGGAACTGTCGGTCGTCGAGAGCATCAATCTGACCATCAGGAATCTCATACCGATGCAGAGCGGCGCCATGCTCGACTACACCATTCGCATCGACCGCGGACTGTTCGAGCAGATCATATCGCCCATCGTCGACCGTTCGTTCGATTGCTCCGCACGCGCGCTTGAGAACGCCCACCTCAAGCCGGAACAGATCGACGCCATAGTACTCGTGGGCGGCACCACCAAGATACCGTATATCCAGCGCAAGGTGAGCGAGTTCTTCGGCAAGGACCCGTTCCTCGGCATCGAGACGGAGCTTGTCATCGCGATGGGCGCCGCGATACTCGGCCATTCCCTCATCGAGGAACAGTCGAAAGAAACACCGGTGCTGCTGGATGTCGTCCCGATGTCGCTGGGCGTCGGCACGGCGGGCGACTTCATCGAGCTGCTCATCGAGAAGAACGAGCCGCTGCCGCTCGAACGGACCAGCGTCTTCACCAACGCCTCCGACAACCAGACGGCGGTCCGCATCGGCATCTATCAGGGCGACAAGACCAAGCAGAGCGAGTCGCACCTGATGGGCGAGATCGTATTGAACGATCTGCGCAAGGCACGACGCGGAGAGCTCAAGATACAGGTCACCTTCGAGGTCGACACCAACGGCGTTCTTAATGTCAAGGCGATGGATCTCGAGACGGGGAACCGGCAGAACATAGAATTGAACATTCTCGGTTTGGGGTGATGATATGACCTATCGCATCGGCATCTATCTGAAAGACGAAAAGTACCTCACGGCGCTCCGCGACTTTCTTACTCAGAAGGTCACCGGAGCCGAGGTCATGGCGCTCCGGAGTCTCAAAGAGTTTACCGATCAGGGGGACAACGCGTTCCGTCTGGTCATCGTGAGCACCGTGCTCAACGAGGGTATCTGGCTCCGTGTCATCCCCATTCTCAAAAAGGCGCCGCATGTCATCCTGATCGCCTTTCCCGACAGTCCCGAGATAACCGAGCCGATGGCGAAGAAATACGGCGCCGAACGGCTGTTCCGCGTCCCCTTCTCGAGCGGTGAACTGCTCGCCGCGATACAGCAGATATTCGCGGCTGAAGAGCAGCCGGCGGCCGACAACCAGATACCGGAAGGGACCATCGAATCGATGAAAGCGCTCTTCGGCAGGCTGGAGGATATGGATTACTACCAGCTGTTCGGCGTGAAGAAAGACTCCGATATCGACACGGTAAAGAGGAATTACATCGAACTGGCGCGCCAGAATCACCCCGACCGTTTCCGGACCGCATCGGCCGAGGCGCGTAAGATGGCCTATGAGATCACCAAGCGGGCCAACGAGGCCTATTCGGTGCTTTCCCATCCCAATCGCCGCAAGATGTACGAGAAGATGCAGAAGGACAAACCGGAGACCAAGCGGTTCGACTTCCGCATGAAGATGCGGTATGAGGAGAATCCGCACGACACGATATCCAACCAGCAGGCACGTCGTTTCGCCCTTCTCGCCCAGAAGGCGATGGGAGAAGGTGCCTTCAAGCAGGCGCTCACCCAGCTCAAGATGGCCAACTCCATGGAGCCGGGGAACGACTATATCATCGGCCTCATTGACGAGGTCCAGAAAAAGATCGCCGCGGGATAGCCGGTGACTCTCTCATATGCCGACATAGAACGGGTCCCGCGACATGTCGCCGTCATCATGGACGGCAACGGCCGCTGGGCGAAGAAACGGATGTGGAATCGTCTGCGCGGTCACCGCGAAGGTGCCGAGAGCGTCGATATCATCACCGAGGCGGCGCGTGTGGCGGGTGTCGAGTACCTGACACTCTACGCTTTCTCGACCGAGAACTGGAACCGGCCGCAGGACGAGGTGAGCGGCCTGTGGGAACTGCTCGGCGATTTTCTCGAAAAGAAGCAGCCCAAACTCATCAACAACCGCATCCGGCTCCACTTCATCGGCCACATGGAACACCTTCCCGAAAAGACCCGCGAGAAGGCGCTGCGGGTAAAAAAGGATACCGAGGCGAACGGCTGGGACATGACCCTCACCCTCGCCCTGTCGTATGGTTCGCGCGACGAACTGACCTGCGCGGCGAAGGCCATCGCCGAAAAGGTCCGCGCCGGGACACTGCGGCCCGAAGATGTCACCGATGCAACGATAGCGGAACACCTCTCCACCGCCGGGATCCCCGATCCCGATCTCATCATCCGCACCTCGGGCGAGCTACGCATCAGCAATTTCCTGCTGTGGCAGAGCGCCTACGCCGAATATTACTTTACCGAAACGCTGTGGCCCGATTTCCGCGAACCGGAGTTCCTCGAGGCGCTCCGTTCCTACGCCGGCCGCACCCGCCGATTCGGCAAGACCGACGAACAACTCGGAGGATAATCCCGTGAACCCTCGCTATCTCACCGCCGCGGTCGCGATACCGGCCGCGCTCGTACTCGTTTTCATCGCGTCGCCGTCGGTGTTCCTCATCGCGGCGATGATCTTCGCCTTTGTCGCCTATTCCGAGTTCGTCACGATGAACGATGTCCGGCATCCACTGGTCTTCCTGCCGGCCGCCGCGCTCCTGATGTTCTCGGTCTACGCATACACCGCCACCCCCCATTTCTTCATACTGCATCTCATCGGCGCGTTCCTGCTGATACCGATACTCGCGCTCCTCGGCAATGACGATGTCATGCTGAAACACCGGCGCCTACAGGTCCACCTGAGCGGATTCCTCTACCTCCTCATTCCCCTATCGCTTCTCCCGGCGCTCCGCGACTATCCCGCGCCGGTCGAAGGAAAGATGTGGTTCCTTTTCGCCCTCGTGATACCGTGGGTCTGCGATTCGGCCGCCTATTTCGCCGGCCGCGCCTTGGGCAGGCACCTCTTCGCCCCTCAGATAAGCCCCAAGAAGACATGGGAAGGGGCGATCGCGGGACTCATCGCATCGACCATCGCAGGCGGCATCTTCTCCTACGCCGCCTTTGAAGGCAACTATCTGATCTTCTGCCTTATCACCGCGGCGCTCGCCTCGACCGCCGGTCAACTGGGCGATCTCATCGAGTCGCTCTTCAAGCGCGGCGCCGGGGTCAAGGATTCGGGCGTGCTCTTCCCCGGCCACGGCGGGATACTCGACCGGCTCGACTCGGTCTTCTACAGCGTGACCGTCGTCTATCTGGCGCTCAAGTACATGGAATATCATGTCGGCTAGATCGCTCGTCGTCTACGGCATCACCGGCTCGATCGGCTCCAGCACCGTCAAGGTCCTGCGCGCCTTCCCCGACCGTTTCCGTCTCATCGGCGCATCGGCCGGCACCAATGCCGCCGCGCTGAAGGAGTTGACGCCGCACTTTCCGACCCTGCAACGCTCGATCTGCACCACCGACGAGCGCGAATTGCTGTCGTTGCTCGACCTCAACCCCGATCTGGTGGTCATGGCGCTCGGCGGCAAGGCGGGCTGGAAGATAACGCTGGAGGCGCTGCGACGCGGCATCCCGGTGGCGCTCGCCAACAAGGAATCGCTGGTCATCGCCGGCTACTTCCTCGGCCGCACCGTGACCGGCGACCGCACGAAAATCATCCCGATAGATTCGGAACACGCGGCGCTGATGCAGCTCCTGAACGCCGTGAACCCCGCCCATATCCGCCGCGCCCACATCACCGCCTCGGGCGGCGCACTGCTGAACCTCACCCGCGACCAGATGCTGCGGGCCGACGCCGCCACGGCGCTCAAGCACCCCGTCTGGTCGATGGGCCGGAAGGTCACCGTCGATTCGGCGACCATGGTCAACAAGGGGCTCGAACTCATCGAGGCCTACTGGCTCTTCCCGCTACGGCCCGACCAGCTCGGCGTCATCGTCCATCCCGAGGTCGGCGTGCACGCGGCGCTGGACCTCATCGACGGCACCAGCATCTGGCAGGCGGCGGTGAGCGACATGACCATACCCATCGCGGCGGCGCTGGGCTACCCCGACATGCTGCCGCTCCTCGACCACTTCCCGCAGTTCGCCTACTCACATACCCGGCCGCTCACCTTCACCGCCCCCAACCTTGAGAAATACTCTCTTCTCAGGCTCGCGCTCGATCTTCTGCACCGCGAGGACTACGCCGGGATGGTCGCCTACGCCATCTCCGACGAAACGGCGGTCGATGCGCTGCTGGCGGGGACGATCTCGATCGGCGGCCTGCACCGCATCGTCGAGCGGAGCGTCGAGAAGTTCGCCGGCGTGAAGCCGCCCGCCGACATCGCGGGGATATCCCGCTTCATCGAAGAGATAGAACGGTTCGCCGCTATCATACGGAAGGAGGTGACGCTATGACCTACCGGTTCGCCCTTATCGGCTGCGGCCGCATATCGAAGAAACATCACGACGCCCTGCAGGCGCTTCCCAACGCCGAGATCGCGGCGGTCTGCGACATCCAGCGCGACCGCGCCGAAAGCGCCGGCAAACGGCTGGGCGTCCCGTGGTACACCGACTACCATGAGATGCTGGAGAAAGAGACGGTCGATGTGGTGAGCATCCTCACCCCGAGCGGCATGCACGCCGAACACACCATCGATGTGGTCCAGCGTTACGGCAAACATGTCGTCTGCGAAAAGCCGATGGCCTTGCGTCTTTCCGACGCCGACCAGATGATAAAGGCCTGCGACGCGGCACGGGTCCATCTGTTCATCGTCAAGCAGAACCGCTACAATAAACCGGTCCAGAAACTGCGGCAGGCGCTCGACGCCGGGCGGCTCGGCCGCATCGCGCTGGGCACCGTCCGCGTCCGCTGGTCGCGCGATCAGAAGTATTACGATCAGGACGCGTGGCGCGGCACTTGGGCGCAGGACGGCGGCGTGGTGGTCAATCAGGCGTCGCACCATATCGACCTGCTGCTCTGGATGCTCGGCGAACCGCTGTCGGTCATGGCGAAGAACGGCACCTACTTCTCGAACATCGAGGTGGACGATACCGCCGCCGCGATAGTCACCTTCCGCTCCGGAGCGCTCGGCATCATTGAGGCAACCACCGCCGCCCGGCCCGACGATCTCGAAGGCTCGCTGTCGATACTCGGCGAACGGGGCTCGGTGGTCATCGGCGGATTCGCGGTCAACAAGATGGATACCTGGCGCTTCATCGATGAAACCAAAGAGGAGAGCGCGGCGGTCGTGAAGGAATTCTCCGAGATGCCGCCCAATGTCTACGGCTACGGTCACGAACGGTTCTTGGAGCAGGTGGTCGACTGCCTCGAGCACGGCAGGCACGCCCTCATCGACGGCATCGAGGGACGCAAAACGATAGAGTTGTTCAACGCGATATACGAGTCGGTCGAGACGCGCCGCGAGGTGTTCCTGCACTTCGATCCGCACTTCTCCCGGCTCGGCAGATAACGGAGGTCGATATGAACAGGGAACGCACACTGGTACTCGTGAAACCCGGCGCCGTTCAGCGCGAACTCATCGGCGAGATCATCACCCGGTTCGAACGCAAAGGGATAAAGATCGTCGGGCTCAAGATGCTTCAGATGACCGAGGAACTGATCAACGAACATTATGCCCACCTCAAGGACCAGCCGTTCTTCGCCGACTTGAAACGGTCGATGATGGCCACCCCGGTGGTCGCCATCGCCCTCGAGGGCTACGATATCGTCAAGCGGGTCCGGACACTGACCGGCGCCACCAACCCGCGCGAAGCGGCCCCCGGGACGATCCGCGGCGACTATTCGGTATCGATCCGCAACAATGTCATCCATGCCTCGGGTTCCATCGAGGAGGCGCTCGACGAACTGCAGCGGTTCTTCACGGAGGACGAGATATTCAGCTATCGCAGACTCAATGTCATGGACTACGCGGACGAGTGATCCGGCTTTCATTCCGCGTCATAGCTTCGTTGCCACTCCTCGACTGCCTCGATGTAACAACAGTACACCTTCGTTGTCTCGTCGTTTGCGCCTCGCTTTGCCCGTGGACTGAAAGCCGGTGATCGTTTATTGTTTCTTGGTTTTTTTCGCGGCCGGTTCTTCGGCCCACTGCACATCCTTGCGCGCCTGTTCGATGTCGGGTTTGCCCGGCCGTTCCTTGTATTTCTTCAGGTCGGCATTGGTGAAAGCGTTCTTCTTGGGCGACCCCTTCTCTATCTTTTCGTTTATCCTCTTGACATCTTCCTCGGTATAGACCTTCTCCCCCTTCTTCGGTTCGGGGGCGATGCTCCTTATCTCCACCTTCTCCGGCGGCGCCGCGTCGGGCGTTTCGGGAGCGGCGGCGGCGCTCTTAGTATCGCCGGCGGTCATCGGCTCCAGTTTCTCGGGCAGGAAGCTGTCGAATTGTCCTTTTATCCAGAGAAAATAACCGATCAGCAAAGCGGCGAACAGAAGAAGGAACCATCTCATCGCATCCCTCCTCAGGCACTCTTCAGTTTGTAGCCGTAGCCCGGTATCGTCTCTATCAGATCACCGGCCGCGCCCAGTTTGCGGCGCAACCAGAAAATGTGGTTGTCTATCGTCCGTTCGCTCACCTCGCGGCCGTCGTCGCGGACCGCGTCGAGTATCGTGGCGCGGGTGCAGGCCATGTTGGGCCGCGCGGCGAGATAGTGCAGTATCTCGAATTCAAGCCGCCGCAGGACGACCGGCGACCCGCCGACATGGACCTCGCGCGATGCGGGGTCGACCGACAGCCGCTCTATCGTGATGCGGCCTCCCTTTTTCGCCGACAGGACCACCCCCTTGCGCCGCAGCACCGCCTCGATCTTAGCGAGCAGTATCAGCGTGCTGAAGGGTTTCGGCACATAGTCGTCGGCGTAACTGGAGAGTCCCTTCGCGATCTCGTCGTCCGAGTTGCGCTGAGAGAGCATGACGATAAGCACCCCGGCGGTGCGGGGATTCTGACGCAGGCGGCGGCAGACCTCGTAGCCGTCGATATCGGGCAGTATCAGGTCGAGCAGGATGAGGTCGGGGAGCGCGGCGCGGACCGCGTCGAGCGCCTCGGCGCCGGTCGCCGCCTCGCAGGTCTCGTAGCCCTTTTCCTTCAGCACATAGGAAACGAGGTTCCGCATGCTCGCGTCGTCCTCGACTATGAGAAGTCGCTGGCTCATGGTCCCCCTCAACGGATGCCCGATGGTACCTTTTCGAGGTCGCTTTGGCAAGAAATCGTTAAACTTTACATTGTGTTCGGAGAGGTTATTCTATCCCCGTCAGTGGGAAACAGATATGGGGAGATGTACCGATGCGTACCGTTCTGTTGAGTCTTCTGTCGCTCTTCGCCGTCACTCTTGAGGCCGCTACGGTGAGCGGCTCGTTCACCTGCGACGGTTCGCCCGCCCCGACGATACGGCTCGTCATGGCCTTCGACGCCGCCGATTCGACGCAAGTGGGAAGCATGGCCACCGACGCCGCGGGCGCCTACTCCTTCGACATCGCCGACGGGACAACCGTCATGCTCATCGGATTCGCCTCGCGCGGCAAGACGCTTGATGGCTACACGCTTCACGAATACACTCCCGCCGTCCGCCTCGTTCCGGCCGTATCGGGCAGCGTGACGGCCGATCTTTCGACCGTTCCGGCACGCCACTTCATTTTTGAAGGACGCAAGAACGGAACGCTCGTGGCGACCGGCTCCTTCCCCAACATGTTCCCCTTCGACGGGACCGACCGCGCCATCCCCACTTTCAATGTCGGCGCCGAGAAGTCGGGACAGACGGGACAGGTACCGTCGTACAATATCGCTCTGGGCGGGGTGGTCTCCTTCTTCGTCGAATGGGAACTGCCCGAGGCAGGGCGCATCATGGTGCGGCTCGACAACGGCGGCGACGGCTACCCGGCGACCGAACAGGGGGGCGTCATTCTCGACCTCAACCGCGAGGCGGCCAACTCGGCCCTCAAGCGGCTGGAACGGATGCTCGGCGACGATACGGTGCTTTACCCCGACGCGGCAACGGCCCTCGTGGCGGCCCAGACCCTATTCGACGCCGAAAGTTACGACGAGGCGGCGGGAAAAGCTATCGTCGCGGCCGAAGCGCTCGCCGTCGCCCTGTCCAAGGCCGATATCGCGAAATACCGCCAAGGAACGCTCGCGGTGACGGTCACCGACACGAACGGTCATCCGCTCCCCGGCGCGACGGTTCAGGTGACGCAGGGGGCGCGGCAGTTCCTCTTCGGCGTCCTCCCCAACCTCCCGAACGGCGGCGAGCAGTTCATGCAGACGCTTTACGACGACGGCGTCACCTTCGCGACCGCCGGCGTTCTCTGGAAGGACATCGAACCGACCGACGACAATTACTCGTGGTACGGCCCCGATACTTGGTTCGGCATCCCCACGCTGGATGAGATGGGCTACACCCTCACCGGCCATTCGCTCGTCTATTTCCTCGACCGCATCATGCCCGAATATCTCCTGACGCTCGTTGGACAACCCCTTCTCGACGAGATCGCGGAACATTCCGGCGTGGTGGTCGATCATTACAAAGATGTCATGGATGAATGGATACTCATCAACGAGGCGCACAGCTACCCCGCCTCGCGCGGTCTGACACGGGCCGAGATCACCGCCGTGAGCAAGGCGGCCTACGACACCGTCCGGGAAACGGCGCCGGGGGTTCCCACGATGGTCAATGCCGCCCCCGACTGGTTCGGCCAGAGCATCGTCACCGAACTGCTGGTCCCCGACCACGAGACCTTCTTCACCCTGCCGCTCAAGCCCTACTTCGAAAGCCTCCACATGAGCGTTCCGTTCGACCGGATCGGCCAGCAGATGTACAACGGCGGCTGCGTGACGCTGTTCGCCGACCACGGGATGGGCGATGTGGGGGTGATGCCGGTCTACGATCTGGCCGAACTGCGCCGCCAGCTCCTGTCGCTCGCCGAACTGGGACTCCCGATACATTTAAGCGAGATCAGTATCCCCGCCGCGACGCCGACCGCCTGCAGCGGGATGGGCTACTGGCACGCCCCATGGGACGAAACGGTGCAGGCCGACTATCTCGAGGCCTTCTACACGATGGTCTTCGGGATCGAGCCGCTCCGTTCCATCACCTACTGGGACCTTCTCGACAATGACTCGTTCGTCAACACCGGCGGCCTATTCCGCGAGGACCTGACGCCGAAGCCAGCCTACGAACGGCTGAGGAGCCTGCTCGCCCAGTGGCGCACCGAAACGGCGCTTGAGACCGCCGACGCGGGGACGGCGACGACCGCCGCCTTCGCGGGCGGCTATCACCTCACCGCCACTTATGACGGCAAAAGCGCGGAGACCGACATCACCCTCGCCGAACAGGCGACCCTCCCGGTGACGCTCGTCATCAGCGGCGTCGAAGCGCCCGACGACCTCGTGCCCGACGATATCGCCGTGGATGAGGATGCCGCTCCCACCGACACCCACACCACTAAAAGCGACGGCGGCTGCGGCTGTCATATCGTTCTCTGAATCTTTTTCTGGCAAATTCCCGCCGTCCCGCTAGAATCGCCCCGGTCATGAGGATACCATGAGCGATAAAGTTCCGACCACATTCATCGAAACGGCCCCCGAAGCGGTGCCGGTCCTCATCGCGAAACTCGCCAAGGAGCACCGGCGGCTCGTCATCGAGGCGCCCGGCCCGCGCGAGGCGTCGCTCCTCGCCCGGTCGCTCCACCATTTCGACATCGACTGCGAACTCTTCCTCCCGCCGTTCCTCCTGATGGAGCGCGGCGAATACGACGCCTCGTGGGAACAGCGCTTCATCCGCCTGTTGGAAAAAAGCCGCGGCGTCATCGTCGTCACCCCCCTTTCGCGCCGTTTCCGGCTCCCCGCCGCGCTCGACAGCGGGGCGCTCCGCATCGCGCCGGGAACGCGGCTCAGCACCTCCGCCCTTTCCCGCGACCTCACGGCGCGCGGCTACGAGGCGGTCCCCATCGTCCGCGCCTTCGGCGAATTCTCGGTGCGCGGCGACATCATCGACATCGCCGCCTACGAACCCGACACCGGCTGGCGCATCGAACTGTTCGACGACGAGGTCGACCGTATCAGCCTCTTCTCGCTCACCAGCCAGCGCAATATCGGCGACGCCCCCGAGGCCCACCTCTTCCCGCGCATCGTCTCACGGCTCCTCGCCCCCGACTGGAAAACGCGCTGTGCCGCGTTCCTCGCCGCCGAAGGGAATAAAAAGGTGCTGGAGGTAGAGGAGGCGATCGAGGCGGGCGCCGGACTGCCGGGCGACCTCCATCCGCTCACGGCGGGCGACCGCGTCATCGAGGAATATTTCGACGCGCCGGTCCTCCGCTGGGAACAGGTCCGCTGCGAGATATCGCTCGACGAAGAACTCGCGACCATCGAATCGGAGCGGGTGAAACGCCGCGCCGAAGGGACCTTCACCCCCTTCAATGCCCACGATTCGTTCCGCGAACGGGTCGCCGCCCCGCGCATAGAAGTGAGCTCCTTTTTCTCCACCGCCGACACCATCATCAAATATCCCGCCTCCCACCAGCCCGCCTCACCGCACGAGAAGGAGCACCCCGAACTGCTCATCGGACGGTTGGCATCGGAAAACGCCCTCATCCTCTTCACCGACCGCGGCGGCCGCGACCGCTGGAGCGACCTGTGCATCGACAAGGATATCGCGGCGCTCCCGCTCGAAACGCTTCCCGCGGTGCTTGAACGGGGCACCGTCCACATCCTTGAAGGGGAAGGCTGGTTCGCCCCCGACGCGGCACTCATTCTGCCGCACGCCGGTATCGCGATACTCCACGAAAAACTCTTCGCCCTCAGAGCACCGGCCAAACCGAAACGCAAACGGGTGGTCGAAGAGGCGCCCGAGGCCGACGAGACGCGCCTGCCGCTCATCCTCGACCAGCTCACCCCCGGCGAATATGTGGTCCACTACACCTACGGCATCGCGGTGTACGAAGGGATAAAACGGATCGCGGGGGCCGACTGCTTGACGCTCCGCTACGACCACGACGACCGGCTCTACCTGCCGGTCTACAATATGCACCTCCTCTACAAGTACCGGTTCGAGGAGGGCTACTTCCCGAAGAGTTCCAGCCTCCGCTCGACGGCGTGGGAGAACACCAAGGAAAAACTGACCCGCGAGATCGAACAGGTGGCAGAGAAGATACTCCAGCTCTACGCCGAGAGGGCGGTCGAACAGGGTCAGCCGGTCCCGACGGTCGGCGAGCTCATGGAGCGGTTCGCCGCCGAATTCCCCTACCGCGAAACGCTCGATCAGGCGCGCTCCATCGGCGAGTTGGAGGCCGATCTTTCGTCGGGCCGCATCATGGACCGGCTCCTGTGCGGCGATGTCGGCTTCGGCAAGACCGAGGTGGCGATGCGCGGCTGTATGGCAACCACCGTCGCGGGGCGTCAGGCGGCGATACTCACCCCCACCACCATCCTCGCCTTCCAGCACTGGCAGACCTTCACCGAACGGTTCCGCAGTTTCCCGATACGGATAGAGATGCTGTCGCGCTTCCAGTCGGCGGCCGAACAGAAGAAGATCATCGAGGGGCTTAAAGTAGGCACCGTCGATATCGTCATCGGCACTCACCGCCTCTTCTCGAAGGATGTCGAGTTCAAGGATCTCGGCTTCCTCGTGGTCGACGAGGAGCACCGCTTCGGCGTCACGCAGAAAGAGCGCATCAAAGAGATAAAGAAAGGGGTCGCCACCCTCTCCATGACCGCAACGCCGATACCGCGCACCCTGCAACTGTCGCTCCTCGGCGTCCGCGACATCAGCTTTATCCGCACCCCGCCGCGCGAACGCAAACCGGTCAAGACCTATGTGGTCGAGTACAGCGAAGAGATCATCCGCGAGGCGCTCCTCCGCGAAGTGGAACGGGGCGGCCAGATCTACTTCCTCCACAACCGCATCGAGTCGCTGCCGACGATGAAACGGTTCCTCGAACGGATCATCCCCGATCTCAAGATCGCGACCGCCCACGGCCGGATGGACGAGGACGAACTGGAACAGGTGATGCTCGACTTCACCGCGCGTCGCTTCAATCTGCTGCTTGCCACATCGCTCATCGAATCGGGTATCGACATACCGCTGGTCAACACCATCATCATCAACCGCGCCGATACCTTCGGGCTCGCTCAGCTCTACCAGCTGCGGGGCCGCGTCGGCCGCTGGAACCGCGAGGCGTTCGCCTATCTCATGGTCCCGTCGCTCAAAACGCTCACCAAAGATGCCTACAACCGGCTCGCCGTCATCAAACGGTTCGACCGGCTTGGGAGCGGCTACGATGTGGCGATGGAGGACATGAACATCCGCGGCGCCGGGAACATTCTCGGCATGTCGCAGACCGGCAAACTCAAAGGGGTCGGCTACGACCTCTACCTTGAAATGCTGCGCCGCCGCATCGAATTCCTCCGCACCGGCCAGACCGGCGAGACGCGCGACATAGAGGTGAAGACCGATCTCCCCGCCTTTATCCCCGAGACCTACATAGCCGACGCCGAGGTACGGGTCAGTTTCTACCGCAAACTCGCCGACACCGAACGGCCCGAGGAGGTCGGCTGGGTGCGCCACCTCCTCACCGACATGTTCGGCACCATCCCGCCCGAGGTGGAGAACCTCTTCACCCTCAACGAGATGCGGACCATCGCCCGGAAGGCGCGCATCGTGAAACTGGAGCTGTCGGCCGACCGCCTGATGCTCCACTTCGCCGAGACGGCGACGCCCAAGAGCATGGACGACCTCTTCGAAGCGGTCGACTCCTTGCGGGCCAAGTTCGTGCCGCCCAACGCCGTGAGCGCCCCCGCCAAAGGACCCGATGACTGGCGCGCCATCATCGAACGGTTCGTCAAGGTGTTCGGACCGACATACAGATAAACCCCGTCAAGGCCCCCTTGACAAGGGGCC
>CAYPQK010000071.1:0-17722 GCA_964412895.1 uncultured Spirochaetales bacterium
GCGGAGAGAGGGTCTCATCTTTAATGTGACCAACATAGCTGGGTGGGAAAAGCACCCACTTCAAAACGAGAAATTATGCATTCAGAACAAGTATGACGTCAAGGGGGAGTTCGCCTACTTACCCGACAACACCTTCACCGTCTTAGAAGCGAAGACGGAAGATGATGACACGGCGGGCCCCAGTGGCTGCTGTGACTGACGGCATCTTGCTGAACATGAACATCGGCATTGCCACCGCGATGCCCCTGTTCGCCCAGCAGATGATGCGGGGATCGGGCTTTCATGCCCGATCCCTTAATTCACGCGGACATTGTATGACCGAGCGGGGTGGACAACAAGAAGGCGAAGAGCCGGTTCTCGGGTTTCACGTTTCTTTTCCCGATCACTTTATCGGTGCCGCTGCCGAGTTCGGCAGTGGCGATCACAACTTCATTTCGACCGGAGGTTTCAATGTTTAAGACCAATTCTCGGGCTGTGCTGGGCAAGATAGCCGCCTGTATTCTCGACAACGAAGACCAAGAACTCAGCGTTTATCTGAACGCCACCAAAGCAGGCGACAAGACATGCCCCGAACCCCGTTCGTTGAGGGCAATGATGAACGGGGAATGCAGCGGGGTCGCCCCAGTATGCTTTAAAACCGATGGCCTTCAGTGGGAAGGCAAGCCTTTGGCGATCTACCATGTGGACGCCGCAAGACTTCACCGGGCACTCGCCGAAAAGGGTGTCGAGATGAAGAAGAGCGACCTTTACCGGTGCTTGAAAGAGTTCAAGTTTGGTCCTCTTCGCTTCTACCACGGCGGTAAAGAAAGGCGGCTCTGGTGGGGAGCCGGCATTGTGTTGGAGTCTTATATCGGGTAGGGCAGAAGGAGGCGGCAGGTGCAGCTCATCCGCAATCGAGACAGAAACACGCAGGGGCGCGTCATGCGCTCCTGCAACAATCAGGGAGGAAGACCAACCAGAAGAAGTATGACCAGATCCTCGACCCCGAGCGGCAGCGGGGATGCTTCTGCCGACAATATAAAGATCAACATCAATATGAAGAAACCAGGCAACCACACGAGGGAAAACGAAGATGTTCGCAATATACGACGCCATAAGGCGCAGCGGGCAAAAGAGATGGAAAGGCGGGGGAGTAAATTGCCCCGCCTATCGTTCCCGGCCCTATCGATCCTTCAGCTAACGACGGACCACACTGAAAAAGTGTCGGCTTCCCGGCAATGCTGGCGGAGGGGGCCAACGCACTTAACCAATTTTTCAGTGAGGTTCTGTTATGTCGAAGTTGCTGACATCGAAAGAAGCGGCCGAATATCTCGGATTGAAGGAGCAAACCATGAGAGGCCTTCGCTGGAGCGGGGAAGGTCCGCGATATATAAAGATCGGCGGAGGACCCAAGGGTCGGATACGGTACCGGATCGAGGATCTGGAAGCATATATCGCGGCATGCACATTCCAGTCAACGACTGAAGAGTGTGTGAAGCGGGCAGCATCGCACCGAGACGATGCATGAGAGCGAGCTTCCGTACCAAAGGTGTTTTCGATGTTTGTTCCCGGGGCGGGAGGACGGCTTCCGCCCTTTTTTATTGGAGGATGAAATGTTGACGTGTACGAAGAAGACGATTCTCGGCAAAACGACCGTCGAGTATATCGATGATCACGCAATAAACCCCGCCAAAGGCTGCTCGCATGGGTGTCTGTTCTGCTATGCTCGGCTCATGGCTAAGCGTTTCGGGTGGATAAAAAGCGACGAGGAATGGGCGACGCCACAACTCGTCGAGAATGCGATGGCGCTACTCGAAAAGGAGCTGCCGAAGAAGCAAGAAGAGATAGGAAAAGTCTTTTTTTCATTTTTAACGGACCCGTTCATGGAGGGGTTCCCGGAAGTGGGAGAAAGCTCGATGGCCCTTATCCGGCGGGTCAACGAGGCTGACATCCCCTGCACCGTCTTGACCAAGGGGCGTCTGCCGATTGAGTTGGTAGAGCTCAATCCCCGCAACGAGTACGGCATCACTCTGGTGTCGCTGAACGAAGAGTACCGCCGGGTCTGGGAACCGGGCGCCGCACCGCTACAAGACAGGTTGAACTCTCTGCGCGAGATTCACAGGCGCGGCGGGAGGACATGGGTAAGCATCGAGCCATACCCGACGCCAAACATTGTCGAACCGGATCTGCCGGGTCTTCTGAATGCAATCGGTTTCGCCGATAAAATCGTCTTCGGCCGGATGAACTACAATAAGGCGATCAGCGCCTATCCCAGGTTCCAGCAGTTCTACCGGGACTCTGCGGAGACGGTCATGGAGTACTGTCAGCGCAACGGTAAGTCTGGCCATATCAAAGCCGGTACTATGGGCCGGGGAGACCCGTATGTCTACTTTGATGCTCGGCCGCACCTGTAATCGAAATGACCAAATATCGAGATGCCGGGAAAGGTCGAACCACAATTCATCCGGGAGAACCCGGTCCTCCCTGACCTCGGGGTTCTCCCCTATCGGCCCGAGGGTTAATTAACTCCCGCCTCTTCTTCAACGCTTCGCGCTCGTCCTCTATATCGGCCGGCGCGTAGTGATTCTCGGTCACCCGGATATCGGAATGTCGTAGTAACTTTGAGGCAAGGTGAATTCCCGCTGTTCGTGCAACCTGCACACAGAAGGTACGACGAAGATCATGTATCGTCGTCTTCTTCTTTATCCCGGATTCTTTCAGCACCGCAGTCCAAGGTCGCTTGAGATCGCTCCTCGGTCGGTCTGAATATTCGCCTTTTATCACAAACTCGCCCTCTCTCGGTAGGCTTTGCAACATCGTCGCTATATCATCATCTATAGGCATAATCTGTTCTTTGCCCGACTTGGTGCTCGGCAGGGTCCACAGGTTCGCATCGAAGTTGAAATCTTCCCACTTGGCATGAAGCACCTCGGAAAGCCGTGCTCCCGTCTCGGTCAGGAGAATAAGAGCGGACCGCGCATACTGGTCGTGATACCCATGTATAGCATTTCCCAACGCCGCAAATTCGGCATCGCTCAAAACTCGCTTGCGCCCGGGCGGCTCTTTGTTCGGCCTTACCTTCATTGCAGGGTTGCTCTCTATTATATCGCGCCTCCATGCCTCCTGCAAGCAGGCACGCACCGATGCAAGCCATCTGTTGCCAACCACATTTGATCTTTCGCGAGAGAGGCTTCTGAACCGTTTCTCTATGCTTTCGCGAGTTATCTCGTTTACAGCTAATTGGCCCCACCAGCCTATCGCCCATCCGAGGTATCGTATATCCTCACGCGGGCTCTTTTTCTCGACAGTCACTTCCTCGACATAGCGTTTAGCCCATACCTGAAAGGTTGTTTTTTTCTTCTGCGCATTCTTCTCGGCCTTTCTTTGTTGTAGGGGATCTGTTCCTTTTCTATACTCGCGGAGAAAATCCCCCGCTTCTTCTCGGGCCTGCTCCACAGTCATCTCGCCAAACACTCCCAACAACATTCGTTTCCTGTTCACGCTATTGCCATACTGGAGGTAAAAGTATTTGCGCCCTGTGTTATAGACGCATAGGCAAAAACCACGCACATCAGAATCATAATAGATATCAATATGTTCTTTGGCGGCAGGGAGCCCCTCAACAAATCGTTTAGTCAACTTCTGAGTTGCCATAGCTACACCCTTCGACCTGCTGATTTGTTACTCATATGTTACTCATATGTTACTCACTTGTTACTCATATGTTACTCACTCAGGGACCTACAAAGCAACCTTTTCGAAGAACAACCCTCTACTAAATATAAACGAACTTCTTTAAAATGTCAAACACTTATATTTATCTGATCAACAATTGGGGGGGGCATCGCGAAACATGTCGCTTGGATGATTCGTAATCAGCAGGTCGACGGTTCAAATCCGTCCATCAGCTCCAGTGATTTCAACGGCTTCGGCCCAAACGGGTCGGAGCCGTTTTTGTTTCTAGGCTACTGCTGATTACGAATCAGCAGGGCGTCACCCGGAACGGACTGAAAGGACCTTCACGGGGCGCGAGACATTCTTGAATGACATCTCGCCCATCTGATCGAAGTTCAGGCGCGGTACCGGTATCGGGCCGTGGTAGAGGGTGAACGCCTGCGAGGCCGCCTCGTAGGTCTCCGGGGTCGTGTAGATGAAGCCGCCCGGAGCGCCGGAACAGAGCCGCGACGCCAGATTGACCGCGTTGCCGACCGCCGTGTACTCACTCCGCTCGAGGGTGCCGATATTGCCGATGACCACATCGCCCGTGTCGATGCCGATACCGACCAACGGCGCCGGCAGTCCTTTTGCCGTCCGCTCCCTGCGCCACCGTTCATGGCTCTCCAGCATCCGCACCGCCGCGATGAGCGCCCGGAGTGCATGGTCAGGCTGTTTCTGAGGCGCGCCGAAGATGGCGAAGACCTCGTCGCCGACGAACTGCGAAACGGTCCCGTCGAGTTCGTTTATCACCGCGGTCATCTCGCCGAGGAAAGAACTGAGTATCCCCGATACCTGCCCCGGATCGAGTTGTTCGGCTACGGCGGTGAAGCCGCGCAGATCGGCGAAGAGCAGGGTAAGAGTGGCCCGCTGGGGCCGCATGATCTCCTCGTGCGACATGAATTGGAGCTGTTCGATGACCTTCTGCGGCAGGTAGCGGGAGAACGATCTTTCCAGCCACCGCAGGCGGGTCGTCTCCTGAATGGATATCTGTATCTTCTCCCCCGCCCTGAAGGCGGTCAGACGGAGGTAGATCGGCCCGTTCGGCCGTTTCGCGTCGGGATCGGGAAGCCGTTCCTGAGGAAAATCGGCGAGCGGCGGTTCAATGGTGAAGAACCCCTCCCCTTCGCGCGCCATGTCGTTCAGCGACGAAAGGACCCCTTCAGCGCCGGGTATCCGGTCCCAGTGAGCAAGCGGGCGGCCGAGCACCGCCTTGCGGTCGGTCATGCCGAGCAGTTTCCCCATCGGCCCGTTCACATACGAGAAGGTGCCGTCGGCCGCCACGAGCAGGACCATCTCTTCGATACCGGCGACCGTCATGCTGGCCGCCGTCGCATCGGAGCGGGTCACGCCGCCGGCCGCGATGGTCACCGCGGCGCCGGTCCGGAGCCGGAGATTCTCCCGTTCCAATTCGGCGATCCGTTTTTTCAACATATCGATCTCAGGCATGGCGTTCGCTCCCTTTTCCGGCATGCGTCACTGTTCCTCCACCGGTTCCACCGAGGCACCGCTGAGCCGCAGACCCGACCGGCGTTGCGCCTCCTCGAAGAAAAGCACCGGATCGATATCGAGCGCCACGGCGTCGAGCGGATATTTCCGCAGGTGGTCGCCGTCCGAGGCGAAGAGCATCCCCGTCTCGCGGGCAAAGACGGTCGAACGACCGTCGGTGGTATCGAGATAGAGAAGCGGTTTCCCGGTCTCAAGCGAGAATATCCGCGTCACGCCGTCCTCCGAGACCGCCGCCGCAAGCGTTCCGTCGGGGGAAACGGTCAGTTCGTTGAGGCCGCGGTCGGGCAGCATCATCTCGCGCAGCGGTTTGGCCGTCGCGATGTCGTAGACCACTATCGCCGACCCTTCGCCACCCGCGATGAGCGCGGTGTCTCCGTCAAGGAATCGTGCGCTTTTCACGGCGCCGGGCAGATCGAAGCGGACGAGCTCCTTCCCGGTCGCCCATTCACGGACGGCCAGCGCGCCGTCGTGGTCGCCCGTCAGATAACGGGTACCGTCGGCAGTGATCGCAAGAGCACCGACCGGCGCGCGATGGTCAATATGACGCGCTTTCTGCGTGCCGGTCGCGACATCCCATAACAGCACCGTCCGGTCGTCGCCGCCCGAAAGAAGACTTTTCCCGTCGGGGGAGAACGCGAGGGCACGGATGGTATCGGCGTGACCTTTCAGTTCGAGGAAAGGCTTCAATTCTCCGTTCCGCCAGACACGGACGATCCGGTCGAGTCCCGCCGCCGCGAAATAGCGGCCGTCGGGCGACACCGCCAGCGCGCGGATGCCGGTCGGCGCCTCCAGCTGCAGTATCTCGATACCGCTGACGATGTCCCAGAAACGGAGCGTCCCGTCCTCCGCCGCCGAAAGAAGCACGCTTTCATTGGGTATCGTCCGCACCGCCACGATGCGGGCGGTATGGCCGCCGTACGATACGACCGATCCGCCGGGATGGATGCGCCACAACCGCACCCGTTTGTCGTTGCCGCCGGTCGCGAGCATATCATCGCCCTGAAAGGCAATCGCGGTCACCGCCTTCCGGTGCCCCTCCAGATGCAGGGTCAAGGTCCCGGTCCGCGTATCCCATATCTTCGTCGCGTTGTCGTCGCCGCCCGATGCGAGATAGCGGCCGCTCTTCGAGAAGGAGAGCGCCGTGACGATCCGGCGGTGGCCGCTGAGGTACTGCCGGGCGCCGGTGGTCAGGTTCCAGTATATCACCGCGCGGTCGTGGCCTCCCGATGCGACCTTGCGACCGTCGGGAGAAAAGGCGACCGCCGATACGGCGTCGCTGTGTCCCGTCATCTCCCCCGCCGGTTTGCCGGTCAGCGTGTGCCACAGCGCGACTTTTTTATCCCAGCCGCCCGATGCGATGAACTTCCCGTCGGGCGAAACGGCGACACACAGGGCGCCGTCGCGGTGAGCCGCGACCGAGAAGAGTTCCTTCCCCGCGGCAAGGTCCCACATCCTGACGGTGCCGTCCATGCCGGCCGAGGCAAGCCGCTTCGAATCGGGAGAGAAGGCGACGCCGAACACCGACCCGTCGTGTCCGTAGAGCGGTTTTTGCGGCGTGAGCGTCGCGGTATCCCACAGCGATATCCTTCCCGCCTGCGTCCCGGCCGCGATGAGCGTTCCGTCGGGCGAGAAAGCGACCGAGAAGACATTCCCCGTGAATCCGGTGAGCCTCCCCGCCGGTTCGCCGGTCGCCGCGTCCCAGAGGGTTATGGCGGGCGCCTCCTTTGAAGCGCCGGCGGCGGCTATCTTTTTCCCGTCGGGGGAAAAGGCGAGCGCCCAGACGGCGGCATCGGCGGAGAGTATCCGCTTGAGCTCGGCGTTCATGCTCTGCTGGGTCTTGTAGATGCGCGCATTGATGTCGGCATAGAGCGGGATGACCTCGGGGTGTATCGTTTCGACCTGCGCGATGTGGGCGGGGCCGCGTTCTCCCGCCGGATTATTGAGGAGCGCCGCCGCCGCGAGCACCAGCGACGCGCCGTAGTTCTTCTCCTCCTCGTACTCCCGCGAACGGTCGGCGTACAGAAGCGCCCTGTTGACCTGCAGCGACCGCTGGGAGCGCAGATATTCCCGGTAGACGAGCGCCGTGCTCACGACAAGGAGCAGCAGTATCAGCGCCGTCGATATCGTGAACGCCTTGTGGTTGCGCAGGAATTTTCCCACCAGTTCGAGCGTGCTGTACCGGTAGGCGGTAACGCGGCCTCCCGCGAGATAGCTCTGGAGGTCCTGCGTCATCTGGGTCACCTGCGGGTAGCGCACCGTCTTGTCCTTCTGCATCGCTTTGTCGGCGATCGCGGCCAGTTCGGTCGGCACCGCCGGCTCGAGCGACCGAATGTCGGCCGGTTTCTCCTTCATCACCTTGCCGAGGATCTCGTACGAAGAGCTTCCCTTGAAGGGACGGACGCCGGTCAGTATCTCGTAGAGCACTGCGCCGAGCGAATACAGATCGGAACGCTCGTCGACATTCTCGATATCGCCGAAAGCCTGTTCGGGCGGCATATAGGCAGGGGTCCCGAGCACGCGGCCCGACATGGTCTTGCCCGACTCGCCGTCCTTGAACACATGTATCTTCTTCTCCAGATTGCGGGCGCTGTGGTCCTTCTGCCCCTTCACCTTCGCGAGTCCCCAGTCGAGCACCACCGTTTCGCCGAATTCGCCGATCATGACATTGTCGGGCTTGATGTCGCGGTGGAGCACGCCGCGGCTGTGGGCGTAGGCGATCGCGTTGCACATATCGTAAAAATGGGGGAGCAGTTTCAGCCGCTCTTCGATGTCGATGCAGTGGGCGATGGCATGGGCGAGCGTCTGCCCCTTGACCATCCGCATGGTGTAGTAACAGGCACCGTCGGATCGGCGGCCGATCTCGTAGACCGGCACTATCGAAGGATGTTCCAGCTGGCCGGTCACCCGCGCCTCGCGCAGGAACCGCGCCCGGACCACCTGCGACGGATGGGACGGGGTATTATCGCCGGAATCCTTGTCGGGGATCATGCCGGGGATGATCTCCTTGAGCGCTATCTCCCGACCGACATGGGCGTCGAAGGCGAGCAGGACCCGTCCGATGCCGCCGCGGCCCAGTTCCTGTTTGGTCTCATAACGGCCGGGCGCCTCGGGGGTGGTGTTCGCTTCGTCGACCGGACATCCGCAGGAACTTTCCGAAGAAGGGGACGCCGGCGTCGCGCCGCCGAGCGTTTTGAAGACCATATCCCTGTTCCCGGGCAGGTCGAGCGTCCGGTTCGGGTCGTCGGCCCATCCGAGGAGAAGGAGCATCACCTCTTCGTCGAGCGTCTGCCATTCTTTCGGCGAGAGCCGTTCGCAGAACCGTTCGCGCAGTCCCTTGGTCTGATCCGAGGCCCACGCCGAACAGATATCGGTGAATTCATGAGAGGAGAAAAGACCCTTACGCAGGGCGACTATCGCGAAAAGCAGTTCCGAACTGGCTTCCTTCTGCATCGAGGGCGGTATCGATACCGGCCCGGTGGCCTCTTGCATGCTCCCCCCGTCCCGTTGGGCGTTCCCACTCTAACCCATTCGTAGACAACAATCAAGCAAACGGCGTTTCAGAAAAACTAATGATAGTTATGGAAGACCGGCTGGACCTCTGCGCAGGGACGGCACATCGACGAAGGCAATCCCGTGTTGCGCCGGTTACGGCCCGCTACCGACTTGAAGACGGCGCCCGAATTCTCCTCGTCGCACAGCAGGCAGTCGTTGAGCGTCCCGTCGGGGTTATGATAGGGATCGTTTACCGCCGCCATGCAGGTGGTAAAGCACTTCGACTGGGTGTGCTGGGTGTTGTAGTACCATATCTGGGCGCACGGCAGGTCGAACCCGAGTCCCTGCAGGCAGGCGATGTTCTTATCTTTGTTGCCGAGATTGTTGATGCCGCACTGCCGCACCGGATCGGTAAGATCGGGGTTGCGCATGTAGACGACGAGGTTGACGAGCGTCGAACAGACGCCGCACGCGTCCCAATGGGTGATGAAGGCGCCCGCCGCGCTCGCCGCGGTGTCGCTCGCAAAGGTCTCGAGCCGGTAGCCGCTCGTTATCGTATCGTCGAGGAACAGGCCGCAGACGGTCCCCGGCACCGGTTGATGCGCCTCGGGGGTATCGTAGGGGTTGACGGTCACCTCGGCGGGCGGGTTGACCGGCACCATGGCCAGAAGCTCCGCGATATCCTCCTCGGTGTAGAACGGCGGCTGGAAATATTTTCCCTCGCAGTTGCACAGCGGCTGACACTGTTCGGTGGTAAGTCCCGTCTTGTCGTTGGGCAGTCCGAAGAGTACCGTGCAGGTCTCATTCGACGCACTGTCCATATCCTCGTC
This sequence comes from uncultured Spirochaetales bacterium, assembly GCA_964412895.1. Classification (GTDB taxonomy): domain Bacteria; phylum UBP6; class UBA1177; order UBA1177; family JAKLFG01; genus CALMRE01. Next base: position 9,525 of record CAYPQK010000071.1, read on the forward strand.
GGGAACGACGACGACATCTTCGTCGGCCGATTCGTCGGCCGCCGTCTCATCGGTCCCAGTATCCGTATCGTCGGTCACCGGATCCATCTCGAACACGGTCTCATCCTGAACCGCGATCTTGTCCGTTATGTCGCTTATGTCGCTTTCGTCCGTTTCTTCAAAACCATCGACGGTCGCCGGAACATCGTTATCGGTGCCGGTCGCGTTACTACGGTCATTCGAACAAGCAACGAGCAACACGGTCGTCACTATTATATTCAAAAGGTATCGCATCATCATCTGCCTTCTTTTTCTTGTGGTCTAGAGTGCTTCGGTCATACCGGGGGTGACGCTGGCCGTCCCCCACTTGAAATTATCGATGAGGACCATCGAATCAAGGATATGGTCGCCGAGATCCCAGAGGGCAAGCCGCAGGGTGATGGTCTCGCCCGGAACGACATTGCCGCGGACGGTGAGCCAGCCGGTGCCGCCCTTGCCCTCAAAGCCGGTGCCGACCAGTTGCTCGGTCCCCTCGCAGGAGGTGACGGTCCAACCGGTACCGCTGGTATTTTCGCACTGTTTGAAAAGGCCCGCCGGCGCGAGATTGACGCCGACCGGATTGCCTTCGAACACCGCGAGATTCTTGTCGACGGGATTTTTCTGCGCCTCGACGCTGGTGGTGAAGGTGCTGTCGAGGAGCGCAACGAAGAAGTCGTTGAACTGCGAACAGACATAACTGGGATATTCAACCGACAGGAAATAGATATCGAAGGAGAATGAGTGGACCGTCGCGGGGACATCGAGTTCGAACTGCGCCATGACGCCGTCAAGCGCATTGCCGGTCGCCCCGGTGTCGCTGCCGCAGGCGGGTGACGAAGGATAAGCGTCGCCGTTGGCGGCGTACCAATCGCCCGGCGCGGTCGAGGTGGTGTTCTGGTTGAAACTGGTATTGCTGGGCGGATTCATCGCCTGACCGCTTGAAAGGGCCAGCAGTTTATCGCCGCCGCGCGGAGTGATGACATTGCCGAGCGCCGTCAAAAGGGCGTTCGAATTGGTGTTCGCTCCGGCCGTGCCCGACGGCAGCAATATTTCAGCCACCGGGACCCCGGCGCAGAGACCTATCGCCTTGGCGTAATCATAAGGATCCGTCGAAGCGACATCCAGCGTCGATTCACATTCAAGCGGCTTTTCGGTGCAGGTGTCGGTGTCGTAGCCGGAACAATCGGCTTTGCAATATGCCTTGCCACCGCTGTAAAGAAGCGGGTCGATGTCGACGCAGTCGGCCAGACCGCCGTCACATACCTCAATTCCCTCGACGATATCATTGCCGCATTCGGAGGGCTCTATCTCGACGCAGGCGGCCAGATCGTAGGCGGTACAGCCCTCGTTGCAGACGGCGGTGCCGCTCTGGTATGTCTGCGGATCGAGTACGGCGCAGGCGACCGTGTCGCCGTCGCAGGCTTCGGGACCTTCTTTGATATTGTCGCCGCAGGTGTGCGGGACCTCTTCGCAGGTGCTCGTATCCCAGTCGAGACAATTATCAAGACAGTAGGCCTTGCCGCCCTGATACGCGGTACTGTCGATATCGACACAGTTGGCCAAAGTCCCGGTGCTGCCGTCGCAGACCTCGCCGCCGTCGACCGCGCCGTTGCCGCAGGTGAGGGGCGTCACATCGGTATCGACCGGCGGATTGTCGGTCACCGTATCGTCGGTCGGCTCGTTGTCGCCTACCGGATCATCGGTCACCGGATCGTCGGTCAGGATAGTGTCGTCATCGGTGACGAGGATGGAATCGTCATCGGGCGAGATGATGTCCTTGTCATCCTTCGGCTTGACCGTCTTGCCGCCGTCGCAGGCGACGATGAACAGCGCGACCGTCAGGAGCGCGATAAATCTTTGTGTCATTGCTTTCTCCCCCTATTTACTGCGTATCGATGCCGATATACCGGATGTTGATCCCCTTGTCGACCGGTTCGGTGAAACTGCCCGGTATCGTCAGATAGAGAGCGCCGCCCCCTTCAAGGTTCATACCGGTCCCGCTGTAGTAACTCGGATAGAACACCATACCCGGTTCATTCTTGAAACCGTAGGTCCCGCTTGCATCGTTCATGAGCATCGCCAGACGGAATTCTATCATGAAGCTCGTAAATGTCTTCGTCGCGCCCACACGGCTCTGGATGATATCCTCGACCCCCACCCAGTTGTTGTCGACATGCTCGATGACCGCCTTGTAAATACCGGTCGCGTTGGTCGCCTGAAGCCGTAGATACTGGAAGAAGACATAGGTCAGGGCGTAGTCGGAATAGACGCGGTTATGATCGTCGTAGTCCCACAGCAGGAACCCGTTGCCGTCGGCGACCGGCTGATTATAGGGATCGTTGTTGTAGACATAGGTCCAGGTATCCTGTGTTCCTTCGTAGAGGTGTTGGGCGGCGGTGGCGAGTCCTTCGTCTATCCAGCGGTTGGCAAGGTCACCCGAGTAATAATCGCCCTCAATGAGGTAGTTGCGGTTCGAGTAACACAGATGTTCGAACTCGTGGGCTATCGTACTGAGAGCGTCGGCATCGGCCTGCGCGATCTCGAGATAGATCATGTCGCGTTCGTTCGAATACGGATATTCGCTCTGGGCATAGTAATCGCCCTGCGTGAAGTAGCCGGCGGCGAACCCACCGAGATCGGCGAACAGAAGCGCTATCTTGCCGTCGCCGTTGATATCCGATTCGGCATGGAAATTAGTCGTGACCAGCGGATGGATGACCGCATCGAATTCATCGCATATCGTTTTCGCGCGGGCCTGCGTCAGGGTCGAAGTGTTCTCGGCCCACACCTCGCACTTGACGCCGTTGTATTGCAGCGTCGCCGATGTCTGCCGATTCTGCGAAGTACCGAAATCGTAGACCCAGAAATTCGCGACCGTACCGATGGGAGCAACGGCCGGATAGGGATGCGGCTTGATGCTGGGATTGATTATCTTATTTTTGTCGAGCCCCGTCGGGACCGGGACCTTTCCGTCCGCGAACAGACGACCGGTCAGCGGAGCGCTCATGCCGCTCTGCCCAATCGGCAGGGTGAGCGGCAGAGTACCGGTCGGTGTGGTCATGCCGCCGTCGGTATCGACATTGACCACCAACAGCGTGTCTCCGCTGTAAACCGGCCCGGAGAAATCGAAACGCGACGCGTTCGGATCGGTCACGCAGGCGTCGTCTCGACAGGTCTTGCTCGAAGCGGCACAGTTCTGCATGGTCACAAATATCCCTTCGGCGTTACAGGTCTCCAGCACATCTTCGCGGCAACGCTTCTCCCCTGCGAGGCAGAGATCGATCACCTCGGTGTCGACGGTCAGGCTCCCCGCCGCGAGCGCATGAACGCATTCGATATCGCCCGTCACCAGATCGTATTCCACCACCCATAATTCAGCATGCGCATCGGTCGTCGCAAGGTTTACCGTCCCTTCGTACCCGTCATCGAGGCTGAAAAGAATGAATGGATTGAGAAGCGACGAAACACCATCGTAGTTCGATTCCCGGACATTGTAATACCACGAACCGTTGTATTCGTTATAGTACACCAGCGCGGCTCCGTCGACCGATCCATACTCGGTCTGGCCGAAATCGCCGGTGAAGAAGTGGGCCGCATAGTAGGGGGCATTGTCGATATCGGCGAATACCTGAACCTGATCCATCGCCACGGTCAACGAACCGTAGGGCGATGCCGCGCCGGTACCCGGTTGCGTCGCACAAACGGGAAGGCCCAACTGGCCCGAGATATCGGAACCGTCGACATTGGTCGGATGATACAGGGTCAGGGTGCCGCTGAGGGTCAGAAAACGGGCCGTCTTGCCGCAGGTCGCCGTCACCCAGCCGTCGCAGGTATCGTTACAGGCCGCTATTCCTTCGGCATAGTTGCCTATATCGACGCAGTCCGTCGGTATTCCGTCGCACAATTCGCCCTCTTCGACCGTATCATTACCGCAGACCGGGTCATCGACCCCCTTGCAGACGGCCTTATCCACTTCCATCACACATATCTTGGTCTCGGTCTGGCAATCTTTCACCGTGAACCATTGCCCGCCGTCGCACCAGCGCACATATCGGTCGTCGAGACACCCCATCGCGCCGTCCACACAATCGGGTTCCGGAGGCGTCTTACAGTCCGCCGTACCGTCGGCATCATCGCATATCTGGCTGGTATCGGCACAGTTGGTACCGGCATTCCAACCGGTCCCATTGCAGGTCATGATGTAGTCGCCGCCGCATTTGGTGATGCCTGTCTCACAGACATTCGTATCGGTATCGACCGTCACATCGGTCATTGCATCGTCGGTCACGACAACATCGACCTCCGCCGTATCGATATCGGCCACATCATTGTCGGGAAAAACATCTGTTTGATCGGTCGCCGTATCGTCAGAGATATCGGCGCTCTCATCAATCCCCACATCGTCGATGGTTTCTTCATCGACGATCGCTTCGTCGGTCATCGTTTCGTCGGTCACCAGCATATCGGTCACCGATTCGTCGGTCAGTGGATCGTCGAGCACCGGATCGTCGATCTTCGGGTCGTCGCTCTCCGCCTCATCGGTCACCGGGTCATCTTTCTGCGCATCGTCAAGAAGCATATCGTCGGTCACCGTCTCATCGGTCACCAGCGTATCGGTCACGACATCGGACGCCGTGTCGGAAGCAGTGGTGTCGGTATCGCCGGACGCGGTGGTTTTGGTCCCCGAACAGGAAACGGCCATGCCGAGAAAAAGAAGGCTCACGAACAAAAGACGCATCGTATACTCCCTCAAAAGGAAAAAATCGGCACCAGTATAGCATATACATAAGGAAAAACAACCTTATCGGAGATCGGCGGCGAACCCGGCGGTCACCGTATTCTCGGTACGGGTACAGACTTGGCTACCGAAGGCGATACCGGTGCGAAGCGCCTTTTCCCAAAACATGGCATCAACGGCATCCAGCCGGTCGACGCCAACGACGGCGCGATGGAGCGTGTGCAGAACACCGGCGTTGAATGAGTCGCCCGCGCCGACGGTGCTGACCACCGTGACCGGCGGCACCGGCAACACGATGCGATGATGTTCGGTGAAGAGTGTCGCATCGTTATCGGAACGGGTGTAGAAAAGCACCATTACGCCGTGAGATCGCACGATATCCCATGCCGCATCGGCGGTATCAACGCCGAAGAGCAGACTAAAATCCTCGTCGGACCCGCGGACGATATGGGCAAGCAATAGATTCTCGCGAACGAACGGCAAGATTCGTGGCAGTTCGGGAAGATGCGGTCGTCGGAAGTTCGGGTCGTATATAACCAGCGCCCCTCGCGCGCGCGATCCTTTTATATAGTTAAGGAGCGGCACGCGGACCGCAGTGGTGAGCGCGAAGAAAGAGCCGAACAGAACGATATCTCCCGCCTGAGGTAGCGGCAACGGATCGGGCATTCGTTCTTCCGGCATATCCTTATAAAATGAATAGCGCGCGTCGCCATGACCGTCGAGTTCGGCTATGGCGACGGTACTTTTACGACCGTTATATCTGATGAGCTGTTTCGTATCCACGCCGTCAGCGGCAAGTGAGTGCGCTATCCGGTCGCCGGTCGCATCGCCGCCGAGCTCCCCGATGAAGGACACCGGCACACCGCACCGGCCGAGCGACACCGCCGTGTTGAGCATCGCACCGCCGGGGGTCGCCGTGACCGTCCCGGTGTCGGCGATGATGATGTCGAGAAGCGCTTCCCCTATCGTGTAGATATGCGGCATCCGGTGAACACCTCCGTTCCCGATGCACCATGCTAACCGCTCCCCCGCTTTTGTCAACGAAGAAGGACTCCCCTCACCTCCTTGACTTGCCGTTTCCTTTTCGCTAGGATGCCTCGACCTATCGAGGGAGGATGATCGTGAGAACATTGTTGTTATGTATCCTGCTTTCCGTTGCGTCATCGCTGTATGCACAGGAACCGCAGGAACCGTCGACCACTGATACCACGGCCGCGCCGGCTGTTGAGCAACCCGCCGCCCCGGCACAACCGACCGTCGAAGAACGGCTGGCATCGCTTGAGGAAAAGCAGAAACTGCTCGCCGAAGAGAACCGGAAACTGACCGAAGAGATCGCCGCGCAGAAAGCGGCGCAGGAGACCGCGGCGAAAGAAGCGGCGGCAAAGGTCGAGCCGAAAAAAGAGGAAAAGAAACTCGTCGAGTTCACCCCCTACGGTTTCATCGAACTCCTGGGCTGGGCCAACGACGCCCTGTTCGTCGGCAACGATCTGATGCTCTATGTCTCCGATGAGGATAAAAGCACGACCGGCGTCACGGCGAAGGGCTCGCGCATCGGCGCCAAGGTGACCTTCCCGCGTCTGGAAGAGGTAGTTCTCTCGGCAACGATGGAGATAGATTTCGTCGCGAATATGGCCGACACCGGCTTCGCCGAAAGTTATCCGATGATACGGATGCGCCACGCGTTCTTCGAACTCACCAAGACCTGGGGTAACTCGACGCTCGGCTTCAAGGCGGGACAGACCTGGGCGACCGCCACTCCGACCATCTGGCCGGCGCTCATCAACCCGGCCGTCGGCTGGGGCATCGGCAACACCTGGCAGCGGATGCCGCTGGTCGAGTTCTCCTTCATACAGAAATTCGCCGAGACCTTCTCGTTCACCGCGCAGGTCGCCGCGGCCCGCGCCATGACCGGCGCATCGGCGAACCGCAATGGATTCCTTGAAGTGAACATCGACGCGGGCGATGCTTCGCACATACCGCAGATACAGGGCCAACTGGCGCTCAAAGGGAAATTCTCGGGCATCGACCTGACCGTCGCCGCCGGCGGCGTGTGGGGACGCGAGAATTACAAGAGCGGCGTTTATCTGAACAACAAAAAGGATGTGAAATACATCGGCGGCATGGTCGATGTCGGCATGGTGACCGGCGCCCTCAAACTTTCGCATGAATATGCCGAGATAGCCGGAAAATTCTGGTGGGGACAGAACCTCGATGTCTTCGGCGTCTTCGGCGGATCGCTCATCACCGAAACGATCGACGCGGCGACCAAGCGGGTCGTCGGCTCACAGCGCGCGCTTGGCTGGTGGGCCCAGCTCACCATGAAACCGCTTAAAGGACTCAACCTGAATGTCGGCTATAGTTCAGAGGACCCCGAAGAGGGACAGAAGGTCGGCTCGGTCAAAGCGACCCCGCTCTATTTCGAGAACGCCTCGCTCTGGGTCTCGGCCTTTTATACTTTCTTTGACCGGATGACGATCGGCTTCCAGTGGAGTCAGGTCCAGACAAAGGAACTGAATACCGCCGCCGGACGCATCTCCCTGACCGGCAATTCTATCATGGGCAATGTAAAGCTCGCCTTCTAAAAAACGCGCCTCTCCCCACCATCGCTGCACAACAGCATAACATAAACACAGTATCGTTTGAAATACGATCGGTGAAGATCCGGAGAAAGGCCGCTGGCGCGGCCCCTCCGCAGGAAGCCGGGAATTACTTCTTGACAGCCTTCTTGACGGTCTTCTTCGCGACCTTCTTGACGACCTTCTTCGCGACCTTCTTGACGACCTTCTTCGCGACCTTCTTCACCACCTTCTTGGCGGGCTTTTTGGCCACTTTCTTGACGGTCTTCTTCACCGCCTTCTTCACGGTCTTCTTCGCGGGAGCCTTTTTGGCCTTGAGGGCCGTCGCCTTCTTCGGAGCACAGGTCTTGCACGTCATGGTTTCCTCCATTCTGTGGTTGCCGGGTTACTTGATCTCCTCGAGAGCCGTTTTCGCCTTTATAAAATATTCACTACTCGGCATGAGGGTCTTCACGAGCGCCTCGAATACCTTTTGCGCTTCTTTCTTATTCGTGTCGCGCATCCCGTAGGCCTTCCAGTACATCGACTTCGCGGTCGTCTCGATGGCCTTGAGTCCGTCGGCCGCCGTCTGGCTTTCACGGTCGAGATAGATGGCGTTGGCGAAAGCGCGCCGGGCGGAGATGAGGTCCTCCTTCTGAAGATACTGCAGTCCCTGCTTGGCAAGGATATCGGCCTTCAGCGCTTCAAGATCGCCGGTCATTTTCGAGAAGGCGAGCTCCAGCTTCGAGACCTCCTTGGACACATCGCGGAACTGCGCCTGTATCTGAGCGGTCTCTTCTTCGTTTATCTTCTTCAGTTCTTCTTCGTAGCGCTTCTCTATCTCGCGCTTCTTCATCAGCACCTGTTCTTTCTCGCCTTTCAGTTCC
>CAYPQK010000072.1:0-17593 GCA_964412895.1 uncultured Spirochaetales bacterium
ACGGTCCACTACCTCGAGGTGCGGCGCGATTTCTGGCTGCTGTTCAAGATCGTGTTCTTTTCGTTCGTCGGGGCCATCTTCATCCCGCTGTCGATACTGCTGGTACAGGTATCGCTCAAGGGTCAGCTCGTCAACTACTTCGCGAGCGTCTCGCGGAGCTTCGAGAACATCCTTTCTCCCGCCGGGGCCATCAATTTCTTCAAGGTCGCCTTCAAAGGCTTCTCGCTGACGGCGGGGGTCCTGTCGCTCAGCATCATACTCGGTTTCATCTGGAGACCGGGACGCCGGTTCCTCTTCCCGTTCCTCTACCCCTTCCCCCTTTTCACCGCCATCATCAAGCTGGGCTGTTTCTCCGACGGTTGCTGTTACGGGCGACCGACCGGACTCCCCTTCGGCGTAACCTATCCCGGCGGCAGTTATGCGTCGCTACTCCACTACCGGCGCGGCGAGATCATGTCGCGCTACGCCGAATCGATGCCGGTCCATCCGGTGCAGCTATATGTTTCGCTCTCGATGCTGCTGCTGTTCATCGCGCTCTATGTCATGCTGCGGCGCGGCGTCGCACGCGACATCATCGCCGGGACCAGCCTCATCGGCTACGGCTTCGCCAATTTTTTCATAGAATTCCTGCGACAGGAAGTGACGGTCTTCATCGGCCTGACGCCGAGTCAGCTCATCCATTTCGGCATCATCGCGATCGGCGTGTGGCTTATCCGTTCCGTGCGTCGGGAAGCTGCCGGCTCCAGTGCCCCCGGTACGCCGGGTACCACCGTCTGAGGATATCGTCCACGATCAGATGCACCCGCCAGAACGTGACCGACGCAATGCCGTGGGCGAACACCGCGAAGACCGGCGGGGTCTGTCCGGTATAGTAGATCCAGCAGTGGCGCGTTGTCCCCCACAACTCAAGAAAATAGCCCAGCCCGGAACCGACGAGGAAGATGATCACCGCGACGCGACGGTCGCAGGTCCCGGCGAGTATCGACACCGACACCAGCAGGATGATGGCGAGCGAGAACAGCGTCATCGAATAGCCGGCGTAGAGCCAGTTGAACCGGAGCATCTCGATGTAGAACGATGGGAACAGCACCCACGCCGCGATGGTGTAGTACTTCGGCTTCCATGAGGGCAGGCGCGGCGTCAGGATGCGCGACAGGATGTCTATCGTCAGCGCGGCGGTCGGCCACGCCGGAATTATCCAGAGCGGCGGCCGCTCCTTGGTGTAGTAATGCCAGAGTTCGGTCTGGGTCCCCCATGCCTCTATCGAGAGCCCGCCCAGAGCGGCGATGCCGATAATAAGCAGGTTCTTTTTGAGGTCGAGCGCAAAGACGCAGACGGTGGTCATGAAGAAGAAGACGCCGATCAGCAGCCAGTCGAGCTGGCCCCACGGTATCTGGGTCCACCAGTCGCCGCCCCAGAGGCGGTACCGGACGATATAATACCGGATCATCGGTATCCAGAAGAAGAGCGACATGATGGTGAACAGGAGCAGACGGCCGAGGAGAATGAGCGATGCGCGTTTTATGAACTTCACGGACGACGGTGCGTCAGCGGGGTTTTGGCTTGCCCGTCGGGGACTCGACGGAAGCTGGGGACGCTATCCGGTCGACGGCGGCACTGTTCACCACAAAAGGACGGCGCAGGGCGAATTCGTGCTGTTTGCCTTTATTCCAGTTATTGGTCGGGCGGTAGTAGCCGACCACGCGGCTCCACACTTCACAGGCCTGCTCACAGGTCTTTTTTTCGTTGGTATCCACGGGCGTCTCCTTTCGGTTCAACTTCGGCCGATTGTATGTGAGCAAGGAGCGTCTGTCAATAGTTTGTTCTCCTACAGATAAAAAATAACCTTATTATAAATAAGGTTCCTGTTACCTAGCGTCTCTTCTCTTGCTTTCTGAAAACATCCGGTTATACTGCCCCGTTTTTTTGACGGGGGTCACCATGACGAAATTACGCATCGCCATCGACGGCCCGGCCGGCGCCGGAAAAAGCTCGGTCAGCAAGCTGCTCGCCGAACGGCTCAACCTCTCCTACATCGACACCGGAGCCCTATATCGCTGCGTCGCTTTCGAGATGATCATGAACGGCGTCGGGCTCGACGACGAGCGCGGCATCCGCCGGCTACTTTCCGACCTCAAGATCACCTTCAAGATGGAGAATGGGAAGAACCTCGTCTTCCTCGGCGGCCGCGATGTCACCGCCCAGATACGGACCGAACAGGTCGGGATGCTCGCCAGCACCGCCAGCGCCCTCCCCTTCGTCCGCGAAGCGCTCTTCGCGATGCAAAGGCGTTACGCCGAAAAGGGAGCGGTGGTCATGGAGGGACGCGACATCGGGACGGTCATCATGCCCGAGGCGCAGATAAAGATATTCCTGACGGCCAAGCCCGAAAGTCGCGCCGACCGTCGCATGTCGGACATCAAGGCGGCCGGTCAGGAGAAGGATTATAACGAACTGCTCGACGAGATACGGCGCCGCGACGATCAGGACACCCAGCGCGAAGCCTGCCCGCTCCGCCCCGCCGAGGACGCGATACTGCTCGACAACTCGGGCATGAACCTCGAACAGACCGCCGCCTTCATCATCGATATCGCGAAAAAGAAAGGATACTGACAGTGCCCAAGGTACGGACCGCCACCTACGCCGGCGTCTGCTTCGGCGTCAAACGGGCCCTCGAGCTTCTCAATGAGGCGCTGGAGCTCGGCAAACGGGAGTCGCGTCCCGTCCTTATGTTCGGCCCGCTCATCCACAATCCGCGCGTCATCGAATCGTACCGCGCCCGAGGGGTATCGGTGGTCGACCGCGACGGTATCCGCGACCACAGCGTCGTAGTGATACGGTCGCACGGCATCACCCGCGACGAGGAACGCTATCTGGCGCGCTTCGCCGACCTGCGGATCGTCGACACCACCTGCCCCTTCGTCCGGCGCATCCACACGCTGGTCACCGAACGGTCGACCGCCGGGTGGGCAATCGTGGTGCTGGGCGATATCGACCATTCCGAGGTGCAGGGCTTCGTTTCGCGCATCGACGGCCCCTACTTCGTCCATCCGACCGCTCCGAACCCCGCCGCGCTGAAGGAACTCGACACCTTCCTGCGAAGCCACGATAAATACTTCGCCGTCGCCCAGACCACCAGCCAGCCGGCCCACTTCAAGGAACTGCTCGACCGGATGGCGACGGTCTGCCGCGAGACCGAAAGCCGTTTCGAACACCAGAACACCGTCTGCGACGCCACCTACCAGCGACAGAATGCGGCGCTGGAACTAGCCCGCGCGGTCGACGCGATGGTGCTCATCGGCGGCAAGAACAGCTCGAACACCGCCAAACTCTTCGCCATCATAACCAAGGAGAACCCGCGCTCGTTCTGGATAGAATCGCCCGACGAACTCTCGGCGGAACAGCGCGCGGCTCTTGCACAGACACGGGCCATCGGACTGACCGCCGGGGCATCCACCCCCGACGACCAGATCGCCGATCTTGCCGCATTTCTGGAGGCGCTGTGATAGTCCTGCGCACCGACAACCCGCTGCATCCCGACCATTTCCTGCGGATCGACCCCGCCATCGGGGTGCCGCTCTGGATGGAGGGTATGTTCGAAGCGGCCGACGCCCGCGCCATCGCCATCGTCGGGACCCGTAAACCGTCGCTCTACGGTATCGAACTGGCGCGCGACATCGCCACCGCGGCGGCGAAAAGCGGCATCACCGTCGTGTCGGGAATGGCGCGCGGCATCGACACCGAGGCGCACCGCGCGGCGCTCGCGGCGGGCGGCCGGACCATCGCGGTACTCGGCACCGGACTTGAGAACATCTACCCCGAAGAGAATGTCGCCCTTGCCCGCGACATCGCGAAAAGCGGCGCGGTCATCACCCAGTTCCCCCCCGAAACGACCCCCCGGCCGCGCAATTTCCCGATACGGAACGCGACCATCGCGCTTCTGACGAACGCCACCGTCATCGTCGAGGCGGGCGTGCGGAGCGGCAGTTTGGTCACCGGCCGTCACGCCGTCGAGGCGGGCCGTCCGGTACAGGTCGCGGCGGGACCGCTGGATGACGAGAATTTCCGCGGCAACTACGAGTTCCTGAAGAAATATGAGGGGAACCGGCTCGTATCGCTGCTCGCGGCGCGCGACGGCTTCCTTGCCGACCTCCCGGCGCACACCGTCGCCGCGAAAAAGGCCCCCGCCGTCAACCTTGAAGAACTCGATCCGATCGAACAGGCCGTCGTCCGCGCGCTCACCGGCCGCAGCGAGAGCTGTTCCTTCGACGACATAACCGAAACGACAGGACTTCCGGCCGCCACCCTGCCCGCGGTGCTCTTACCGCTGGTGTTGAAGGGTGTCGTGGCCGAGGAGCCCGGCAACCGATACCGCATCAATTAAGGAGAGAAACGGCATGAAACTGATCATCGTCGAAAGCCCCGCAAAGGCCAAAACGCTCACCAAGTATCTCAAGGGCTTCAAGGTCCTCGCTTCCATGGGCCACATCCGCGACCTGCCCGAGGACGATTTCGGGGTCGACATCGAGAACGACTTCGCCCCGACCTACCAGACCATCGAGGGAAAGGAAAAGACCGTCAAGATGATCCAGAAGGAGGCCGCCGCCGCCGAAGAGATATACCTCGGCTCCGATCCTGACCGCGAAGGCGAGGCGATCGCCTACCATGTGGCGTCGTTTCTGAAGGCCGATAAGCCGATACACCGCGTGCTCTTTCACGAAATAACCAAAAGCGGCGTCCTCAAGGCCATCGACGAGAAGACGGCGCTCAACGAGAATCTCTACAACGCCCAGCAGGCGCGCCGGATACTCGACCGCATCGTCGGCTACCGGCTCTCGCCCTTCCTGTGGAAATCGGTCAAAAAAGGGCTTTCGGCGGGCCGCGTGCAGTCGGTCGCGCTGAAGTTCCTCGTCGACCGCGAACGGGAGATATCGATCTTCATCCCCGAAGAATACTGGACCGTCAAGGGACTCTTCGTCAAGGAAGGCACCGGTACGGTCGAGACCTCGCTTGAAAAGGCCGACGGCCAGAAACCGAAGATAACCAACGAGACCGAGGCCAAGGAGATCGAGCGCCGCATCCGCGCCGCGACCGGCTGGGCGGTCGAATCGGTCGAACAGAAACGGAAGAAGGAGAACCCGCTCCCGCCGTTCAATACCTCGAGTCTTCAGCAGGAGGCGTCGCGCCTCTACCACTACACCGCCGACCGCATCATGCGGATAGCGCAGTCGCTCTATGAAGGCAAGGAGATCGGCGAAGAGGGCCCGGTCGGCCTCATCACCTACATGCGTACCGATTCGTTCCGCATATCGCCCGAGGCGAACGCGAAACTGCGCAGTTATGTCGTCGCGGAGTTCGGCGAGAACTATCTGGCCGGCTTCACCCGCACCTACGAGAACAAGAAAGGAAAGATACAGGACGCTCACGAGGCGATCCGGCCGACCGATGTCACCTATACCCCCGACAAGGTCAAGCAGTTCCTGACCAAGGAAGAGCTCAATGTCTACACCCTCATCTGGCGCCGGTTCGTCGCCACCCAGATGAAAGAGGCCGAATTCGACCAGACCGTCGTCCAGATAACCGACGGCGCCAAACTCTTCACGTTCCGCAAGAGCGGATCGGTCATGGTATTCGACGGCTACCGCAAGGCGTGGGACCGGGCAAGCAACGGCCGCGACGAGGCGCTCCCCGTCTTCACGCAGGGCGAAACGCTCGCATTCGGCGATGTGGTCAAGGAACAGAACTTCACCAAACCGCCGTCGCGCTTCACGGAAGGCAGTCTGGTCAAGGAACTGGAAGAGAAAGGGATCGGCCGTCCGTCGACCTACGCCGCCATCATCAACCACATCATCGCCCGCAAGTATATCGAACGGCTCAAGGAGCCCAAAGGAACGCTCGGCGCGACCGATCTGGGCGGGCTGGTCAGCGACACGCTCCAGCAGTTCTTCCCGAAGATCATCAATGTGAACTTTACCGCCGACATGGAAGAGAAACTCGACCTCATCGAGGCGGGCGAAGTGCAGTGGGTGCAGGTCCTCAAGGAGTTCTACGGCACCTTCGAACAGAACCGCACCGAGAGCCTCGAAACGCTCAAGGAATCAGGCAAAAAGCGCATCTACGCCGAAGAGAACTGCCCCAAGTGCAAGGCGCGCCTCATCGTCCGCTTCTCGAAGAAGGGCAACCACCCCTTCCTCTCCTGCGAAAAATACCCCGACTGCACCTTCTCGGGCGACATGGTCAAGGAAGGCGATAAGATCCATCTCCGCGAAGGGGGCCGCGAAGAGCCCCAGATACTCGACGAGAAGTGCCCCAACTGCGGCGCGCCGCTGGCCGTGAAACAGGGCCGCTTCGGCCCCTTCAAGGCCTGTTCGAACTACCCGAAGTGCAAGACCATCATCCGGGAGGCCGAGACCTTCGGACCCTGCCCCAAGGAAGGCTGTGACGGCCGCGTCGAGAAACGGCGTTCCAAGAAGGGCAAGGTTTTCTACGGCTGCAGCAACTACCCGAAATGCGACTTCGTGTCGTGGTATCCGCCCATCGCCGACCAGAAATGCGCCAAGTGCGGCGCCACCTACATGGTCGAGAAGAAATCGGGCATCGCCTGCGGCATCTGCGGCGAAAAGGTCAAAGAATAGGTGAAACGCGTTACCATCCTCGGCGCCGGGCTGGCCGGCTGTGAGGCCGCCCTTCAACTTGCGCGGCGCGGCATCGCCGTCACCCTTGTCGAAGCGAAACCGGAAAAGGTCGAACCGGCGGTCTACCATCTTGACGGTCCCGCCGAACTGGTCTGCAGCAACTCGCTCAAATCGGAATCGAACGCGACGCCCGGCTACCTGCTCAAGGAGGAATGCCGCATCGCCGGATCGCTTCTTTTGCAGGCGGCCGACACGGTAAAGGTGCCGGCGGGCGAAAGTCTGGCGGTCGACCGCGACCGTTTCTCCGAGGCGACACTCGCGCTCATCGCCGCCGAAAAGAGCATCGGCTATATTCGAAATACGGTCGTCGATTCCATCGAAGCATTGCGCGAACGGTTCCCCGCCGATCTTTACATCGTCGCGACCGGGCCGCTGACGGCGCCGTCACTGCTCGCGAGCATTTCGGCCGATAACCATTACTTCTACGATGCCATCGCCCCGATCGTGAGCGCCGAGGGACTCGACCTGACCAAACTCTTCTGGGCCGACCGCTACAACAAAGGGCTCCCCGACTTCCTCAACTGCGCCCTCACCCAGCCGGAATACGATCGCTTCATCGACGCGCTCCTCGCCGCCGACAAACTCCCCTACGCCGACCACGAGAAGCCGCAGTTCTTCGACCGCTGCATGCCGATAGAGACGATGGCCGAACGGGGCCGCGAAACGCTCTCGTTCGGGCCGTTCCGTCCGGTCGGGTTCGCGGTCGACGGCTACCGCCCCTACGCCGTGATGCAGCTCCGCGTCGAGAATGTCGAGCGGAGCGCCTTCAATATCGTCGGCTGTCAGACCCGGATGCGGCACCACGCCCAGCGCGAGGTCTTCCGCCTGCTTCCGGGGCTGGAGAACGCCGAATTCCTCCGCTACGGGTCGGTCCACCGCAATTCCTACATCAACGCCCCCGAACTGCTCGCCGACAGCTGGAACCTGCTCAAGCATCCCGACACCTATGTCGCGGGACAGCTTTCGGGCATCGAGGGCTACGGTGAATCGATCTTCTCGGGACTCTATACCGCGCTCCTCATCGCGGCCCGCTTCGAGGAGAAGAAACTACCGCCGCCGCCCGTGGCGACCATGAGCGGCGGACTCCTGCGCAAACTGCGCACCAAGGCGCCCCACTTCGCGCCGGTCAACGCCAACTTCTCGGTCATCGAGAACCCCTCACGGCTCCAGAAACGCGACCGCAAACTGTTCTATGTGGCCGATGGTCTTCGCCAGTACCGCGACTGGTGGGACGAGTCGGCGGCTTTCCTAAAAAGGACCTAAAGGACGCACGACGATCCTGTCTCTTTCGTCCTTTAAGTCCTTTTTGTCCTTTTTCTTTTCTTGACTGCCTTTTCTTTTTCCCCTAAATTCATCGGGTGACAACCATCGTATCGGGGGTATGGACATGACGGCAACGCTCGTGGGATTCATCCTGTACCTTATCATGATGCTGGGGGTCGGCATCGTCACCTGGCGGCTCAACGAATCGACCAGCGACTACTACATCGGCGGCCGCAAATTGGGACCGTGGCTCACCGCCTTCTCGGAGCGGACCAGCGGCGAATCGGCGTGGCTGCTGCTCGGGCTTCCCGGCGCGGCGCTCGCGGTCGGCCTCATCGAGGTCTGGACCGCCGTCGGCTGTGTGGCCGGCATCATGTTCTCATGGTATGTCATCGCCGAGAGACTGCGCATCGAAACGGAACGGTATCACGCCATCACCCTGCCCGAATATCTCGCGGCACGGTTCGGCCAGCACGCCCGGCCGATACGGTCGCTGACCATGCTCATCATCATCTTTTTCTTCACCTTCTACCTCGCGGCGCAGATGAACGGCGCCGGCAAGGTGCTCAATGTCACCTTCGACATCCCGCATATCTGGGGCATCGTCATCGGTGCGACGATCATCGTCCTCTACACGATGATGGGCGGCTTCATGGCGGTGGTCTGGACCGACCTGATACAGGGGCTCCTGATGATAACAACGCTCGTGGTACTGCCAGTCGTGGCGCTCTACGAGATACAGGCGCAGGGATTATGCCTTTCCGATGCAGTAGCGAACGCCGGGACGGTCGGCAGTCTCACCGCCGGGAAAACGGGCTGGACCGGTATCGCGGCGGTCATCGGCGGCCTGTCGTGGGGACTCGGCTACATGGGCCAGCCGCATCTCCTCACCAAATTCATGGAGATACGCACTCCCGCCGAGATACGGGTCGGCCGCCGCATCGCCTTCGCGTGGGCCGTTCCCGCCTTCACCGGCGCGATCATCATCGGTCTTGCGGCACTCGCCCTTCACGGACAGGGCTTCTACCCCGACCCGGAAAAGGCGATGCCGTCGCTCGCGACCGAACTCTTTCCCGGCTGGGTAGCGGGGATACTCATATCGGGCGCCATCGCGGCGATGATGTCGACCGCCGACAGCCAGCTGCTGGTCATCTCATCGGCGATCATCGAGGATTTTTACCGTAAAACGCTGAAGCGCGAACTTTCCGACCGGGCGATGGTCACCTTCTCGCGCATCATCACCCTTGCCGTGGGCCTCGCCGGCATCCTGCTGGCGGTCTATTCCGATAAACTGATATTCACCATGGTCTCCTACGCGTGGTCGGGACTCGGGTCGTCGTTCGGCCCGGCGATACTGCTGACCCTGCTCTGGAAACGGACCTCCGGTCCCGGCATCATCGCCGGAATGCTCACCGGCACCCTGACCACCGTCATCTGGTCGGAGATATCCGCGCTCAACGGCTTCATCACGGCACGACTGGTCAGTTTCGCCGCGGCGGCCGTCGTCATCTGGCTGGTCTCGCTCAGACCGGCGAATAGATGAGATATGAAAAAAACGATCCTCCCTCGGGATGTGCTCCGGAGGGAGGAACGAGAGGTGGACAGAAAGGTCGTAACGCCCGAGACCGGGCGTCAAAGAATAGAACAATATATATGAAGCATTTTCGCTTCCTTACTTTTTTATTTAGTGATATCGGATGGTAATCATATCGCAGGGGGAATGATGCACCACGAACTCGATCAGGAACTGCGGAAACTCGGCGCCATCGCGGAGGACTGCGGCGATGTCTTATGGGTCTGCGATCTCCGGCTCCAGCACACCTATGTCTCGCCGTCGATAAAACACTTCCAAGGCTACACGCAGGAGGAATTCCTCGTCCTGCCGGTGACCCGGTCGCTCACTCCCGATTCTCTTGAAAAAGCGGCGCTCTTCCTGCGGACGGCACTCGAGGAACTGGCGCGCGACCCGCAGATATCGCTGAAGAAGGTCTACCTCCTTGAACAGAAATACCTGCACAAGGACGGCCGCGTCATCTGGGGCGAAGTGAAATCGATGTTCCTCACCGACGAAAAGGGGGCGGTCATCGGCATACAGGGGGTCACCCGCGACATCACCGAACGCAAACTGCTCGAACAGCGGCTCTGCGACGCCGAGAAGCAGGAGGCGGTCGCTACCCTCGCCCGCGGTCTCGCTCACGATTTTCGCAACATCATCGGTACGATACTGGGCAACGCCGAGGTATTGCTGACCCGCGTGCCGCCGGGCGACGCCTGCGAGAACTCGCTGGAACAACTGCTCAAGGCGACCTACCGCGCCAAGGGACTCATTAACCGGATGTTCCGCATCGGTTCCCCGGCCGGTTCCGAAAAACGGCCGATCGACCTCGCGCGGTTCACCGCCGATGCGCTCGGCATCGTCCGCGGCGCCCTGCCGGCGCATATCCGGCTTGAGGAATCCTATCCCTCACTTCCGACGCCGGTACTCGCCGACCCGTCGCAGTTACAGCAGGTCATCGTGAATCTGTTCGACAACGCCGTCCGCGCCATCACCCCGGGAACGCCGGGAACGGTGAGTGTCGCCATAGAACGGAAAAACTATGCCGGACTCGGCGGCGAATTGGTCACCCTTTCCATCCGCGACACCGGCTGCGGCATCGATCCGCAGCAACTCGGCCGCATCTTCGACCCCTATGTCACCTTGCGCCGCTCCGGCACCGGACTGGGCCTCGCCATCGTGGACGGCATCGTCCGCGATCACGACGGTTTCGTGACGGTCGAGAGCACGCCGGGGGCCGGGAGCCTCTTTTCGGTCCACCTGCCCCTCACGGGGGAGATCGCCGTGCCCGCGCCGCAGGAACGGAGCGGTCTGCGGCTCCTGCTGGTCGATGACGATGCCGACGAACTGCGGGAGATGAAGAAAGGACTCGAAACGGCGGGACATCAAGTGACGGCGGTCGCATCCCCGTTCGAGGCGCTGGAATTGTTCCAGGCGCGCCCCGAGGAATTCGACGCGCTCCTGACCGACCATCTCATGCCGCTCATGTCGGGCATCCAGCTTGCGATGGAGGCGCTTTCCCTGCGCGCGGAACTGCCGGTCATCCTGTTGACCGCCTCCGACGGGGCGCTGCCGATCGAACGCTCCGCCGCGCTCGGCATCCGCGAAGTGCTGCAAAAGCCGCCGCAGGCCGCCGCGGTCAAGGCAGCGATAGCCCGGACGCTCGCCGCGCACTGGGACGGCGGGCCGCGCTGAAGAGCCCCTTTTCTTGCATATTCGGCCCGTGCGATTATGATGAGCCGGTCCTTTTCTCCGGGAGGTGCCGATGGCGACATATCCGATAACGACGGCCGGTTTCGCCGCGATAAAGAAGGAACTGGAGCATCTGAAAAAGATAGAACGCCCCGCCATCATCAAGGCGATAGCTGAGGCGCGCCTCCACGGCGACCTGTCGGAGAACGCCGAATATCACGCGGCCAAGGAACGGCAGGGCTTCATAGAGGGACGCATCAAGCATCTGGAAGGCATCGTGGCCACCGCCGAAGTGATAGAACCGACGAAAATGAAGGGCGACCGGGTACTCTTCGGCGCGACGGTGACGCTGTTCGACACCGAAAAGGAGGACGAGATAACCTATCAGGTCGTCGGCGAGATAGAATCGGACCTCGCCAAAGGCAGGATATCGGTCCGTTCGCCCATCGGCGCGGCGCTCATCGGCAAAGAAGCGGGCGACGAAGTGAAGGTCCAGACCCCCTCCGGCGTGCGCACCTATGAGATCCTCACTGTTGCGTTCATCTGATCTTCCCGCCGGGGAGATACTCGCCTACGCACAGGCACACCGCATCACACCGCGTGAAATAGCCTTTATCCTGAAGGGCGAAACGCGCCTCGTCCGCGGCGACCTCCGCGACAAACTGCCGCCGTGGACCGGTTCTCAGCGCGATGCATCCATACTCGCCCTCTTCCCGCTGGTCAGCCGGATACTCGCCGGCGATCCGAGCTATTTCCTCGCCGAAGGGGAAAAACTCATATCGTTCCTCGGGCAGGACATCGAATCGGTCATTCCGCTGTCGCATACCCAGCTTCGCAAAATAAAAAAGGAGATCGGCGGCACCGTCTTCAATCTCCTCATCGAAACGCTGCCGGAGCGCTACGAGACCCGTATCCTCGCCCCGACGCTCCAAGGGATCGCCCCCGGCGACATCGCCACGGTGACCGGTACCGTGACCGGCTGGAAACGGGCGTGGAAATCCAACGCGCCGTGGACGATGGAACTGGCGGTCGGCGGCAAAAAGACGCCGGTCAGCTTCTTCGGCAAGGTGGGACAGGGCTACGCCGCCCAGTTCCCGGAAGGAAGCGAGGTCATCGTCTCGGGCGAGGTGAGCCAGCGGACGCTCATCCCGACCTTCACCAACCCCGACATCTTCCGCTACGACGAGATATGGAAGGAGCTCCTGTCGGGCATCGTGCCGTTCTACCGCAAGATCCCGGGCGTTTCGCGGATATTCCTCCTGCGCGCCATGCGCGAGGCGTCGCTGCAGCTCATGAAATTCAGCGGCGACTGGCTGCCGCCCGCCCTCCGGAGCCGCTACGGCTTCCCCGACCTCATCCTGTCGCTCCTCAATGTCCACTTCCCTTCGCCCGACCTGCCCAAAGAACAGATGGAGACGGCCCGCACCCCCTATCACAGCCGTCTCGCGTTCGATAAGATGTTCTTCTTCCAGTACGGATCGCATCTCGAACGGCGCCGCGCCGACCGCCGCAAACCGCGTCGCATCGCGGTGAATTCGGCCGAAGCGCGTGCCGTCGAGCAGGCGCTCCCCTTCACCCTGACGGTCGCCCAGAAGCGCGTCCTTGCCGAGATACGGCGCGATCTCGCCGCGCCCGAGCCGATGATGCGGCTCCTGCAGGGCGATGTGGGGAGCGGCAAGACGATGGTGATGCTCCTCGCGGCGCTCGATGTCATTTCTTCGGGCTACCGTGCCGTCATCATGGCCCCCACTGAAATTCTGGCGCGCCAGCACTACGACACCATCGCGAGATGTTCGGGCGGCGTCGCCGCTGCGCTCGCCGTCGGCGGGAAGAGCGGCAAGAAGAAACGCGAGATGCTCGAAAGTTTCCGCGACGCCAAACTCATCGTCGGGACCCACGCCCTCTACGAGAATCTCGACGCGCTCCCCGACCTCGGGCTCATCATCATCGACGAACAGCACCGTTTCGGCGTTTCCCAGCGGATGGAACTCATGAACAAGGCGACCGAGCCCGATGTGCTGGTCGTGAGCGCCACCCCCATCCCTCGCTCTCTGGCGCTTACCCTCTACGGCGGGGTCGAGATATCGGTATTGAACGAGATGCCGCCGGACCGCCTGCCGATAAAAAGCCGGTTCGTCCCCTACACCAACCGCCCCAAGGTGGTCGAGCATATCGTCTCCATCGTGACGACCGAAGAGAAGAAGGGCTACTGGATCTGCCCGCTCGTCGAAGAGTCGGATAAGAGCGACCTCGCTCCGGTCACCGCCGTCTACGACGAATTCAGGGCGCTTCTGGGCGACAAAGTGCAGCTTCTCCATGGGCGGATGAAGGGTGAGGAGAAAGATCGCATCCTGACGATGCTGCGCGACGGGTCGGCGCGGATGCTCATATCGACGGTCGTGGTCGAGGTCGGGGTCGATGTCCCCGACGCCTCCTTCATCGTCGTCGAGAACGCCGAGCGGTTCGGCCTTGCCCAGCTTCACCAGCTCCGGGGCCGGGTGGGACGCGGCGCGATAAAGAGCTTCGCCGCCTTCATCGCCGGGGAACAGGTGACCGAAAAGGCGGTCGAGCGACTCTCCTTCATGGAACAGACCTCCGACGGCTTCAAGATAGCCGAATACGATCTGCGTCTGCGCGGGCCGGGGGCGCTGACCGGGCTTGAGCAGTCGGGCTTCCGCAACGACCCCTACTACCTCCTCGCGGCGCAGTACGGCATCGAGGTGCAGAAGGCGTCGCAGGCGGCCCGCCGCTTCCTGAACGATCCCGACGCGACCGACGCCGAACGGGCCTTCGTCGCCCGCATCTTCGACACCTTTTTCCGCGAGCGCTATCAAAATGCTCGCATTGGATAGCCACCGAATTGTAGGGGCGCGCCAACGGCACGCCCGCATTGTTTCTGCCCCGCCCCAAACATCCGGGCGTCCCGATGGGAACGCCCCTACATGGCGGATATATCGTTCTCCATTTTATCCCGGGCGTCCCGGTGGGAACGCCCCTACATGGCGGATATGTCGTTACCCCTCCGGCCGATAATATTGACGGCATCTTGCCCATCGGATATATTGCACCAATGATCTGAGGGATACATGGGCAAGATTTCTAAATTCACCATCGGTTGGATAATTGCTTCCGTCTTGCTGGCGGGGCTACAATCGCTGGGACCAGGCAAAGGTCACATCGCACCCGCAATACTGACTCTTCTCGGCCCATTTTCATGGGTATTTTTCAATATCGGATTCCCGGGCTGGTATACGCCCCATAACTTTGATCCGCTTGAGGGCCTGCGGATGCTGGCTATTGCATTGGTGGTAGCATTTTTTCTTGTCTGGCTAATGTCTCTTCCTTTACGCCATCTCCCACAGGAAAAATCATTGCTCACTTTGCGTGCGAGAAAGATGTTGGCCTCTTTAGGCTTTATTTTTTGGTTGGCGTTTGGGACGGGCGGCGCATTCCCTTGGATATAGGACTGGATATAATAGTCACTCCTTTCTGGTGAAGGAAAAACTGACATGATTCTCTCCAAACCACATCCGCTCATCGCCTTGTTTGCCGACATCATTTTCTTTTCATTCGTTTTGGTGTCTCTTATCAGCACTATTGAGATGGCACTGGAATTAGACGGCCTTAGATATTCCCTCAGGTGGCTCGTACTGTTCGTTCTTTTTTTGCCACCGATATATTATCATACACGCCTGAACAAGCTGACGCACTGGCTAAGTCCCGGCGAAAGATTGGCGGGGCGGGCTTTACTCGATGATAAGAAGGTCTGGACGAACCCCTATACCAAGAACCGCTTTTTTCTTTTTACGGTTATTTTTCTGAGCCTGCTCTTTCCTGGCCGAGATTTTGGCATGGGAGACAACCTGTTGGGCTCCATCTGCAGCGTTGCCAACCTTATCATTCTATCTCTTGGTGCCGTTTTTGCAGGGGCTCGCAAACGCGGATGGGGTTTTCTCCTTGCTACTCCCGCGATCATCTGGCTCTTTTTCGCCGATTACAATCCCCCTCTTATTTTTCATCTGTGGGATTACTACAGCATATGGTTACCGCTTATCTATGTCGTCATAATATCTTTGATCATCATTGCTGACATTATATATAACCCGAAGGCAAAACCCGCCAAACTGCTTTTTCTGATACTTCCCTTGTATTTTTTATCTTGGCTTTTTCAAGAGAAGACCATGTACTATGGGATCATCACCAATACTCTTGACAACGACAAATTCAAGCTGGCCATACAGATAAGCGACGATTCTTTTTCTGATTATAAGGCGACAAGGGTATTCCTTCTCAACAATTCAAATCAGCATCTAAACAATTGCACGCTTAAGCTAAGTGACATTGACAAGTTTAAGATATCCGAATTGGACTGGCCGTTTTTTAATATCCCAGAAAAAACAGAGATATCGGCCGGAGAAATGCTCGATGTGACTTTTGACCATGACACAAACGGCAGCCTTAATTATTTTGTTTCCTCCGTTTCCCTGATCTGTGACCATGAAACCATTTCGTGGACCGTCGATCGAGATAATTCGAGAGTTTTCCGTCGCCCCAAAGGATACCGTTCCTACATGGACCCCGATTGGGTGTTTGAGGGACGATAGCATCCGGTTAATAATTCCGCTCTTGCCTTTTTACTAAAGAAACGGTAGGATGGCCCCGTTGCCACCCACCGGGAGGGTCCGATGTCCGTCCGTAGTATGTTCGCCGCCGTCCTATTGCTCATGCTCTGCGCCTGCGGCGATATCAATGAGGTGCCCTACAAGGGAACCTTCGTTAATGAGTCGACCTACACGCTGACCATAGCGCCCAACAGTCAGGCTTGGACCGGCTTCACCCTTGCCCCCGGCGATAGCAAGGTCGTTTTGCTCGATGAGAAGACCCTGCTTTTCACCGTGAGTCCCGCCGTGGTGGTCTGGGTATTCGAGGAGGAGATGAGTACCGTCACCTTCTACGACCGCGATCCCACTTCCGACGACGATACGGTCTACTGTCTTGAGGGCGCTACCGCCTGCGACGCAACCGCAGCCATCTATTACTGCGAAGGCGGCTTCTGGAAGCGGATGCTCTGCGCCGATGCTTGCGTCGATCTCGGCTACGCGGCGGCGGTCGGCTGCGGCTACAGTTCCAACGCCGGTCAGGATCAGTGCTTCTGCGAATAGCGCACCGAACTTTCAATATTTCCGGTTGACTTTCCATTTTAAAATGCTATCGTAGCAAAAGAACCACCTTTGACATGGGGGATGATCATGAAACGGCTGTTGGTCATTATCGCCTTTTTTCTTTTCGTTTCTTGCGATGGCGATGGCAACAATTCACCGATAAACTCTAACCAAGGTTCATGCCATGTCGGCGATCGGAGGTGCGATTTCTATTCTTCACCGGCTTATGTAGAACTTTGTGATGGCGAGGGATGGAACTCCATAGAGACTTGCGACCAACCCGGCAAGTCTCCATATTGCAATGAATACTATGACCAGGAGAAGGATTTTTACAACGCGGCTTGCAGCGATACCGTACCCATCGGAACAATAATCCTATGCCGTGAGGGCGATGTCCAATGTGGACGATTTGAGATAGAAACGGAAATGTTGACTTGTCAAAACAACAATTGGGTGCTCACGGGATCCTGTGTTGGCATTTATCAAATTTGTGTCGATGAGTTCTCAACAGGGAAGTACGAAGCCCGTTGTGCCGAAAAGGAATGTAAGAACGGCACCACGGCCTGTTTCGAGAACGATATCAAACTCTGCAAGAACCAACGGTGGGTGACCCAAGAATCATGCGACGACAATGGGCTTGAGTGCTATTATACAAATGAAAATGTCGCCAAATGCGGACAAGTGATTACCGACGACTTCAAACCCAACATCTACCTCTACCCCACCGCACCGCTGGATATCACGGTAAAGATCGGCTTCCCGCAGGGGGGCCGCGTCACGGTGTCTGAGCCGCTTTACAACGACGGCTGGAGCGTTCGGGTGACGCCCGACGGTATGATCGACGGCCAGTGGCGGTTCCTCTTCTACGAGAGCGTCCAGCCCAACGGCTGGCAGCGCAAGCGCGGCTATCTCGTCGCGACCGACGAGATGGAGCAATTCTTCCGCAACGACCTTGCTGCGCGCGGCTTCGTCGGGCAGGAAATAGAGGATTTCATAGACTGGTGGATGCCGCTCCTCGCTGAACCGGGCTACCTTATCGTCTACCCGCAGGACGACACCGTCATCCGCACCCTTGAGGACCTGCAACTCTCGGTGACGCCCGACAGCCTTCTGCGCCACCGCTATGTCATTGAGACGACCGCCGAGCCGGTCACCATCGAACCGCCCGCCGATCGATAATTATTTCAATCCCTGCCCTTTGCGCCTGTACTTTCATGCGTTCAAGT
>CAYPQK010000073.1:0-16436 GCA_964412895.1 uncultured Spirochaetales bacterium
CAATAGATGCCTTGCCCTACACCGCGACCGGCACGACCATTGGGCGGCCGAATGCCCTCAATGCCTACGGCGCCGCTTGCGGGAACGCCGGTAAGCCGAGTCCCGACATCATTTATGCCCTTACGGTCGAAGCAGGCGTCGAATACCTGATAGAGGTGGCACCCGAGGCGAGCTACGATGTCACCATCAACCTTATCGGTGCCTGCCAGAACAACGAAGTGTGTCTGGGCGTCGCCAACGGTGGCGGGGAAGGAGATGCCGAGGCCATCATCTATTCCAGCGCATCGCCGCGAACCATCTACATCGCCTTGGAAGGTAGTGTCAAGAACGAGGTCGGTTTCTATGAGATCCGCGTAACGACCGTCGAGGAGCCAGACGATACGCCGCTACCCGATATCGACATGACTGTCGAACCGGATGATACGACCGTTGAGCCAGACAATGACACCGTCGAGCCGACCGATGATATGATGACCGACGACATCCAGCCCGACGAGGCAATAGTTGACGATGCGGTCATCCCCGACGAGGATACTTGGGTTCACGAACCTCCACCGTGGGGTGCCGACGACATCGTCTATCCCGAGTACGACCATACGGCCACCGACGATGCCATGCCACAGGACGAAGATACCGTCGCCGCCGACGCCGACGCCTTCCAACCTGACGAAACGGTTGATGAATCCATTGATGAGGCGACCGACGAAAGCGTTGACAACGCCATCGAAGATATCGACTCCGTCATGCCTGACCTGAGCGATGCCGAAGGTCCCGACGAACAGTCGCCGTTTGACGCCGACACCACCAAGCCCACCGGCAACGGCTGTGGTTGTTCCCTCGCCTTCTAGGATGCCGGCCGTCTCATAAGAAATCTCAAAAAAAGCTGGATTTTTCAGTCTGAGCAGGCATGATGCATCAACTGTTTTCGTCCATTGGTATGGAATGAAGGATAGGTTGCTCGCACTGCCCAAACGGATACCGATAACCTATGTCTTCATCATGGTCCTTTTTTTCTTCGACTATATATCCTTCCTGACACGCGCCGGGGTCATCCATCCCACCTTCGATCTGTTCGATATTCTGGTCATTTTCGGCAGTCTGGCCAGCGCGCTCCTCCTCTGGTTCATCATCGGCACCTTCCTGACCATCGGACCGCGCTCCTATCTTTTCGCGTTCGTCTCCTATCTGTTCTGGTATCACCTCTTCGGCACCTACCGGTTCCGCTCGAAGATACCGTTCGATGTGTCGGTCATGATGGACAATTCGGGCGAGGCCTTCAACTGGGAATCGGTCGTGGTGGTGCTCGACAGCGTGAGTCTCCATGTGCTCGTCATCGGCATCGCGCTGATGCTGGTGGCCCTCCTCCTGCGGCCGGCGCGCCGGCTCATCATGGGCGAACGGTCATGGGGCAAACGGCGCTACATCGCGGGCGTCGCGGCGATACCGCTCTACGGCTGGCTCCTGCTCGGCCCCTACACGCTCCACGACGACCTCGGTTCGGTCTTGCGCTCCGTCCACGACTATGTGCGGCGCGACGAACTCTACCAGACCGACGAGAAGATAGACCCCGAAAGCTATCCCTTCATCAAAACCGAGAAGGTGCCGCTTATCGCCGAAGGGAACAAGAAACGGTCGCCCATCTTCATACTGGAGATAGAATCGTTCTCGGCGAAGGTGGTCGAGGCGAAGACGCCCGACGGACGCCCCTATACCCCCTACCTCAACGAGAAGATAAAGGAAGGGATGTATGTCGAACGGTTCTACGCCAACTCGATACAGTCGGCCAAGGGGCAGTTTGCGACGCTCTTCTCGCTCATCCCCAGCTTCAAGCAGAAGGTCTTCACCAGTTTCAGCCATATCCGTTTCCAGTCGCTGCCGCAGGTGCTTAAGGACAACGGCTACTCGACCTTCTTCTTCAAGGCCTATCGCGACATCAACTTCGATAACACCGGCCGCTTCGTCCGCAAGAACGGCATCGATAAGGCGATCACCATCGTTCCCCTGCTGACCCCCGAAGACAAGAAGCGGATGTGGGGCTGGGGGGTCGAGGACGAGATATTCTACAAACGGCTCTTCGAGTATCTCGACACGCAGGAAGAGGTCGTTTCGGGCCAGAAACCGCCCTTCGTGACGATGCACACCGTCATGAACCATATGCGCTTCAACGAGGTGCCGGTGGAAAAACGGATGCTCTATCCCGAGGCGAAGAACCTGCCCGAACACTACGCGAACAGCATCCGGTTGACCGACGAACAGCTCCATTTCTTTTTCGAAGAACTGGCGAAGCGCGAGTATCTCAAGGATGCCATCGTCATCGTCACCGGCGACCACAGCTATCCGCTCAACGAACACGGCTATCAGCACAATGAAACGGCGTGGTACGAGGAGTTCTTCCGCACCCCGTTCCTGATGATCGCCCCCGGCCGCTTCACGCCGGGCCGCGTGACCGACAAGGCCTTCTGCCAGATGGACATCGCGCCGACGCTCCTCGACATGGTCGGCATCACGCCCAAGCGGCACCATTTCCGCGGCGTGTCGATGTTCGCCGCCCTGCCGCAGCAGCCGATCTATCTGGTACAGCCCTACAACGGCATCTTCCTCGGCGGCATACTCGACGGCCGCTGGAAATATATCCATCACTTACGCACCAACCATGAATTCGTCTACGATCTCAAGAACGATCCGGGAGAAAAGACCAGCCTCATAAAAACGCCCGACCGCGCCCTCATCGACCGCCTGCGCCGTATGCCGCAGGCGATATATCTCAATCAGCAGCTGATAGAGAAGGACCGCATCTGGAAACCGGAACCGAAGGAAAAAAAGACCCCATGATGCCCGACGACCTTAAACCGAAGAAGCGCGACCCCAACTGGAAGATACTTTTCTTCCTCTCGTTCGGCGCACTCTGCGCGGTGACGGTGCTGGCGCTCGTCCAGCTCGCCTACTGGCCGCGCCCCTCGGCGCTGGTGTTCACCGCGCCCGATACCGATGATCCGGGGAGGCCCGCCACGGTCATGGAGATGCCGCGCACCGAACCGCAGGCCAACGCCGCGGTCCCGCAGCAACCCACCACCCCGCCGACCCCCGAGAAGAAGAACGACACCTACGCGCTGACGGTCAAGATATCGGCATCCTTCTACAACACCTTCTCCGACGACGCCGAAATAGCGCGTATCGCCGCCGAAACGGGCAGGAAACGGCTGGCCGAACTGCTGTCGGCCCATGTGTCGCGCAACCTCGTCTGGAGTCTCGACATGCGCCGCGATGTCTACCCGGGCGACGAGATGAAACTGCTCTTCCGCGTCATCCCCGAAGAGGAACAGGTAAAGCGCGCCGATATCCCCGACGAGATAGAACTGCTCGCGATGCAGTACCGCTCGATACGGCTCGGCAAGGAGATCCGGTTCTACCAGTTCAAGGCGTCGGACCGTAAATTCCCCGCCTTCTACCTCGCCGACGGCACCACCGTCGAAAAGACGCTCAAAAAATCACCGCTGAAAGAGTGGATACAGATAACCTCGCTCCTCAAAGATCGCCGCCCCAAGCACGACGGACTCGATTTCAAGGCGCCGCTCGGCACACCGGTCTACGCGCCGTGGGGCGGCACGGTCGAAAAAACGAACTGGAAGATGCGCTACAACGGCGTATCGCTCCTCGCGCGGCTCGACACCGACCCGGCCGTCTGGATGGTGTTGCTCCACCTCGACAAGGTCCACCTCAAGCCGGGACAACGGTTCGCAGCGGGCGACCATATCGCCGATGTCGGCAATTCGGGCCGCTCGTTCGGGCCGCATCTCCACTATCAGCTGCAGTATGAATCGTCGAAGACCAAGAAGATCATCGATCCGGTGAAATACCACGGCACCGTCGCCGCCAAAATTCCGGCGGGCGACGCCGAAGCTTTCAAAAAGATCATGGACCGTTACGACGCCCTCATGGGCAAGTGATCGTCGAGCCACTGCAGGATATCGCCGTAGACCGCGTCGCGGTTAAGTTCGTTCAGCGGTTCGTGGCGCGCATCGGGATACAATTTCAATGATACCTTCTTCATGCCGGCATCGATAAAGAGCTGATGCGCCTCGCGGACCCCGACGCCGTTGCGGCCCACCGGATCGCGGTCGCCGGAAAGGAACAGCACCGGCATATCCTTCGGCATGCGCGCCGCCCCCGCCGGATCGCTCATGAAAAGGATGCCGTCGGCCAGATCGCGGAAGAAGGCGGCCGGGAAAATGCCGCCGCAGAGTGGATCGGCCGCGAAGGCGTGCGCCACCGCCGGATCGCGCGACAGCCAGTGGTACTGACAGTCGGAACCGGTAACGCGGAACGGCCGGTTGTAGCCGCGGAGAGACTGGTTGTGCAGTAAGGTACAGGGGGTCCGTATCCCGAAAAGGAGCGTGCAGAACTTCACGATGGCGAGCACCGCCCACTTTTCCCAAAGTATCGGCATTCCGGCGGTACCGGACAGAAGGAGCCCGTCGAGTTCGCCGCCGAACCGGATGGCGTAGGCCCGGGCGACGAACGATCCCATGCTGTGGCCGAACAGGAAGAAGGGCAGGCCGGGATGATCCCGTTTGGCGATGCCGGTCAGGTCGCGGGCGTCGTCGACCACCTTCTGCCAGCCGTCCGTTTCGGCGAAAAAACCGCGCGGCTCGCCGGGAAGCACCGAACGGCCGTGACCGCGGTGGTCATTGGCATAGACGGCGAACCCGTGTTGCGTGAGGAATTCGGCGAAATGGCGGTACCGTCCCGCGTGCTCCGCCATGCCGTGGGCGATCTGGATGACCCGACGGACAGTCCGCCCGTCGTCGGGCAGCCACCGAAAGTAACTGATAGCGCCGCCGTGCCGGCTTTCAAAGATGAGCGTCGTTTCCTGCATAACAGAACTCTCCCGTTCTTGCGAGGATATACCTACCATGAGTCGGTTCGAAATTCAAGAATGCCGGTTTTGTTGCAACCGGAAAGATAAGCGGCTATAATCGGCCGTTCTTGGTAAGGAGTTCTCGATGGGACGGATATTCCTGTTCGCCGTGTTGTCGGCCATACTGTTGACCGCCTGTGTGCTGGAGGACGATCTCTGCACCGGCGACGAGGAGTGCGGTGAAGGGTGGACCTGCGATATCGTGACCGGCGCCTGCCTGCCGATAGAGGGGTATGACGCCGACACCGGGAACGATCAGGGGTTGCCGGAGACCGAACAGTCCGACCTGTCCGACGGGACCGATCTTTCCGACACGGCGACCGATGCCGATGTCACGGCTGATAAAGACACGGTTGATAGTGACAGCATGGCTGATGTGGACGACATGGACTCAACGGCCGACAAAGACACGGTTGATAGTGACAGCATGGCTGATGTGGACGACATGGACGATGTGGACGACATGGACACGACGGCCGATGGAGATATCGTAGTCGACACCGACACCACGGTCGATGACGATACCGCGACCGATGACGACTCCATTACCGACATCGGTCCCGACGACGACGCCCCGTGCACCGCTTGCGCCTGCTACGACTGCAACGACCACGGCACCTGCACCGAACAGTACGGCTACCCCGAATGCGTCTGCGAAGAGGCGTACGACGGCAGCTGGTGCCAGCAGTGCGCCTACGGCTGGCAGGATCACGACGGCGACGACACCTGCGAAGCGGATGACTGCGCTCACGCGACCGACATAATAGACGGCTGGCTCGACTGCGGCGACCACGGCGTCTGCGACGACTGGACCAGCGTGGCCGACTGCGAATGCGATACCTACTGGATCGACCAGAGCGGCGGCGAGTGCAACTACTGCTGGGCAAGCGACCCGAACGATTGTAACTTATAGCCAGACAACAACAACCCCGGAGGAGAAGTTCATGAAAAAGATCCTGCTGGCCACCGAAAAGGCGTTCGTGAAAGAGGCGGTCGAAAAGATCGCGGCCATCGTCAAAGAGGCCAACTACGAACTCATCAAACTTGAGAACTACAAAGACCCGAAGGATCTGCTCGCGGCGGTACCCGAGGTCGACGCCATCATCATCCGTTCCGACATCGTGAATAAGGAGGTGCTCGACGCCGCCAAGAACCTCAAGATCGTCGTCCGCGCCGGCGCCGGTTACGACAACATCGACACCAAATACGCCGCCGAGAAGAAGGTCGTGGCGATGAACACCCCCGGCCAGAACTCGAACGCGGTGGCCGAACTCGCCTTCGGTATGATGCTCTATGCGGCCCGCACTTGGTTCACCCCGAAGAGCGGCACCGAACTGCGCGGCAAAAAACTGGGCATCCACGCCTACGGTTTCGTCGGCCGGTCGCTCTGCGCCATCGCGAAGGGTTTCGGCATGGATATCTACGCCTACGATCCGTTCGTGGATGCCGTGGTCATGGCCAAGGACGGCGTGAAGGCGGTGAATACCGTCGAGGAGCTCTACAGCACCTGCCAGTATGTGTCGCTTCACATCCCGGCCACCGACAAAACCAAGAAGAGCATCAACCACGCCCTCCTTTCGAAGATGCCCAAGGGAGCGGTCCTCATCAACACCGCCCGCAAAGAGGTCATCGACGAGGCATCGCTCCTCAAGATGTTCGAGGAGCGGCCCGATTTCAAGTACCTTTCCGATGTCGAGGATACGGTGAAGGAACAGGTGGTCGAAAAATACAAGGACCGCGCCTTCTTCACCCCGAAGAAGATGGGCGCGCAAACCGAAGAGGCCAACATCAACGCTGGCATCGCCGCGGCGCGTCAGATAGTCGGTTTCTTCGAAAAGGGCGACCTCACCTTCAAGGTCAACTGACGCACGGAACTCTTCTTTATTTGTAGCGTTCCGTTCTTTTTTCTTGATTACACTTCCGAATACGCTAGAATCGCTACAGATTTTTTCGGTCCGGGGATGAAGCGCTCACTTATCTACATTATTGCGCTCAGCGCTGTGGCGGCCGTGACGCTTTATCTGTTCTTCCGGCCTCACCACCCTGAGGAAACGCGGGACGGCGACACCCTGATCATCTTCAACTGGGAGGATTATCTCGATAAAGGCGTCATCGCCGACTTCGAGAAGGAGACCGGCATCTCCGTCACGGTGGTCGAATACAAGACCATGGACGAGGAACTGGCCCGCCTACAGGAAAACCCCGGCGCCTTCGATCTGGTCATCACCAACGAAAGCACCTTCGATTTTCTGCAAAAAACCAACCTGATACGCGAATTCGATCGCGGGGAACTGACCGGCGCCGACCTGCTGTCGCCGCGTTTTTCGGGCCGGATGCCGTGGGGCATCCCCTATCTGGTCGCCGCGACCGGATTCATCGTCGATACACGGCAGGTGCCGGCCGACGCCGACAGCATCGATATCCTCTGGGACCCCCAATACCGGGGGAGGATACGGTTGCTGGACGATGTCCGCGAGGCGGTCGCGCCGGTGCTCCAAAAGGCGGGATATTCCTTCAGCACGAAGGATCCGGTACAGATCGCCGATGCCGTGCGGCACGCCGCCGCCCTGCGCGACAACGGCATCTCCTTCGGCGACACCTTCGGCAATGTCGCCAAGGTGGTCGACGGCACCGTCTGGATAGCGCAGACCTACAACGGCGACTATCTGTACAAGGCGCGCGGCCGGACCGAATACCGGTTCTTTTTCCCCCGCGAGGGATTCGCCCTCATGGCCGATTATATGGTCCTGCCCAAGGCATCAAAGAATCCCGGCGCGGCGCTCCGTTTCGTTAATTTCCTGTTGCGTCCCGATATCGCGGCGCGTAATTCGAACGCCTATTTCTACGCGAACGCCGTCCGCGGCTCCGATGCCTTTCTGCGCCCCGAGCTGAAGGGTAACGCGGTGATGTTCCCCGCCGAGATGACGCTCAAACGCGGCGACGAGTATCGCGATGTGGGCGAGGCGTACGGCGCTTACCAGCGTCTTTTCAACGACATGAAGCAGGCGCCACGGTGAACAACGCATGAGACGGCGGATCACCCTTTATTTCCTCGGCATCGTCGTGCTGACGCTGTTCATGCTCGCCACCGTCGCCGCCATAGCGATGCGGACGAGCGTCCGGACCCGCAACGCTGAGAATTTCTCCAAACTCGCGGGAGAACTCTACTACAACCTCGACCGGCTCAACCGTAACGGCGTCGATATCGCCCGGTTGATCGCCGAGAACCCGCTCATCAGCGACGAAACGAGCGACCGCGAGACGCTCCGGTTCGAACTGCTGAAGTTTCGCCGGATGCTGCCGCTCTATGAGGATATCAGCATCATCGCCCCCGACGGCACGGTGCTGGTCTCCACCGATTTCGCGGGTCGCGGCGACTGGCGGCACAAGCGGCACTTCCTTGACGCGATCGAGGGACATCCGGCCGTGTCCAATGTGCACATCCTCACCGACCCGGTCGCCAAGGTCATCCAATACACCGCTCCCGTCCAAAGCGGCGACCGCGTCATCGCGGCGGTCGCCGTCACGCTGAACATGCGCCAGTTCGCCGAATCGGTGGATCACCTCACCGTCGGGCGAACCGGTCACGCCTTCGTGCTCGACCACAGCGGCACCATCATCATCCATCGCGACAACGCCCTGCTGTTCGAACGGATCACCCCGCCCGACGACCACACCATCGCCCACGGTTTCTTCTTCACGGAACGCGGGGTGGAGTATTTCGGCAACTCCCACTCGTTCTCCGTCGCATCGGACGCGGCCTCCACCACCACGCCGCGCTGGCGGGTCATCGTCGCGCAGGAAACCAACGAACTTTTCTCCTCCTTCTGGCGCGCCCTGTTCTTCATCTCCCTGACATCGGTCCTGATATTCATCATCTCGGTGGTCGCTTTCAGCCACATCGCGCGGCGCATCACCCGGCCGCTCGAAGAGCTGACGCGGGGGATCGCCCGCATCGGCGAAGGGAACCTCGACAACACCGTTGCGGTGAGTGGGAACGACGAACTGAGCCGGCTGGCGATCGCCTTCAACAAGATGGTGGCCGATCTGCGGGAAAGCAAGAAACTCCTTGTTTCCAGCGAAAAACGCTACCGCGAGATGGCCGACCTCCTGCCGCAGACGCTCTTCGAGACCGACCTGCAGGGCCGGATAGTTTATTCGAACCGAACCGGGTATACAACCTACGGATACACCGAAGAGGATCTCCAGAAAGGGAAGAACATCTCGGAACTCCTCCTCCCCTCCGAACGCGAGCATGCCTCCCGGAACATCAAGACGATCCTCGAAGGGGGCCGAACCGGCGGCAACGAATACCGCGTGACACGCCGGAACGGCGACATTGTACCCGTCTACATATATTCCGCCCCACGATACGAGAACGAACGGCTCAGCGGCCTGCGCGGCATCGTCGTCGACATGAGCGACATAAAACGGACCGAAGAGGAACTCAAACGCAAGGACCTCCAGCTCATGCAGGCGCAGAAAATGGAGTCGATCGGAACGCTGGCCGGCGGACTCGCCCACGATTTCAACAATGTGCTGGGGGGCATCGGCGGCGCCGCGTCGCTCCTCTCCTACCTGCTCGAACACGACGACAAGGAGGCCACCCCCGAAAAGATACGCGAATATCTTTCGCTCATCGAATCGCAGGTGAAACGGGCCTCCGAGATGATCCGTCAGCTCCTCGCCCTGTCGCGGGGACAGGAGATAGCCTTCGCGCCGATGGACCTGACCGCGGCGATAACGCAGGTGGCCGCCATCTGCGAGAAGACCTTCGAGAAGAGCGTCCAGCTCCGCGTCGTAACGCCGCCGGAACGCGCTCTGATCAACGGCGACGCCGCACTTTTCGAACAGGTCCTCCTCAACCTCATGGTCAACGCATGGCACGCCATGACCATCATGCGCCGCTCCGACGAGAAACCGGGGGGACTCTGCGCCGTCACGCTGGAACGGGTCATGGTCGAAAAAGACTTCCCCGACTGGCCGCCCGATCTCCCGACCGGCGCTTACTGGAGCATCCGCATCGCCGACAGCGGCGTCGGCATAGGCCCGGAGAGCCTGCCGCGCATCTTCGACCCCTTTTACAGTACCAAGAAAAAAGGGTCCGGTTCCGGGCTGGGTCTGCCGATGGCATACAACATCATCCGCCAGCACCACGGCCATATCAAGGTATCCTCTCTGCCCGGGAAAGGATCGGTCTTCACCCTGTTCCTGCCGCTCCTGCCCGACACCGGCAAATTCGCCGCCGACCGCGCGCCCGCCTTCATCGGACACCACGGCACCGGGCTGGCCCTGCTTGCCGACGACGAACCGGCGATACGCGAAACGACCGCCGAGATGCTTGAGATGATGGGCTACACCGTCCTTATCGCCACCGACGGGGTCGAGGCGGTCGAACTTTTCAAAAAACGGCGGGGAGAGATATCGTTCCTGATACTCGACCTCCTGATGCCCCGCCTTTCGGGGATCGAGGCACTCCGCGAGATACGGCGTCTCCGTCCCGGGATCAAGGCGCTCATCATATCGGGCTACCGCTTCGACGAACGGGTGCAGGAGGCGGTATCGTGGGGCGGCCTCACGACGCTCCAGAAACCCTTCACCGTCGACCAGTTCTCCCGCGCCGTCAGGGAACTGACCGCGTAAGATAATTCTTTATTTTCACCGAACACCGGTTATAATGCCGTCCGTACCGAGCACGGGAGAAGGAGATGAGGAACACCATTCTCAAGATGGTCTCGAAGGGGGTCATATCCTCCGACAACGCGAACCGTCTGGTCAACATGAAACAGAACCTCGACCCCATCTGGAAGGGGATCATCCGCGGCTACATCGACGAGAAGAAACTGGCCCGTTTTTTTGAGGAAGAAGGGTATCCGGTCATCTACGACGAAGGGACCACCTCGTTCAAGAAGGACGACATCTTCAAGTTCTTCACCCCCGATGTCATCGCCCAGTACCTCGTCTTCCCGATATCCTATAAAAAAGAGAACCGCGACATCATACTCGGCTTTCTCAACGCGGCCCACCTCGACGCCGTCCGGCAGATGATACAGCATATCTTCCCCGACATCACGACCACCTATTTCCATGTCCCCTATTCGCTCTTTCGGCGCATGGTCTACAAGAATTTCCTGTTCGACATGTCGAAGTACGCCTCGATGATGTCCGGCATGGACACCGCCGGGAAACTGGCGGCCGAGGTCAAAGGCGACAAGGGAGAGCTCATCCATCAGCTCGCCGGACTTTCGGAACGGCTCATCTACTTCACCATAGAGAGCGGCTCGGCGGTCTTCCGCGACGAATCGATCATCAACCGCTTCCCGCTCGCGTCGCTCCCGACGATACGCGACGGCCTGCAGAAACGCTATCTGGAACTGTCGGCCGACACCGCCGTCAAACTCCTTTCCCCCACCGAGAAGATACTGCTCTTCACCAACATGGGCATCAAGCGCGACGACCGTATCGTGGTGGTCAGCGGCGGAGAAAAGAGCGAGAGTTTCTTCATACTTATCAATCCGCGCGGCTCGAAGAACGAGATAGAACGCATCCTCGCGCCCGTAGCCCCCGCGCCGCAGTTACGCAATCCGCAGGCGGCAACCGAACTGGTTCCCGACGATCTTCTGAAGATGAATTAGAAAAACCGGGAATTTCTTGCTTTAAGCGATCAGGAAACTATTCTATACCCTGCGGTCCCAATAAATTAGAGGAGGACACACCATGAGTATGTTGAACGAATTCAAAGAATTCGCCTCAAAGGGCAATGTCGTCGACATGGCGGTCGGCGTCGTTCTGGGCAGTGCCTTCGGCAAGATCGTCACCTCGGTGGTCAACGATGTCATCATGCCCCCCATCGGCCTGCTTCTCGGCGGCACCGACTTCTCCAATCTCGCCGTCACCCTCAAGGCGGCGGAGGGGGCCGCACCGGCGGTGATGCTGAACTACGGCCGCTTTGTCCAGACCATCGTCGATTTCACCATCGTGGCATGGGCCGTATTCATGCTGGTCAAGGGCATCAACTCCCTCCGGCGCTTGCAGGAACTGAAGGTCCCGACGATATCTGAAAAAAAGAAAACGGAGGTGTAAGATGATCCGCTCTATCATTATCACCCTTATGTTCCTTGCCTTTTTACTGCCTGCCGGAATGACGGCGCAGGATGTGGTAGGCGCGGCCACCGTAGCAAAGGATGCCAGCGCCGTACCGGCGTCGGCCGCCGACCCCAAGAAGGGCGACCGGCTCTTCTTCACTCTGCTGACCGGACTTAACTTCACCCTGAACGACAACCGCGATGTGGTCGGCCAGACCAGCGGCACCGCCTTTTCTCTCGGGGTCAATCTCAACACCCGGCTTGAGTATTACAAACTGCATCATGAGATCCGGACCGGCCTGCTCGTCGACGAACAGTTCAGCTACACCCCCGATCTCGAACGGCTGATCAAGAGCGCCGACAAGTTCGCCTTCGACGCGATCTACCTGTACAATTTAAACGACAACCTCTGGGGACCGTTCGCCAAATTCCTGTTCGAGACGCAACTCTTCAACGGCTTCCTCAATACCGCTATTCCCGAACCGTATCTCCTCCCCGACGGCACCACCGTCGAATCGTTCGATCAGTTCCAGATATCGGGTTCGTTCGATCCCATCAAGATATCCGAATCGTTCGGCCTGTTCGTGAAACCGTGGACCCGCGACTGGCTCAAGATAGAGCTCCGCGCCGGTCTGGGCGGCCTCCATGTCATCGCCGACAATGTCTATGTGAAGGGCGACAAGAACGCGACGGGGCAGATACCGCTGACCGAGGTGGCGAGTTTCAACCAGATGGGCGCCGTCTTCGCCGCCTCTTTCACCGGCGCCTACAAACTCTACGCGCCGGTGACCTACGGCGCCACCGCCGATATCCTCGTGCCGTTCGTCTATGACGACCCCAAGGATCGCGGCGCCGGCGAACTGACCAACTACACCTTCGGCGCCAATCTGACCGCCGAGGTCGCCTCGTGGCTCGCGGTCGGCTACCGGCTGTCGGTCATCCGTCAGCCGCAGGTGAGCGAGGAGTGGCAGATACAGAATAACCTCGTGGTTACCATCCGCTACTCGTTCGAAAAGGAAGTGCTCGAGAACCCGCCCGCCCCCGAAGCGAAGCCCGCCGAGGCACCCGCTTCAAAATAATCCCCGTTTTTGTTGCCTATTTCACTCTATTTGCATAGGATGGCCGTCTAACGGTGTTCGGAGTCGCACATGCGCTTTTTTTCGATGCCCGCGCTGACCATCGGTGATTCGACCGCAACGCTTCCCATCGTACAGGGCGGCATGGGGGTCGGCATATCGCTTTCGGGGCTCGCCGCCGCGGTCGCCAACGAAGGCGGCATCGGCGTCATCGCCGCCAACGCCATCGGCCTGATGGAGCCCGACTACCGCGAGAACGGCCGCGAGGCCAACATCCGCGCCCTGCGCCGCGAGATACGGCAGGCCCGGGAACTTTCCAAAGGGGTCATCGGCGTCAACCTGATGGTGGCGGTCAATAATTTTCAGGATATGCTGCGTGTGGTCATCGAGGAAAAGCCCGATGTCGTGTTCCTCGGCGCCGGACTTCCGATAAAGGATATCCCCATCGCCGAGTTGCGCGCCGCCCATGTCAAGGTGGTTCCCATCGTCTCATCGGGACGCGCCGCGAAACTGATATTCAAGTCGTGGGAAAAGAACTACCACGATATCCCCGACGCGGTGGTGGTCGAAGGGCCGCAGGCGGGCGGACATCTCGGCTTCAAGATCGAACAGCTCGACGATCCGGCCTACGCGCTGGAGAAGATAGTCCCCGATGTGGTGGCCGAGGTGCGCGATTTCGCACAGCGCTTCAACCGCGCCATACCGGTCATCGCGGGAGGCGGCCTCTACACCGGCGAAGATATCCAGCGCATCATGCAGACCGGCGCGGCGGGGGCCCAGATGGCGACCCGGTTCGTGGCCACCGACGAATGCGACGCCGATATCCGTTTCAAGGAAAGTTATGTCAGTTGCCACCCCGACGACATCGTCATCATAAAAAGCCCCGTCGGCATGCCGGGACGCGCCATCCGCAATTCGTTCCTCGACGAGGTCGCCAGCGGCGCGCGCAAGGATTTCCGGTGTCCGTGGCGCTGTCTGGAGGCGTGCGACGCCCGCGAGGTGCAGTACTGCATCTCCGAGGCGCTCAACAACGCCCGCAAGGGACTGCTCGCGGACGGCTTCGCCTTCTGCGGCACCAACGCGTGGCGCATCGAGAAGATCGTGCCGGTCCGGGAACTGGTCGGCGAACTGAAAGAGGCATACGAGGAGGCGATGGTATCCTTCTATCAGGAGGAGTTCGCGAAGTTCAAGGAACGGCTCGCCGTCGCGGTCGAAGAGCGCAAAACGCTCATCGGCACCCGCATCGCCCAGTGGAAGGATGAATACGAGGCGGCCCTCGCCCGGCTTGCCGTGGCCAAGAAGGAATACGAGGCGACCTACGATCAGAAGGTGACCGAATTCAAGAACGGCTACGACCAGAAACTCTCCGACATCAAGAACGGCTACGAACAGAAGGTGACCGAATTCAAGAACGGCTACGAGCAGAAGCGCGCCGCCTTCGCCGAGGAATATGAAAAGGCGCTTGAAAAGGCCGCCGCGCTCAAGAAAGAATACTCCGAAAAACTCGCCGACCTGCAGGCGGGCGACGCCCTCCCGATACACTAACCCCTATCTTCCGGTAACCATCCATGACACAGGA
This sequence comes from uncultured Spirochaetales bacterium, assembly GCA_964412895.1. Classification (GTDB taxonomy): domain Bacteria; phylum UBP6; class UBA1177; order UBA1177; family JAKLFG01; genus CALMRE01. The sequence goes on from CAYPQK010000073.1 coordinate 14,659, forward strand.
ACTTATCGCGATCATATCGCTCCTCGAAGGGGCGCTTTATCAGGAAACGAAGCGTTTCTGGGACCTCTGCGCCGAACGGTACGGCGCGAAGGAAGTCCAACTCTTCCAGCATCCCTCGTTCACCTTTCAGGGCGGGTCGGTCGCGCCCGAGAAACTGCCCGAGATGCGCAGGCAGTTCCAGCGGTTCGCGGCGCGGGTGAAGCCCTTTACGCTCTCAGTGCGGAAGATGGGGAACGCCGGGAACAAACTGCTCTTCTTCGAGGTTGAACCGATCGAGGAGTTGGCGGGGACGCACCTGATGGCGAACGCGTTCCTTGAGATATTCTGCGACCGGACCATCGAGGAGTATCTGCCGGAGGAGTGGCATCCGCATGTGGCGCTGGCGATGAACGATCTGTCGGAGCGCGGCTTTTCCGAACTCTGGGATGATTTCGGCGAGGTGACCTACGCCTTCGATCAGGTCATCAGCAACCTCCACCTCGTCCGCTTCCTGCCCGACGGGAACATCGAGGTTTTGGAAAAGGCGAAACTCTCTATTTAAATATAATGTAGTCTTCCTGACGGCTGACCACATCCTGCACCGCCGTGCGGAACGCCGGGTAGTCGGCGGGCGCGATGATCGTGCATTCCTTCGTGTAGACCGTGAGGAGATCGACCTTGTTCTTCTCGGCCTTCGTCCCCCGCTCCACCGTGAAGCAGGAACCCGCCGTCTTGAACCCCTTCGGGTAGAACTCCACCTTCGCCTTGGCGGGCAACTCCACCGTCACCGCCGAACTCATGAGCCCCTTGATCCCCAGTTCCATCGGCAGGGTGCGCGTCGTCAGCTTCACGAGGTCGGCCTTGAGGATGTCGAGCGGTATCCGGAGCCGTTTCTTGTCGTCCTGCGCCTGGAGGAGGTTCGACACATCGGCCTCCAATGTGAGGGTGAGCGGGTTCCTGATATCCTCGATATCGCTGCTCTCGGCGTTGAGGAGACTGCCGCCGAGGAACAGTTTATTGACGAGTCCCTGAAACAGTTTCTCGGCATCCTTCTGCGTCCGGAGCACCCGCCGCACGAACGACGATGAACTGCCGCGCAGGGTCACCACCGCCTTGGCCGTCACTACGCCGTTGGCACCTACTTTGAAGGATATTTCCTGCTTTTCGTAGTTGAGGGGCGCCTGCTGGTACGGTATCGGGATGAACTTCCACACCGAGGTGTCGATGTCCATCACCAGACTTTCGACCCCTTGATCGTCGGAACGGAGGTTGCCGATCTCGAGCAGGTCGACCGTCGGGTCCATGAAGCGGTCGGCGACGATGCCCGGCTGGACCGGCACATGGACGATGGCGTGATTGAACTGCTGGTTGGGTATCTTTTTCTGTAACTGTCCGGCGCCGCGCGTCCGGAGTATGGCGTAGTCGAGCTTGATGCCGACCTCTTTGGCAAGCTGTATCATCAGGACCGCCTTGTCCTTGCAGTCGCCGTAGCCCCGTTCGATGATCTGCGGCGGCGTGTGGGGTTTCACCCCGGCGATGGTGGTCTCGTAATCCTGCTGGTAACGGATCTCCTGCGCGACGAAATGAAAAAGGGCGTCGAGTTTCTCGTCCGGCGTCCCGGCGCCCGCCGTCAACTTCGCGGCCAGATCGCGTATCTCCTTGGTCGAGACGAAGGCGTTCTTGAGCAACGCCCGCTCCCAGTTCACATACTCGTCCCAGCTTTTGACCGAACTGATCGTTATCTGATCGAGGAAGTCGGCCACCGGCGGCGACATCGGCTCCATCGAGAGCGGCGGCCG
>CAYPQK010000074.1:0-15810 GCA_964412895.1 uncultured Spirochaetales bacterium
CCAACGACGGCGCGGGGAACACCTTCAAGGCGACCGCCAAGCCGGTCCTCATCGGCACGGCGGTGGTCGGCGCGACCACGATGATCTTCTCGCTCATCCTCGTCATCAAAAAGACGCTCGGCATCGAACCGCAGGCGATCCTCTCGATACTCAACCCCTACACCATCCTCGGCTTCATCTGCGGCGGCGCGGTCATCTACTGGTTCACCGGCGCCTCCATTCAGGCGGTCGTCGCGGGCGCCTACAAGGCGGTCGAATACATCAAGAAGAACATCAACCTCGACCCGAACGCCGATCTGAAGGCATCCACCGAGAAGTCGAAGGAGGTCGTCAAGATCTGCACCCAGTACGCGCAGGCCGGCATGTTCAACATCTTCATCGGGATATTCTCCTTCGCCCTCGCCTTCGCGTTCCTCTCCTCACCGGTGAACGGCAACGAAGCGGTCAGTTTCTTCGTCTCCTACCTCATCTCGATAGCGCTCTTCGGCCTGTTCCAGGCGATCTTCATGGCCAACGCCGGCGGCTGCTGGGATAACGCCAAGAAGGTGGTCGAGGTCGATCTGAAGGAAAAGGGAACTACCCTGCACGAAGCGTGCGTGGTGGGCGACACCGTCGGCGATCCGTTCAAGGACACCTCGTCGGTCGCGATGAACCCCATCATCAAGTTCACCACCCTCTTCGGCCTGCTCGCCATGGAAATAGCGATATCGCCCGATTTCCGCGATGTGGCGCCCTATGTCGGGATATTCTTCTTCGCCGTCGCGCTGTTCTTTGTGTGGCGTTCGTTCTACGCGATGCGTATCAAGAGCTAAGACCTAATCAACGACGCAGATCACCCCTTTCAGATACTCGGTCTCCGGCACCGAGACACGGATCGGGTGATCGTCCGCCTGATGAAGATGGTGCAGGACCCGTACTTCGCGCCCCGCATCTTTTGCCGCGTAGGCGATCTGCTGGCGGAACAGCTCCATCGTCACGGCGCCTGAACAGGAAAAACTGGCCAGTATCCCGCCGGGGTTCAGCAGTTTCATGGCGTTCAGGTTGATATCCTTGTAGCCCCGGATCCCCTTTTCGAGATCCTTGGGATGGGCGACGAACTTGGGGGGATCGAGGACGATGAGATCGTAGCGTTCGTTGTTCCGCTGGAGGTCGCGTAAGAGCTGGAGCCCGTCGGCGCAGATGAAGCGGCACTTCGATTCGGGGACATTGTTGAGCCGCAGGTGCCGTTTGGCCCCTTCGATCGCGTCATCGGAGGTATCGCACAGTGTCACCGAGGCGACGCCACTCGCCATCGCGTAGACCGAAAAGGCGCCGGTATAGCAACAGACATCGAGCATCTTTTTCCCGGCGGCGTAGCTCGCGGTGACGAGACGATTCTGCCGCTGGTCGGTATAGAAGCCGGTCTTCTGGCCCGCCGGCGATACATGGAACAGATGCCCGTTCTCGTGGATGACCAGTTTTTCGGGCGGCTCCTTCCCCGCCAACGCGCCGTAGCGCACCGGAAGACCTTCCATCTTGCGGCCGTCGCCGTCGCTCTTTTCGTAGACCCCTTTGAGTCCGCACTCCTCCATGAGCATCTTGGCGATGCGCTCCTTGACCGTGTCGAAACCGGCTGAGAGCGACTGAAGCACCGCGAAATCGCCGTAACGATCGACGATGAGCCCCGGCAGGAAATCGGCCTCGCTGTAGATGAGACGGCAGGCGTCGGTCACCCCTTCGGTCAGTATCGGCGCACGCAGGGCGGCGGCCCGTTTGATCTTTTCGCGGTACCAGTCGTCGTTGACGGTGCGCGATTCGTTCCATTCGAGGAGCCGTATCTGTATCTTGGAGTCCTTGTTGAAGTGACCGTAGGCGATGAACCGGCCGTCAGCGCCGTGGAGCGCTACCACATCACCGGTCCACGGCGTCCCTTCGATATCCTTGACCGCGCCTGAGAATACCCACGGGTGATGGTTGCGCGGCAGTTTGTCCTTGTCGGGATGAAGAATGATCCTGTTCATGGAGAATTACCTCTGAAAAGAAAGAAAAATGGTGGAGACGGCGGGAATCGAACCCGCGTCCGAAAAGAGAGCCGTGCGTGCGTACTACAGTGCGTATCCGGTTGATTTAATCTCGGCCTTTGCGCTCCCCATGCCGGCATGGATCGCATCGGCCCAGTCGCTTTTGTGTCATCCGTGACCTTGTGACCCGATCACAGTACTATCCCGCTGTTTTGCGCCCTGATCTCACCGCGGGAGAGATCCTTCAGGACGGCGGCAATTAAGCCGCTAGTGCGAGTTCGTTGTTCGCAGTTCTTGTGTTGCCGCTTTTAACGAGGCCTGCGGCACCTCGGCATGCAGCGCGCACTTCTCCTACTTCCCGTCGAAGCCGTTCGTCCCCACTTTTCAAAAAACCTGTTGGCAGGGGCGAGTATACCTCCGGCCGCCTCAATGTCAACCGAACTTCTCCCGCATACCCAGATTTATTTCCTTTTCCGAAAGATGTGCTAGGCTGTCCCGTCCCGCGGGGAGGATCATTAGTAAGATGAGGATAGAGATTATGAAACAAGCGCTGTTCGCCACCCTTTTATGCGCATCGGCCCTGCTTTGGGCACAGGAGGCGCCCGTTCCCGCTACGGATCCCGCCGTTGAACCGGCTCCGGTCGCCGAACCGGCACCGACGGCACCCCCCGCACCCGCTTCGGCTCCGGCCCCGGCCGCTACGCCGGCCCCGGCCGTTGAACCGGCGCCTCAATCTGTTCCTGCCCCCGTCGTTCCGGCAAAACCGACCGTTCCCCCGACGCCGCGAACCCTGCGCGACCATCTTGCCGATACTGAAATAGGCGCCGCCGCGATACGCGACGCCGCCCCCAAGACCCTGCCTGACGCCCTCAACGGCGTCCCGGGCCTCTTTTTCCGCGAAGCGGGCGCCGGACTTGCCTATCCGGTACTGCGCGGGATGCCTTCCGAGGCGGTCCCGGTCATTTTCGACGGCATCGCGCTGTCCAGAACCATCTTTACCGGCGGCACCGGGGCGTGGCTGTCGCTCCTCGACCGGCGACTGGCCGAGCGGATCACCGTGACCAACGGCCCCGACACCGTCTCCGCCGGCTCGGCGGCGGCGGGCGGCTCTATAACGCTTCATCCCTTCACGACCGCGGCGGTGCGCGGCACTCCCGAATTCACGGCGACCGGCCGTTTCAACACCCGGTTCTCCAGCGCCGACACCGACCGCGACGCTCATGCGCGGCTGGCAGGCGGCTATGGCAACTTCGGCGCGCTGGCGGCCGGATCGGTCGGCTTCAGCGACGCGCGCACCAATGGCGCGGGCAACGAGGAGCCCTTCTCTTCGTTCGAGAACTACGGCGCCTTCTTCACCGGCGACTGGGCCTTTACCCGCGACACGGGCAGCAGCTGGCAGCTGAGTCTCGGCTACCTGTTCGGCGGCCTCAACGATGCGGCCGACCTGAGTGGTCTTGCGGCCGACGGCGACACTCCCGATACGGTGCAGCGCTACGAACGCACCGCCCATGTGGCGTGGGGGCGGCTCGCGATGGACCTTCCCGCCGCCGACCTGAAAGGGGTCTTCACCCTCTCCTACCAGAACGCCTTCGAGGCGGCTGAAACCTCGTTCATCGGCGACGGCCGCTCGCTGTGGCGCGCCCGGGAACGCAATGAAACGACCGGCAACACCGCCGGCATCGACATAGATTTTACCGCGGCCATCACACCGCGTCTGTTTACCCTACGATATGGCGGCGAATACTACCACGATTTCATCGGCACTGCCCATTTCGAGCGGTCCGATGCCGCGGCCGCTCTTGCCGCCGCCGGCACGGCGGTCCTTCCCGACGATTCGGCCTGCGACCGTTTCGCGGGCTACCTGACCGGCCTGTTCGATCTCCTGCCAGCCGAAAGCGCCCATCATCTGACGGCCACCGCCGGGTACCGCTTCGAAGGAACGACCCTGCGGGCCCCCGAACGGGGTGACATCCCCGCGCTGAACCTTACCGAACCCGGACACGCGGTCGAGGCACGCATCGCCTACGGCTGGCGCGAGAATTTCGGCGCGGCGCTCACCTACGCCCACGGCACCCGTCCCGCGACCTTACGCGAGGCGGCTTTCTACGGGATGCGCGACGGTCTGTTCTTCGTCCCTAACGGCGGGATCGAGGCCGAAACGACCGACACGCTCGATCTGACCCTGCGCGGCCAGACCAAACGGGTCGCGGTGACGGTGAGCGGTTTCGCCACCCATGTCGCCGACCGCATCGGCCGCGTCGCGGCGTCGTGGAACGGACTCACCACTATACAGGGCTTCCCGGTCGCCGGCTATGTCAACACCGGGCGCGCCCTCATCTGGGGCATCACGGCGAACAAGACGCTGACCATTCCCTTCGGCTTCACCCTAAGCGGCGGCACCTCCTACCTGTGGGGCGAGGAACGGCTGAAGAACGACCGCATAGCCATGCTCGATCAGATACCGCCGCTCCTGTGGAACGCGTCGCTCCGCTGGGATTCGGCCGAACCGGGCCAGTATCAGGGTTTCGTGGAGCTGGCGGTGCGCGGCGCGACCGATCCGGGCGCGGGCAAGAGCGTCACCATCGACGATACGGTCACCTATCCGCTCGACCGCTCCTCATGGCAGGTGCTCACGGTCCGCGGCGGCTTCGTGTTCGACCGGTACATACGCCTTTCGCTGTCGCTGGAAAATCTTCTTGACCGTGACTATCGCCCCTATCTCGCCGGTCTGAACGGCACGGGGATCAACGCCGTGCTGGCGCTCGACGCCGAATTCTAAAGGCTAGCGGGATACCGAAACGGTTGAAACGACCTTTCCCAGTATCTTGAAATCTTCGCGCAGGGTCACCTCGATGGGCGTATATCGTTCATTCTCCGGCATCAGGAAGACGCCGGAACGGTCGATACGCAGCCGCTTGACCGTCGCTTCGTCGCCCAACAGAGCGGCCACGATCTCGCCCGATGCGGCGACCGGCTGACGCCTGACAATAACTAGGTCGCCGTCGTTGATCGATGCATTCACCATCGAATCGCCCGCGATGCGCAGCGCGAAAAATTTACCGGTGCCGATGGAGCTCGCGTCGACCAGTATCTCTTCTTCGCAGTTCTCCACGGCAAGGAGCGGTTCGCCCGCCGCGATGCGTCCGAGAAGCGGAACACGGATAAAATTGATCCCGGCGGGGTTAAGGAGCTTTTTCATGCCTTTTATCAGTTCGAGTGAGCGCGCCGCCCGTTTTCTCCGCCGGATATAACCCTTTTTCTCCAGCCGGGCGAGCTGTTCATGGACGCTCGCGGCGGTGATGTCGAGCTGTTCGGCGAGTTCCCGCGTGGTGGGTGGGATCCCCTGCTTCGCGATGAAGTCCTCGATGGCGGCCAGCAGCCGCTCCTGCGATCCGGTGAGCTCTTCGCGGTTCTCTTCCATGGCATACCTCCTGCCTGACGGAACAACACATCTTCCGCCAGCATATACCTTACAAATGAAAGGTCAAGAAAAATTTATCGGGTGATGAACGCCGCTATTTTCTCAAGTCCGGCAGCATCGTCGGCGTCGAACGAATCGAGTTCATCCGAATCGACATCGAGCACCGCCCAGATACGGCCGTCGCGGTCGAACAGCGGCACCACCACCTCAGACTTCGAGCGGCTGTCACAGGCGATGTGGCCGGGAAACGCCTCGACATCGGGGACCAGCACCGTTCCGGCGCGGTCGATGGCGGCCCAGCAGACGCCGGTGTGTTTTTTGAGCACCTGACAGGCAAGCGCTCCCTGATACGGCCCGACCGTCAGCTCACCGTCGACCAGCCGGTAGAAACCGACCCAGAAGAAGTATTTGAATTTGCCCTTGAGCAGTGCCGCCGCCGTCGCCATCCGCGCTATCGGATCGGGCGTTTTGCGGTACAACTCCTCAAGCTGGGCAACGATCCGGCCGTATTTTTCCTGTTTCGCCGTTGCAGTCATGTATTCCTCCTGCGATTCTCGCTACGGACGCGGTACAACCTCTCGGTGAAACCGCCCTCTTCTTCAAATGCTTTCGCCTGCGCCGCCACCTGTCGGTCTAAAAGAGAACAGGCAACCGACAGTAATGTCAGTGCCGCGTTCGCGGCGATCTCAGGAATGGTGGACTGAATGGACGGGGTGGACTGAGTGGACGATGTGGACAAATTCGATTTTTCCCTCACCCACAACGCCACCTCGTCGGCGCTCTTCGGGCGCCGTCCGATGAGTTCGGCGCGGCGAGGGTCAGCCGCATCCCACAGCGGCAGACCGCGTTGACGCAGGAAATCTTCATAATCCAGCTTCAGTTCTTCGAGACTCGCCCGCGCCACATTGGTCAGTTTCAGTTCGGTCTTTTTAGAAGTTCCGGATGCCTGACTCCCCTCGGCGATATTTTGGACACCGGAACGGGCCGCCTGCACCATCTGGTCGTGGGTGCGGCTTTTCTTGTCGATGTAGCGGTCGCAGAAGCGCACCGTCACATCGTAGACCAGTTGCGCCAACTGAAAACTCTTCAACCGGCGGTAACCGCCGTGTTTGGGTATCAATGCACCCTGCCCAACCGCCTGCTCGTTCTTCATTTATTATGCAACTCAATATTGGAATTCATGCATGCGCCTATTTGCCAGTTATTCGGATATATCCATTTATTTCTTGTAACAGGAATGGCATACACAAATGCTTTGCCGATGCTCTCATCGTCAAACATAACATCATCACATCTTTCATTTTGATTGACGCCATACGCGAAATCACCATCGCAGGCCCAAGGCCCCGTTTCCTTTTTCTTCAATCTGAAGGTTAAGAAATACCAAAAACTATCGTTACAATCGCTGGGGTTGTCTGCATAAAAAGGGAATTTCAGTTGTGGCCTTAATTCTTCTATTGTATTTGCGAAGACTCTTTTTTGATTGGTCTTTCGATATGCATGTTGTGCCTTTGCAAGAGCAAACAAAGAGTTAATGGTCTGCGAAATCATGACCTTTTGTCTATAACCTCTATAAATCGGCCATCCCATTACCAGAATAAGTACGAAAACAAACATGATCATAAGAATATTCATGATCGTCCATTTATGATCACTTTTTGCGCTATCTGGTTGTTGTTGGCAATTGTTTTTCTTATCCATGGATTTCTCCGCCCCGTCCATGTGGTCCATTCTTGTCCATTTCGTCCATGAAGTCCAATTTTTCGGGGCAGGTTGGATGTGATGACTTATTTCTTCAGTTTCCAGTCGAGCGCGCCGACCGGGCACTCGCCGATGCACTTGCCGCAGTCGCGGCAGGGCTGCGACGGGAACGGCGTTGAAAATGCGGTGTCGACATGGGTGCCGAAGCCGCGGAACTTGAAGCCGATGATGTTCTGGTTGACCACTTCGGAACAGACCTTGACGCAGACGCCGCACTTGATGCACTTGCCGCGGTCGAGGATGATCTCGGGGTGGCGCACATCGTAGCCGAAGTTCGGCTTCTCGCCGATCATCGCATCGGGCTTGGCGGTGTAGGTCTCGCTATGCTTCTTGAGAAAGCAGTCGCCCTTGGCGGTGCAGGAACATTCGATACACCGTTCGCCCTCTTTGGTTATCTCGCCTTGCGTGTAGGTGAGCGATACCTCCTTGAAGGTGGCGGTCCGGTCGTGTTCCGGGATGAGCCGCTGCGGGGTCCGCTTGCGCTCGATGGCATCCTTGAGGTAGACCAGATCGGTCGGTTTCAGGCTCTGCCACTTGCCGCGCGAAACATTGAGCAGGTAGGGCTCCTTGAATTCCGTGCTCTCTATCTGCGCGAGGATGGCCAGCGCCGTCCGACGCGCCCCAGCGACCGCCTCAACGACGGTGGCGGGACCGCTGACGCAGTCGCCCGCCGCGTAAATCGTCCCATCCATGCGGCAGGTATCCTTGTTCACTTCGACATCGCCCCATTTGGTGGCCTTTATCCCCTGCGGCGCGATGGTCTTCTGGCCGATGGCGCCGATGACGGTGTCGGCGACGGTGTCGAAATCGCTGTTGGGCACCGGGACCGGCTTGCGACGGCCCGATGCGTCGGGCTCGCCAAGCGTCATCCGCTGGCTGGTGAGGACGAGCCGCCCGTTCTCTTTGCGCAGTTTCACCGGCGCGACGAGGAACTCGAACTTGACCCCCTCATCTTTCGCTTCATGTATCTCTATCTTCTCGGCCGGCATCTCGGCCTCGGTCCGGCGGTAGAAGCAGATGACCTCTTTGGAGCCGAGCCGCACCGAGGTACGCAGACAATCCATCGCGGTGTTGCCGCCGCCGATGACTATCGTTTTGCCCGGGTTCGCCCCTTTCCAGCCGGCGAGTGCTATCTTTTCGAGGTACTGGATGCCGCCGACGGCGAGTTCTTCCCCTTCGACACCCGCCGCGCTCGACTTCCACGAACCGACCGTTATCGCGACGGCGTCATATTTCTTCTGCAGGTCATCGAGGATGACATCCTTGCCCAGTTCCTTGTTGCAGTGAATGGTGATGCCGCCCATCTTGGCGAAGTGCGCTATCTCCTTGTTGAGAAGCCCCTTGGGGAGGCGGTATTCGGGGATGCCGTAGCGCAGCATGCCGCCCGGTTCGGGCTGTTTGTCATAAAGGTCCGACGCAACGCCGTTCAGCCGCAGGAAATAGGCGACCGACAGCCCGGCGGGACCGGCGCCGACGATGGCGACCTTCTTGCCGGTAAGCGGCTTCAGCTCTTCCATATAGGAATCATAATGCATGTCGGCGGCGAGCCGTTTGAAATCGTTGATGGCGACCGGTTCCTTGTCGACGACATTGCGGCGGCACTCTTTCTCGCAGAACCGCGGACAGACGCGGCCGATCGACATCGGGAGCGGTATCCGCTCTTTGATGAGCTTGAGCGCTTCGAACAGGTTCCCCTTCTTTCCTTCGCGGACATACTCTTCGACCTGCGCATGGGCCGGACAGGCGATGGTGCAGGGCGCTTCGCAGTCGCCGCTGTGTTCCGAAAGCATCAGGTTGAGCGCCGTTTTGCGCATATCCCACACTTCCGGGGTGTCGGACTCGAGCAGCATCCCGTCGGCGACCTCCATCGCGCAGGACGGCACGAACCGCCCCGTCTTCGCGTCCTTCACCAGACAGACGAAGCAGGAGGTGGTCTTGGTGATCTTCTGGTTGAAACAGAGCGTTGGGATCGAGATGCCGTTGCGTTCGGCGACCTGCAGGATCGTTTCGCCCTTTTCGGCCGCGAACGCTTTTTTATCTATCGTGATGGTGATGCTCATGACTTACCTCCGCTCTTGCCGTAGTGGCCGGTCCCCTTCTCGACCCGGCTGATCGTTTTCTTCGGACAGACCTCTATGCAGGAATTGCAGCGCGTGCAGACGGTGTTGTCGACCACGAATTCGGGGCTGATCGCCTTGACGGCGCAGGTCTTGACGCAGATGCCGCACTTGATGCATTTGTCGAGGTGTATCTTGACATCGGAAAGCTGGTTGCACTGGAGCGCCGGGCATTTGTGGTCCTTGGTGTGGGCGTCGTATTCGTGCCGGAAATAGCGCAGGGTCGACAGGACTGGGTTGGGCGCCGTCTGGCCGAGGCCGCAGAGCGATCCCTTGATGACCTTCGGGCCGAGATCGGCGAGGAAATCGACATCCTCCGCCGTCCCTTTGCCGTGCGTTATCTTCTCGAGCCGCTCAAGCATCCGTTTGGTGCCGATGCGGCAGAAGGTGCATTTGCCGCAGCTTTCGCGCGCCGTGAATTCGAGGAAGTAACGGGCCGTTTCGACCATGCAGCGGTTCTGGCCGATGACGATCAGGCCGCCGGAACCCATGATGGCGCCGAGGCTTTTGAGCGAATCGTAGTCGACCACCGCGTCGAACTTGTCGGCCGGGATGCAGCCGCCCGACGGGCCGCCGATCTGGACCGCCTTGACCGAACCCTTCTCGGCGCCGCCCACTTCGTAGACGATATCGCCGATGGTGACCCCCATCGGGACCTCGGCGAGACCCGGATATTTCACATCGCCGGCCAGCGCGAAGAGCTTGGTCCCCTTTGAACCCTGCGTGCCGACCGAGGCGAAGGCCTTGCCGCCCTCACGCAGGATGAGCGGCACATTGCCGAAGGTCTCGACATTGTTTATCGCCGTCGGATAGCCGTGGTAGCCGCTGTCGGTCGGGTACGGCGGGCGGAAGCGCGGCGTACCGCGTTTCCCTTCCAGCGAATTGATCATCGCCGTCTCTTCGCCGCAGACGAAGGCGCCGGCGCCCTCTTTCAGGCGGAACTCGACCGTGCGCGTTCCCAGTTTATTAAGCCCGTGCTCGTATATCTGTTCGATGGCTATTTTGAGATTCCGTATCGCCAGCGGATATTCGGCGCGGCAGTAGATGAAAAGTTTCGTGGCGCCGGTGGCCAGCGCCGCGATGAGCATCCCTTCCAGCACCTGATGCGGCACCGATTCCATGAGCGACCGGTCCATGAACGCGCCCGGATCGCCTTCGTCGGCGTTACAGATGAGTATCTTCTCCGGCGCCGTTTTCGCCGCGAGGAAACTCCATTTCGTGCCGGTCGGGAAACCGCCGCCGCCGCGACCGCGCAGACCTGATATCTTCACCTCTTCGACGATGTCGGCCGGCTTCATCTCAAGCGCTTTTTTCAGCCCGACATAGCCGTCGTGGGCCAGATATTCGTCGATGGAGGTCATGTCGATGCGTCCGGCGAGCGCCAGCACCTTGATCTTTTCGCGCTCCGCCCGCTGCGGCCGTATCACGAAACGACCCTCTTCCTTGAGCGAAAGGATGCGGTCGACATGCTCCTTTTTCGGTTGTACCTTCTCGTAGAAGATCGAGCCTTTGTCGGTCTCGACCTCGATGAGCGGTTCGGCGTAACAGTGGCCGATACAGCCCACTTCGACGACGGGGATGTTCTTTATCTCTTTTTTGAAGAAGGAAACGACCTCGGTCGCCCCCGCCGCGATGCCGCAGGAACCGGCGCCGACCTTGATACGCGTTATCTTCATGCCGCGCCTCCCTTACGGTAGTCCTTGAGTATCTTGAGCAGTCCCTTCCGGTCGAGATTGCCGAAGACCTTGCCGTTGACCGAAATGACCGGCGCGAGGCTGCAGCAGCCCAGACAAGCGACCGTTTCAAGGGAGAAGAGCCCCTCCTTGTCGGTCTCGCCGTCCTTGATGCCGAGATCCTCCGCTATCCAGCCCGCCACGAGCGACGCCCCCTTGATGTGACAGGCGGTCCCGTCGCAGACCGAGATCTTGTACTTTCCGGGCTTGACGCGCTTGAACTGTGCATAGAAACTGACGACCCCCTCGACCTCGACGGTCGAGACGGTGAAATGGGCGGCGACCGCTTCGATCGCCTCGTTCGAGATGTAGCCTTCATCCGTCTGCACGGCCTGAAGCGCCTTGATGAGATTGCTCCGATCGGTCTCGATCTTCTTGAGCAGTTCAGACAAGTGACTCATCGTTCCTCCGGGGTGCTGGTGATATACCTACACTGCGCTCATAATTCGAACAATTCAAAACGAAAGTCAAGCAGAAAGGCGACTGTGCGACCGAATCTAACGGAACGCTAAAGGAAAAACGGCCTCTCCGCCGCGACAAGCCTTTTTTTTTCTTAGGCAATTTTTGACTTTCCCTCCCTTCCTATTATAATGCCACCGAATTTTTTTACACGGGGCACTCTCTTGACCCTTGTCGATGTGAACCGCATCATTGAAGAGCGCATAAACATCGTCGATGTGGTCCGGCGTTATGTGAAGCTCCAGTCGGCGGGCCGCCGCCAGACCGGACTCTGCCCCTTTCACAAGGAAAAAACCCCCTCATTCAGCGTCAACGAGGAACGGCAGTTCTATCACTGTTTCGGCTGCGGCGCCCACGGCAACGCGCTGACCTTCGTGATGAACCTCGAGAACCTTTCGTTCCGCGAGGCGGTCAAAAAACTCGGCACCGACTTCGGCGTCCGCGAACTCCTGCAGGAGCAGTCGACCCCCGAGGCCGACCGCAGCGAAGAGGAACGCCGCCAGATACTGTCGGTCAACCGGCTTGCCGCCCTGTTCTTCCACCGAAAACTCGGCGAAAGCCGCGAGGCGTCCGATTACCTCGTCAAACGCGACATCACCGCCGATACGATAAAACGGTTCGGGCTCGGCTGGATCGGCAACGGCGATGAACTCATCCTCTTCCTGCGCAACAACGGCGTCCCCGCGAAACTCATGGAAAAAAGCGGTCTGGCCCGCATCGATCAATCGGGCAGCCTCCGCTCCTTCTTCCACGACCGCATCATGATACCGGTGGTCAACATGCGGCGGCAGGTCATCGGCTTCGGCGGCCGCATCATCGGCCCCGGCGAACCGAAATACCTCAACACCTCCGAAACGCCGGTCTTCCTCAAGCGGGCCAGCCTCTTCGGCGCGAACCTCGTCCGCGACGGCCTCAAGGATCATAAATATCTTATCCTCACCGAAGGCTATTTCGATGTCATGGCGCTCCACGCCCACGGCTTCACCACTGCGGTCGCGGCGCTCGGCACCGCCATCAGCGAGGACCACCTGAAACTCATCGAACGGTTCGGCGTGCCGCTGGTGATGATACTCGACGGTGACGCGGCGGGGCGCAAGGCGATGCGGCGCGTCCTTGAACTGGCGATCCCCGAGAAGCTCGACCTGCGTGCCGCCTTCATAGAGAGTCCCGACGGCAAGGAGGACCCCGACTCGCTGGTGCGCCGCCCCGACGGCAAGGAACGGATGGAAGCGCTTCTCAAAGGGGCGAAGAACATCACGCAGTATTATCTTGAAGAACTCGCCGAACAGGCGCTCAAGGATCCGGTGATCCCCCAGCGCGACATGGCGAAGGAGGAGATCGCGCAGCTGCTCCGCCCGCTCGCCCTGCACCGCCGCGCGGACCACCTCAACCTTATCGAGAAGTACTGTCAGGGCCTTCCCGCGGTGAATGACGACGAGATAAAGTCGCTGCTGAAATATCTCCAGAAACTTCTCCGGAAGGAACCGGAAAAGACGGCACGCGGCACGGCGGCGGCCAAGACCGAACGCGGCGAAACGCGCATGCCGCTGGGCGGCACCCGGACCGCTGCGCCGGAACTGATGCGCGAACTGCTCGTGCTCGCCGCGACCCACCGCTGTCTCATCCCGACGCTCGACGACCCCTTCCTGCTGCGCCACGACGACGGCGAGGCGCGCGTCCGCCTGCTTGCGGCCCACGACGGCGGCGAGGACGACGAGACCTTCGAAAAGATCGTCGCGGAACTCGACCGTGACGGCAAACTGACCGCCGCGGCGCTCCGGCTTGATGAAGCGGCTGCCGAGATGCGGTTCAGACAACTGATATTCAGACTGCGCATCGCCGATATCGAAAAAGCGGTCCGGGATCTGTCGGGCGAAGCGACGCCCGAGGCGATCGCCGAGATACAACGGCTCATGAACGAGAAAAAACACCTATCCGCCTCCCTCTCCACGGGGACCGGCGCGGCCACCTAACAGCGGGGAATACGCATGCTCAGAAGACGAGACCTCTCCTTCCTGAAACGACGCAAACAGATGCGGGACCGGATCCGCGGCCATGCCCCCTCCGTGGACATCGAGAAACGGAGCGAACACCGGCAGAAGATCATCGACGCGCTCAAACTGGCCAGCGGCAGCGAGATTAGCAACGATCAGCTGGTCGATGTGATCGACGACATCCTCCGCGCGAAAGGCGAGATCACCTACGAGGACCTCGACGCCTTCTTCCCCGAGAACGCCGACTTCTCGGTCGACGACATGGAGCTGCTGTTCAATGTCCTCGACGAGTTCAAGATACCGGTCATCGTCGAAAAGAGCGACGAAGAGACCATCCTCACCGATCTGCCGGTCATCAAGAAACCGACCACCCCCGCCGACCGCGGCCGCAAGGACCCGCTCCGGATGTATATGCTCACCATCGGCGCGGTGCCGCTGCTGACCAAGGAGGGCGAGGTCGAGATAGCCCAGCGCATCGAGGCGGGCGAACAGGAGATCGTCCGGACGCTCCTTTCGGTGTTCATCACCTTCAAGGAGATACTTTCCATCCCCGAGAAGATCATGAACGAACAGCTCACGGTCAAGGAGGTCATCCGCGAAGCCGAGGATGAGGAGCTGGCCGACGATGACGACGAGCGCGAGGAGGAGGAAGAGGTCGAAAAGCCGGCCGACGATGACGACGAGATAGAGATACTCGACGACTCCAAGGTGTCGGACGACGACGATGACGACGACGACGATGATGATGAAGCGGCCGACGGCAAGAAGAAGAGCGCGGCGAAAAGCGCTCCCGAAAAACCGGCCCCCGCGCCGGAACCGGAACCGGCCCCCGATCCGGCCGCCGAGAAACAGCGGCTCCTCATCGAAAGCCTCGCCCGCAATATAGACAAACTCAAGCAGCTCAACCGCGAACGGGACCGGATGCTCAAGGCCTCCAAGACCCCGCGGCAGGCGCGCCGCAAAGAACAGATGGCCGACGAGACGCTCGAGAAGATGGTCGGTGTCGTGCTCGACATGCGGCTGAGCAAGAACTACCTCAAGACGCTCGGCGACCGCATCCGCAGCTACAAAGAAAAGGCCGAACAGCTCGACCACAACATCGCCGGTATCGAGCGGTCGATGAACATGTCCTTCCCGCAGATGAACGAGATCGTCTCTAACGCCCAGCGGTTCTCGGCGCTCGATAAGAACAAACTGCTGGTCATCCGCGAGAAATACACCCTCATCGTCCAGACCCAGCGCAGCATCAAGAAGCTGGAGGCCGAAACGGGGCTGTCGCATCAGGAACTGCGCGACTGCGCGCTCCGGCTGTTCAACGCCGAAGAGGCGGTCCGCACCGCGAAGAACCAGCTGATACAGGCCAACCTGCGGCTGGTGGTCTCCATCGCGAAGAAGTACAACAACCGCGGGCTCGACTTCAAGGACATCATCGCCGAAGGCAATATCGGCCTCATCAAAGCGGTCGACAAGTTCGAATACAGCCGCGGCTACAAGTTCTCCACCTACGCCACGTGGTGGATCCGCCAGTCGATAACGCGCGCCATCGCCGATCAGGGCCGGACCATCCGCATCCCGGTCCACATGATCGAGATGATGAACAAGATAAACAAGACCATCAAGGAACTGACCAACAAGAACGGCTACGACCCCTCCATATCGGATGTCGCCAAGACGATGAACATACCGGAGGAGAAGATCCGCAAGGTATGGCGTTCGGCGCGCGAGACCATATCGCTCGAAACGCCCATCGGCGAGGACGAGGACAGCCAGCTTCAGGATTTCGTCGAAGACCCGAAGACCATGGGTCCCGAGGAGTACGCCGCGAAGCAGAACATGGCCGAGATCATCCGCGACCTCTTCGCCGGACTCACCCCACGCGAGGAGAAGGTCATCCGGATGCGCTTCGGCGTCGGCGAGACCGAGACCTACACCCTTGAGGAGATCGGCAAGGATATGGGCGTCACCCGCGAACGGATCCGCCAGATCGAGGCGAAGGCGGTTATGAAACTCCGCAAGATGCTCAAGCAGAAACGGACCAGCTGGGAAGATTTCTCATAAACAGAAATTTCTTTTTTATTCCGCGTAGACGCCAAGTTCGGCGATCATGGTCCACGCCATCGACGGGGTGACGGTGAACCGCACATAGCGGGCCGAAACCGGATCGAGTTCCAACCGAAAGACATTCGTCCGCTCGTTCTCCTCCGACAACATTTCCATCGCCCCGGCATCGCTGAACCCGATACCGTCACTCGAAACGGCGACATCCACTCCCTGCGGCATGCCGACGCCCGAACCATCCGAACGCATGGCATAAAGACTCAGCAA
>CAYPQK010000075.1:0-15681 GCA_964412895.1 uncultured Spirochaetales bacterium
GATCGTTGATGTAGCCTGCCGCGCCGAACGACCAGTAGGCGTCGAACCCCTCCTGCGGCGCGAGGAACGCGTCGGAAAGGATGGCCGCCGTGCAGTCGGCGGGAAGCCCGTCGTCGTCGGGCACGACATCGTTCTCGGCCGCGGTGTCGGGTATCAGATCGTCGGTCACGGTCGTGTCGGTGTCGACGGCCGTATCGGTGTCGGTGACCGTGTCGTTCTTATCGCCGCAGGCAAGAACAAGGAACGCGTAACACAGGAACATAAGAAAAAGACGCATGGATCGCCTCCAAAAAAGATAGACCGTTACCGGCATGATAGCAGTTCACGCGATGATTGCAATTTTTGCCCCTTACCGGGGCGTTTCGAGCGCCCAGCGGACCGCTTCGGCGAAACTCTTTTCGGAGGCGCGGTTCTTCCCGGCGATGTCGAACGCCGTCCCGTGGTCGGACGAGGTGCGGACGATGGAGAGGCCGAGCGTCGCGTTGACCCCTTCGTCGAAATGAAGGAGTTTCAGCGGGCCGAGCACCTGATCGTGGTAGCACCCGACGAAGATATCGACCCCTGCGGCGCGCCCCGTGGCAAACATCGTGTCGGCCGGGAGCGGCCCCTCGACGGCGATGCCACGCTGTTTGAGCAGGGTGACCGCCGGGATGAGCACCGCCGCCTCTTCGGTGCCGATGGAGCCCGATTCTCCGGCGTGCGGGTTGAGCCCCGCGAGCCATATCTTGGGCGCCCTTCCCTGCCAGCGGCCGAACCATTCATGGGCGAGCGTCACCTGACGCACCACCAGATCGACGGTGAGCTCAGCGGCGACGGCGGTGATCGGGATATGTCGGGTGAGGGTGAGTACTTTCATGCGCGGGCCACCCAGTACCATCGCCACTTCATCGGGCTTTTTCCCGTCGAGTTCGGCGAGTAGTTCGGTGTGGCCGGTGAAGTTGCCGCGACTTAAGCCGACGGCATGTTTCGAGAGCGGGAGTGTCACGAGCGGCAGGCTGAGCCGTTTCGCCTCGCGGTAGGCGGTCTCGACGGCGAGTGCCGCCGCGTTACCCGCAATGGCCGATACCTTCCCCGGCTCGGGGTGATAGCGGATGTTGAGATCGACGAGGTCGAAGTCGTACGGGATGCCGAGTTCGCGCGACCAATACAAAAGCGCCGTAGAATCGCCAACGCAGAGGAGCGGCAGATCGGGGCGCGCCTTGTGGAATTTCAGCAGAACTTCGGGGCCGATGCCATTGACATCGCCGAGGCTGACGATAAAGCGCGGGGTGCTCATGGTATCGTCACCGCCGTATCGCGGGAGGTACAGTTGTCGTACTGGTCGCAGGCGGTCAACGAGAGTGTCTTTTCGCCCGTGTCGAGGTCGGCGACCGCTATCGGCGGCGCAAGGCTTCCCGCCTCGTCGAACGCCGTGACATTGATGAACATCGTCCGTGTCCCGTAGTTGCCCACGCTCGCCATCCCCGCCACCCCGCAGAGATAGTGGTCGCAAACGAAATCCTCCTTCACCGGCGAGAGGGCAGCCAGATAATCGTAGCTCTTGCGCTCAAGTATCGTTTTGCCCGCCGCGTCCTTCACCGTCACCGTGTAGTGGCGCGGCGGCAGTGGCCAGACATTGTCGTCCAGCATATCGTAGCCTTCGAAGACGACATGAAAGTCGCCGTCGAGCGTCGCCGGGTCGATCACCGTCGAAAGGGTCTCGTCCAAAAGCGTCACCGACTCGATGACCGGCGGGACGGTATCGGGATGCGGTATCAGCATCTGCAGGCCGTTGAGCGGCAGGAGGTCGCGCGTGAAAATATTAAGATGAAGATGGTGGAATAGTTCGTTGCTGTAGCCCGTTTCGACCACCGTCCACGAGACGATGTAGCCGATCTCGGCACCGGCCGGGAGCACTGCGCCGCTCTGCTTCGCCGACTTCACCGCGTCGCTCACGCTGTCGGGGTCGATGTGGTGATATTGTAGCGTGAGTCCGTTCTGCGTCTCGATCACCACCTCAAAATACATCCGGTTCTGGCTGGAGCCGCCCGACAGGTCGTAGTAGTCGGCCCGGATCACGCGGCCCGGCAGGATGTTGTAAACCGTTGAATTCTCAGGCATTATGATGTCGGTGCCGGGATGGAAGTATTCATCGCCCGCCAGCGGCGAATAGTCCTGAAAACTTATCGCGGTATGGCCCACCGGATGGGATTCATCCTGCGGCTTGAAAGGCCAGAGCATCGTATGGTCGGGAAGGAGCAGAAAGGCATCGACCGTCTTTTTGAGCGTCTCGGCCCCGCAGACCGTCGTGACCGTGCCGCGCTTGTAGGTGACGAGCAGTTCGGCGGGGTCGCCGGTCGGTTCCACGCACTCCTTTTCCGGATCAAGCGACGCCAGAGCTTCGTGCACCGTCGTCAGGTCGTCGTCGTGCAGGACAAATGAGGCGTCGGCCGTCGCGTAGGTGCGGTCCACCGCGCCGTCGTTCAGGTAGAGCACCGCCTGCTGTATCCCTTCGCTTCGTTCGATCGAAACGAAAACAAGGGCATCGGGTTTTTTAGATACGGTGGCATCGTCGCAGGAAATGATTAGAAGGATGCAGAAGGCCGTGATGATGCGGGACACAATGACCTAATAGCGTTTTTTCCGCATATTTTTTCTGCGGCGCCGTTCAGCCTCTTCGCGTTTGCGGCGTTCGCGGATGCTCGGCTGCTCGTAATGACGCCGTTTTTTCAGCTCCTTGAACAGACCTTCGAGGGCCATTTTTTTCTTAAGGATCTTAATGGCGCGTTCCAGGTCGTCGGTTACCGTGACCTCAAGAGGACCGATGATCTTCGCTCTCTTCATGCAGTGCTCACCACCTTTCATAGCGGGTTAGGGTTAGTTAAAAAACCATAAAGCGGGCCGATTGTATACAGAAAAGGGCGGTGCGCAAGATTTTTTTTCGCAACGGCTCAATAGTCGAGGAAATCCTGCCGGTCGGCGAGCCATTGCGCCTCGGCGGCGCGGAGGTGGAAATCGATCTCGGCCAGCGGCGCCCGTTTATAGAACATATCGATGAGACAGCAGTCGCCGAGCAGGAGTTCGATGGCGGGAATATCTTTAACGAATTCATACGGTTTCATCCGGAAGAACCCTTCGTCGCCGAGGATGGACCGGAAGGTGTCGATGATCGCGATGTAGGCCCGCAGCGGCTCAACCGCACGCCGGTCGGTAAGGTCGATATATATCCCGCCGCACCGTTTCATCGCCTCTTTCTGGAACATCGGGCGGAATTCGAGCGGCAGGAACCGGAGTCCCGGCAGTTCGAGCCGCGCCAGCTTCTCGCACAGTTCGAACGGGTCGATACCGGGCGCCCCGACGATGCGGAACGGGGCGGTGGTCCCGCGCCCCTCCGAAAGGTTGGTCCCTTCGATGAGACAGCCGCCGGGATAAAGAAGGGCGGTATCGAGCGTCGGCATGTTGGGCGATGTCGGTATCCACGGCAGATCGTACTCGTCGGCGAAACTGTCGCGCCGCCACCCTTCGACTGTCACCACTTCGAACGGGAACGAGTAGCCTTTCTTCGTGTAGTAGAACCGCGCCGCCTCGCCGGTGGTGAGGCCGTGACGGTGCGGGATGGGGAACCGGCCGACGAAACTGGCGTAGCGCTCCTCCAGCGGACTCCCCTCGACCGTCGCGCCGCCGATGGGATTGATGCGGTCGAGGATGATGAGCCGTTTGGGGCGGCGGGCCAGTTCATCCATGAACAGGGTGAGACTTTGAATATAGGTGTAGTAGCGGCTGCCGATATCCTGCACATCGTAAATGACGGTGTCGAACCGGTCGAGATGGGTCGGATCGGGGGCGAGACTCGCGGCGGTGGTGCCGTAGAGCGAGAAGATCGGGACGCCGAAGAGCCGGTTCTCCTTGTTGACCGCCTCCATGTCCTGCGCGACGGGGAAATAGCCGTGTTCCAGCGAGAAGATGCACGACAGATGGACCCCGGCGGCGCGGAGCGCTACGGGGGTCGGACGGCCGGTGCGGTCAATGGCGGTATGGTTGGCGATAAGGGCGATCTTCTCCTTACCGACCAGCGCCCGGTCGAACCGGTCGATACCCTGACGGAGCGGGAGGAGCCCCATGCCGGTCACTCGGGATCGTTGGGATGTTCGCGGTGCCGTTCAATATGGGTCACGATGACCCCGCCGACGAAGTAGATGAGCGGGATGACAAGTATCGCCTCGGGGTAGATATGGAACAGCGCGAAGACGCCGAGCGTGCCGAAAATGAGACTTTGCAGGACATTGAGCCAGCGCGTGGTGCGCTTCTTGAACTTGCGGTACTTGAAGGTCGATACCATAAGGACGCCGAGGATCATCATCACGCCGCTCATGATCGTCTCATCGGCGAGGAAGGGGAGATCGTATTTCCGTCCGACGAGGAAGAGCGCCGCGACGGTCGCTCCCGACTGGGTCGAGGTGAGGCCGTAGAAGAAGTCCTTGTCGTCCTTGTCGGCGCAGTTGAACTTGGCGAGCCGGATGCCGGTAAGGAGAATGTAGATGGCGAGCGCTCCCTTTATCGCGAAGGGGACCTTATCCATATTGCCGCTTTCTTGTCCGACAAAAAAGGAAAGTATGAGAATGGCCGGGGCGACGCCGAAGGAGAAGAAATCACTGAAGGAATCGAACTCGATGCCGAAATCGCTACAGGCGTCGAAGGCGCGGGCGGCGGTGCCGTCCATCTTATCCATGATGACGCACAAGAGTATGTACCACGCGGCGCGGTCATACTGGCCGCCGATGGCGAGCCAGATGACGGCAAAGCCGATGAGTAGGTTCAAGCTGGTGAAAAAATTGGGAATTATTACCCTCGGGTTTTCTTTGAGCATGTCGCCTCCTCACACAAATCCGGGTCATCATATATCGGTGGAAATAAAATGCAAGGATAGCCCTTTTTCGCCTCGAAAGAAGAACGCATCCTATAATTTATAAGTTGACAAAAAAACGGGGGCGGAGTAGAGTTCCGCGATATTTTGTCCTATCTGTTGGAGGAAATAGATGAAGAGGTTGCTTGTCCTGCTGATCGCCGCGGTGCTGGTGATGCCGGTACTTTCGGCCGAGACCAAGAAATTCAAGATCGCCGTCATGGATGTCGAGGACCAGTCGGGCACGCTCGACCCCAACATCCTCAAAAGCGCCACCGAGTATCTGCGGTCAAAGCTCGTCGCGACCGGACTCTATGTGGTCATCGACAAGACGCGCCAGCAGGAAAAACTCAAAGGTATCATCAAGGACTCCAAGAAAGAATCCTATATGGAGTGCTTCGACAAGAATTGTCAGGTGCCGCTCGGTCAGGCGCTCGCCGCCGACAATATCCTGCGCTCCTCCATCACCCTGTTCGCCGATGTCTACACGATGTCGACCGAACTGGTCGACCTCGCCAAGGAGGCGACCGTCGCGGGGCTGGTCGCCGATTTCGACGGCAGTCCCAAGGGGATGCGCGACGCGATAAACAAGATCATCGACGAGATGCTTCAGAAGGCACAGGGACAGGCGGGCCAGAAGCAGGCCGAACCCGAATCGTTCGTTCTCCAGTTCGAGACGACGACCCCCGGCGCGGTTGCCTTCGTCGACGGCGAACAGATCTGCACGAAGGTCCCCTGCATCCGCGATGTGATGAAGGGACGCCACAGCATCAAGATGACCGCACCCGGCTATAAGACCCGCGAAGAGGCGGTGATCGTCGAAGAGAGCCGCATCGTCAAGTGGGATCTCGTCTCTACCGCTCCCGCTCCGGCCCCGGTGGTGGCCCAGCCGGCCCCGAAACCGGCCCCGGCCCCCGCGCCGGTGGTGGCTAAACCGGCTCCCGCCCCGGCCCCCGCGCCGAAACCGGCTCCCGCGCCGAAACCGAAACCGGAACCGGTGGTGGCCCAGCCCGAACCGCAGCCCGAACCCGAACCGGTCGCGCAGGCCGAGCCGGAACCGGAACCGGTCGAGGTACAGAAAGAGGTCCCGGCCATGCCCAAGGGTCCCGAACCGAAGGTGACCCGTCCGTATCTCTGGTACGGCGTCGGGTGTCTCGGCGTCGCCGCGGCGGTCTTCGGCGTGTCGTGGTATTTCAGCGCCGAAGTGGGCAACAATCTCGATAAGCGCGACAAGATCATGGACGGCTACGATAGCGTCTCCGAGGTTCCGTACAACGATTACAAGGCGGCGCTCGACTACGAGGATAAGGCGAAGTTCAACGACACGATGCGGATAGTGATGTTCTCGGTATCGGGGGCGTTCGCCGTCGCCGGAACGGTGCTCGCCGTCTGGTGGAAGACCGAACCGGCCGATGCACCGAAGGTATCGTTCTATTTCGACGGCAGCACGGTATACGCCGGCGCCTCGTTCAGTTATTAAGGGAGGGAACGATGAACACCATGATACGCATAGCGTTCCTGACGGCGCTCGTCGCGATGGTCGCCTCGTGCGAATTCTTCAAGGAGAACGACCTGCTTGAGGATGTCAAAAAGGACCCGCCGGTCGCCGGCGCCGATACCGACACCGCCGACAAGGACGATGTGACCCCCGATGTCGACAACGCCGTCACCTGCGGCAACGGCGGCATCGACGGTACCGAGGAGTGCGACAGCTCTTCGGGTACGGCTAGCCTTCCCTGCGACCAGCTCGACTCGAACCAGTACAGCGGCGGCACCGCCAACTGCTCCGCCAACTGTGTGTGGGACCGGTCCGGCTGTATCGCCAAGACCTGCGGCGACGGCACGGTACAGACCAGCGAGCAGTGCGATATCTCCCTGAGCGAGACGAAGTTGTGCACCGATATCGATCCGAACCTGTACAACGGCGGCCAGGCGACCTGCGCCGATAACTGCACATGGAACCTAGCTCCCTGCGTACTCAAGACCTGTGGCAACGGCACGGTCGACACCGGCGAGGAGTGCGAAGGCGCGCAGACGACCCCCTGCGATGAGATAGACCCGAACAAGATGGGTACGGCGACCTGTATATCCGCGACCTGCAAGTGGGACACCTCCGAGTGTACCGACGCGGTCAAATGCGGCAACGGAGGGATCGATACGGGCGAGGTCTGCGACGGCGGAGCCAAACCGTGTGTTCAAGTCGATCCGGAAACATGGATCAGTGGCGACGCATACTGCAACAGCACTTGTAACGGGTGGGATACCGATGCCTGCGAACCCAAGAGCGACTGCACCTGCGGCAACGGCACGGTCGATGGCGCCTCGACCGGGTGCGGCGTCACCGAGGCCTGCGAACTGACCCAGACCACCGACTGCGAGGCGCTGGGGTACGACGGCACCGGCACCACCGTCGACTGCAAACCCGACTGCACCGGCTGGGACACGACCGTCTGCGGCACGGCATCCGTCTGCGGCAACGGCACGGTAGAGGGCATCGAGTCCTGCGACGACGGCAACGCGCTCAACGGCACCTACGGCCACTGCAACACCATCTGCACCGAGATGGGGCCGCACTGCGGCGACAACAATACCGACAGCGGCTACGAGACCTGCGACGACGGCAATCAGGGTTCGGGCGACGGTTGTTCCAGCAACTGCAAGTTCATCGACACCAACTGCACCGCCATCACCGCCGGGCCCTTCAACGGTCAACTTTCGGATGACGGCATGGGCGGCTCGCTGGCGATGTTCGTCGCCGAATTCACGCCGAACGAAGGATCGGGCTCCCTCCCTGAAATGTTCTTCTTTTATGTCGATGACGATTTCATCCCGGTCAAAAGTCAGGTATACCTCATTTCCGAGAGCGTGAAGGACGATTATGGTTCGCAGGCGATGGTCGACTACGACGGATCGAGCGGTACCGTAGGCATCACCTTCCTTGCATACGACGGTCAGATGTTCTTCAACGACTACGATCTCGACGGGAACGGCAAATTCACCGATTCGGCATGGGGACAGGTCAATGGGGTCTACTTCGGTGAGGTCAACTCGACCGGTCAGTGGGTCAGCAACGGTCAGTGCCGCTACCTTGCAACCGCTTCGTGGGATCTCATTGATTATCCGGTCATCACCGATCTGACCGCCTCCTATTCCGGAACGGTCAACACCGTCCAGCTCCAGTGGACCGCGCCGGGCAACCCGTCGCGCTACAACCAGTATCGGATATGCGTCGATGGCGCCGATTGCAACGATGTCGCGGCGGGGATGAGTCCCGGCGGCACCGAGATACGGACCGTCACCGTGTCGTGGTACACCGGAAACCATCAGATATCGGTACAGCCTCTCCGCGACGGCGCCACCGTAACGATAGCCGCCACCATCACGGTCGACACCGACGGTCACGCCGAACTGGCGCCCGTTTCGGGGATCGATTTCGGGCTGGTCGGTTATAACTCCTATCTGGACCGCGCGGTGACCATCAACAACACCTCGTCGTTGGTCGACCTCATCATCAACGAAACGACCCTGCCGATGGACTGCACCGGCAAGGTGACGATCCTGTCGGGCACTGTCACCCCCGCCTCTCAAATAACGGTCGATCCGGGCACATTCCACGCGGTGGTTCTGCGGTACGCCCCGACCGAGACATCGACCTGCACCGACGGGCAGTTCCGCGCCCAGTACATAGTGACCGACAGCGGTGGTCCGACCTACGCTGAAGAGACCCTCCCGGTGATCGGCAGTTCCGAGAACACTCCGCCGGTCATCACCGATATCACCTTCTCCAAGAATCCGGTGAAGAACAGCGAGGGAACGACACGGATGAGTGTGTTCGTTCAGGACGAGAATGTTATCGCCCTGTCCGTCATGGACGGCGTCGCGGGCTTCGCCGATCTTCGCGAGCTGGGCGACGGACCCCGCGTGGGTCTGGGCAATACCACCTATTCGACGGGGGAGAATCACTGGCACTGGTGGCGCGACATCGATGTCTCGACACTCGGCAACGGCGTCTATGTGATCCCGATAACGGTGACCGATTCGGCGGGACACACCGCGAAAACCAACGCGTCCTTCGCCGTCTATTCGGGGAACATCGTCGAGGTCGGCGACGGGAAGACATACACCACCATCAGGGACGCGGTCACCTACGCCGGGACCGGCGATGTGGTGGTGGTTTATCCCGGTACCTATACCGGCAGCGAGAACGAGGACATGAACCCCAACGGCGATATGGTCATCGTCTACGGCATCGACGGGCCGGAGAACACCATTATCTCGAGCACCTCCGCGAATCATGCCGTTCTGGTGAATTCGGATGTTTCCGATTTCGTCGTGGCGGGTTTTACCTTCACGAACCACACCAACGGCCCGGTCTATATAGCCGGCGGCTCCAGTCAGCAAAAGGTCACCATTACCAATTGCAAGTTCGAGAACAACAGCAATACCCTTGATGGCGGCGCTATAGAAGCCAGCGGCAGCGCGATCAATATCACCGTGGCGCACAGCGTGTTCCGCGGCAACAGTACCCCTAGTGCGGGCGGCGCGATCTATGCCGTCTCCGGTGCGTCGCTCTATGCCGTGGATGTCCTTTTCGACGACAATACCGCGTTGATAGGCGGCGCGGTCGCCGTCAATTCGGCCGGACCGCTCACCTTCGACCGGTGTACCTTCACCGGCAACGAGGGAACGGTGCAGGGCGGTGCGTTGAATATCGTCTCGGCCAACGGAATGATCGAGATGCGCAACTCCATCGTCACGCAGAATCTGAGCGGCGGCCACGGCGGCGGCCTCTTCATCGACGATTCGACCTCCCTGCCGCCGACGGTCAAGATATACAACAGCACCATCGTCGAGAATGTGGCTACCTACGATGGCGGCGGCATCATCGTGATGAAGGGCTCGCTCGAGATGAAGGACAGCATCCTTTTCTTCAACACGGCGGGGGCCGGACTGACGACCCAGCTCACGATCTACGACGACGGCGCGGCGCCTGTCGAGGTCTCCTCGGCGGTGGTGCAGAACTGCGCCATCGGCGGCGGCACCAACCCCATCAGCGACACCGGCACCCGCATCAACGCTCCGAACGGATTCATCGCCGGTCAGCAGGGGAACATCATCGACGATCCGCAGTTCGTCGGCGGTACCACCGGCGGCGTGATGAAATACCGTCTGAACAGCAGTTCCCCCTGCATCGACACCGGCTCCGACGGCTCGATGGTGCCGACCTACGACTTCCTCGGCTACTCGCGCTACAATGTCGCGGGCAAGGGCGACGGTACCGGCATCGAGAACGACATGGGTGCCTTCGAGTATCAGCCGTAACCGATGAGCCTTCTCAAACCGCCGGTCCCGGCGAACCTCACCTGTTCTATAACCTACCGCGATGAACATATCTATGCCGACGCGCTGGCACTGCTCGTGGAACACTACGGCGCGGTCGACGCGGCGAGCGACATCTATGCTTTTTCTTCCATTTCCGGTCACTACGACGGCGAGATGGGCGGCCCGCTCGTGAAGCGGATCGTCTCGTTCGAACGGTTACTGCCGCGTGACCGGCTTGCGGAGGCGAAGCGGTTCGCGACCGGTCTTGAGGACCACTTCGCGGTCGACGGCAAGCGGCAGATCAACCTCGATCCGGGACTCCTCACGATGGAGAATTTCCTCCTGTCGACCGGCAAGAACCACAGCCACCGCATCTACCTGCACGACGGGGTCTGGGCCGAGGTGACCCTGCTGTTCACCAAACACGCGACCATTCAGGAACTGCCGTGGACCTACCGCGATTATCTGCGCGATCCGGCCGCGGCGTTCCTGCTGTCTCTGCGCGGCATCTATAAAAAGAAACTGGCGGCACTATGATACTCGTCGTATTCGCCACACCGCCCGAGAACCCGTTCGATGTGCGCCTTGAGAAGGGCGTCGTCACGCCGTTCGAAGGCCTGTGGTTGCTCCTTGCCGGGATAGGTGTCCGGGCCGGGGAACGGCTCGAAGAAGCGCTTTCGGCGCATCCCGAGGTGACCGGCGTGCTCGAATTCGGCGGCGCGGCGGCGGTCAGTGGCGCGGAGGTCGGGACGCACTACGCGATAGCGCGCGTCTTTTCGACCGGCGGGGTCCCCACCGGCGCCCTTGCTCCGGTGCCGGGACTGCCCCGCGCGGCGGCGGTGTGCGCCGAAGAGATCTACCGCGGCGGCGGCTTCCCGTGGAGCGCGGCGGCGGGACTGCCGCTTCTCTACACGATGGAAACGGGGCTGTTGCGCGATGTCTGCCAGCGGCGCGACCTTCCCTTCCGCAGTATCCGGATCGCCACCGACGACGGCCGCGGCGATATCCGGGGACGCTATCAGGCGGTGCTCGGCACCGCGCGGAATGAGACGGCGAACCTCATCGGCGAGGCGGTGTTGCATTTCGCGCCGGGGCAGATAGGATGACGACGGACCGACTTTTCCGGAGAAGGCAATGACCCTGCGGATTCTTTTTCTTTCGCTCATACTGCTTTCCGTTTCGTGCGCTCCCGAACGGATATCGGACTGGAAACGGGGGCTCAACCACCTGCAGATGGAACAGTACCGCGAAGCAATAGCGCCGCTGGAAAAGGAGCTGGCGCGGCGGCCGGAGCAATACGAGGCGCAGTGTCTCATCGGCTACGCCCACGAGAAACTCGGAGAACACGACGCGGCGCTCGCCGCCTATACCAAGACGCTGGTGCTCAATCCGGTAAACGCCTGCGCCTTCGCCGGTTCGGGCCGTATCTACGCGGCGCGGAAACAGTGGACCGAGGCATGGGTCGCCCTCCTGCAGGCGCGCGGCTATGAGGCGAATACAACGCAACTCGCCCTCTACCCCGCCCTGCGCGCCGCGGTCGACGCCGGAGAACTTCTCGTGACGGCCCCTCCCGCGCCGAGCGGCGCCGACACCACTCCCCGCACCGTCACCGTCACGGTATCGGTGACCGCAGCCACGCTGGAAAAACGCTCCGCGATAACCGTCACCGCCGCCGCACCCGAGGCGTTGACCCCGTTCGATCAGGCCTTCGTATCGCTCCTTGCCGCCACGGCGGGCGACCGCATCGCGCGGTGTCACGATCTGTTCTACGCGGCGGGAAAACCGGCGGCGCTCGACGAGCGCTTCATCCTGCCGCTCCGCCCCGACGGCACCGTCGATACCCCCCCGGAGGATCCCGAAAAACTTCCGGCCGATATGAAGGAATGTGTGCTGACCGCCCTTTCGGCGCTCCGGTTCACGGCACAGCCGGCGCAGTAGCCGGCTCCACCCGGTACAGATTGAAATCGGGCCGCTTGAGGAGCGGCGTCAACCGCTCCTTGGCGGCGGAGAGCGCCTTGAGATCGCAGTTCTCCGGGCTCATCGGCCAGTGACGGCAGTAGATCATCATCAGGAACATCGTATCGCTCATGATGTAGTCGTTCCTGAGGAGGCATTCGTCCCCCTTCCCGGCGCAGTACATCCATTCGATGGGTTGGAGATTCGGCCGCTGTCCTGCCTTTTCGGCGATATATTCGGCCTTGCGCGGCAGGGTGATGCCGATGCGGGCGTTCGGCCATTCCTGCTCCACCAGCGCGAAGGCCTCGCGGAAGGCCGCCTCGTCGGAGCGGTCGGCGAGCCGCAGGAAGGCGGGCACGGCAAAGGTGACCATGATGAGTCCGTAGAGAACGGCGAAGCGCGGCCGCGTCGCCAGATAGCGGGCGACGAAGAACGACAGAAAGAGCTGTACCGGCAATAGGTAGTAGGGGAACTTCTTCGGAAAGGCCATGAAGAAGGGAATGAAAATGATGAGGAATCCGGCGGCGAACCGCAGGATGAACCGGTCGCGCCACTCGGCGCGCGGCATCGCTATGAAGGCAAGCACCGCGACGACCAGCGTGAAGAGCGTGAAGCTCTCGAACCAGCCGGGACGCGGGAAGTGGGTCGCCCCGTAGATGAGCCCCCAGTTCTTGACGATGGCGTCGAGCGACAGGTTGTTCCAGAGGAGGAGCGGGGTGGTCACCTCGTAGAAAAGATCGTATTCGTGCGGCAGAAGCGTCTGGATGAAAAGCGGCAGGAAAAGGAGTGCGAAAAGTCCGCTCCAGATCATCATGCCGCGCCGGTCGCGCCGCAGGGCGAAGAGGAATAGCGGCAGAGCGCCGAGCGCCGTCTCCTTCACCCAGAGCGCCGCCCCGAAGGCGACCGCCGACAGGATGAGATCGCGCCGCGATCCGGTCGCGAGCGTTCCCTGCAGGAAATAGGCGGCCAGCAGCAGCAGGCATATCCACGGCGTCTCGACCATCCCGACGACCGACAGGTGCCACCCCCACGGCAGGATGAACCACAGCGCGGCGGCGATGATCCCCGCCCGCGTCGTCAGCCCCGACCGGACCGCGAGGAGATACATGAGCGGCGGTATGCCGGAGGAAAAAAGCGTCGTCACGATGCGCACCGCGTAGAGCCGGTCGACGCCGAGTTTGATAAGAACTGCGGCGATATAGTTAAAGAGCGGCGGGAAGAAAAAGAGATCGTTACTTCCGTAGAGGTTGAGCCAGCCGCCCTTCACGGCGAGATTCTGCGCGGTCCACGCGTAGGCCGACTCGTCGTAGGGGATGTTCATGAACGGGATGCAGATACCGTGAAGCAGCAGCGCGGCGACAAAGAGGATGAGCGCCGTCCGTTTCATGCGGTCCTAATAAATGAAGGGTATGATGCGGCGCCGTTCGGCCGGATAATCGGGAAAGGTACTGCGGTACCATTTCCAGTGGACATGGGCGCGCGGCACGAGATTCGCGGCGGTGAAGACGGCGAAGGCGAGTCCCGCCCACGACCAAGTGAGCAGCGCCCAGCCGGTCCATTCGAGCAGTTCGCCGAAGTAGTTGGGGCTTGCGACGAACCGGTGGAGTCCCGCCATCGGGACCTTGTAGCCCGTCTCGCCCGGCTTGCGGAGCGTCCGTAGGACCTGATCGCTGTGGAGGTTGATAATGAACCCGGCGAGAAAGACCGCCAGCCCCGCGATGAAACGCGGATCCCACAGCCACGAGATATCGTAACTCGCGCGGTGGTAGAGCCACCAGCCGTTGACCCAGCCGTTCATCATGTTGAACATGACCGAAAAGAGGACGATGAGCACCGGCGTACCGCGGCCGCCCCGCATGAGGAGCGGGAAGAGGAAGGTGCGCTGGATATAGTGCAGCTGCCAGAGGCAGAGGAATACCGTGCCGACGATCGTGATACTGCCGGTCGCGTAGAGCGCCGTGATGGTGAGGACCGCCAGCAGTTCCATCGCGACCCAGCCGGGACGGGCGGGGACGAGCGGACCCCAGCCGGTATGGGTGTGGCGGCCGTAGGGAACGGTGATGAAGTAGAGGGCGACAAAGACGAAGGCGGCCGAGGCGAACTGGGCCACGAGCAGCATGTCGTAGAGGGCGTCGAGCGTCATGAGGCCTCCGTGAGCGGTGGTTCCGGTTGGCGCAACTCTTGATGAGAACTATAGTTTTCCGGAGACATTTTGCAAATCTTTAGCAAATCTTTCAGACGCGACCGCAACGCATAGTCGCCATTATGTCAACTTGAATGTTAATTTGAAATTTTTGAGAAGGAATGGGGCTCCTTTGCGCAGCGGAAACCATCAACGAAAGACCCTTCTTCAGAAATACTGCTTCTTCTATTCGATGCTCGCATGTCGAAAAGAATGCTACCCCAATTTGCTCCGCGTATTACGCGGTAATCTACTCCGTCACTGAAAGGATTACAAACATCAGGCCCAGCAGGATCTATTGTCGCGGCTGTTTGATAGTATTCGTAATCGTACTTATCATTCACCCATTCCGCCACATTGCCAAGCATGTCGTGGGCACCATAAGGGCTCATGCCTTTCGGTTTTTTTCCAACAGGTATCGTTCCTTCGATGCCACAACCTTTTGTTATTACCGTTTCGTCTCCTTGCACATAGCCAGAGCTATGTACATTAGCATAGTCGCAAGAAATATATGGTGTGTTGCCCCATGGATATTTTCTGCCATCGGTACCCCGAGCCGCCTTTTCCCATTCTGCTTCTGTGGGAAGCCGCTTCCCGACCCATTCACAATAGGCTTTTGCACCGTACCATGAGACACATTGCATGGGGTCATACTCTTTCTTTTTTGCGTAAAGATTGCATTCAAGATGATTTTTGTTGCTTAAATAAAAAGGGGGGGCCTCCTCTCTGTTCTCGCATGGTCCGGCCTTAATGCATCCCTCATATTGTCCTGTTGTTATTTCATATTTGTCTATCATAAATGCAGAAAGATATATGGAGGTATAGGGATATTCATCTTCGCTACATTTATTATCAACTGTTTCATTACAGCCACGCATGAAATCGCCGGCCGGGACTTCGACCATGGCGCCAAGATCATCGGGACCAAGCTCTATATCGCCGTCTGGAGCGGTTGATTGGTCGTTACAGGAAAGAAACAACAACACAATTTGACTATAGATTGCTTTTTTCATATAGTTTTTTTTAACTCTTTTCTTGTTTAGTCTCGAGATTTTTTTTGTTTGAATATAGTTTTTTCATGAATTATCTACGGTGCCCACGCAACGGTACTAGGCATTTTCTCGCTGATTGTTATTTCTTTATTTTTCTTCATATTATAGACTCTGTTTTTATATGTTTCTCTTGGTGGAAAAAACTCTGTTTCTGTTTCTCGTACAACCACAACATCTTTTTTTTCTATATATAATAACATATCGGCTCGACAATGAATATTCAGATCTTTCAATTGATCTTCCCCAAGCAAAGTGCACACATTTTTCCTCACGCCGCCAACTCCATA
>CAYPQK010000076.1:0-7494 GCA_964412895.1 uncultured Spirochaetales bacterium
GTCGACTATGTCTGGCAGTGGAAGGACGATCCGGCCCGGCTTGAGGCGAAGGAATCCTACATAAAACTCTTCGCGCCGTGGGGCTGGATCATCGGCACCGGCGTCTATACCAACGATGTCGTTCAGGAGATCGCGACCATCAAGGAGCGGCTCATATACGCCATGGCGGCGGTTGCCGCGCTGCTTTCGGCGCTGCTGATCGTCATGATCCGCGGCGGTCTGAATTTCGAGCGGCAGCGGCGGCTCGCCGAAAAGAGGCTCCGCGAAACCGGGGAGCGGTACCGGTCGCTGGTGCACGCCGCCGGCGAGGGTGTGCTGTTCGTCCGCGGCGGTCTTTGTTCCTACGCCAATCCGGTCATGCTGGAACTGATCGGCTGCGGCGAGAAGGAACTGCCCCTCATCGAATGCCGGGAACTGTTCCCCGCGCTGGGGGAGCGTCTCGCCGCGCAGGATCCCGATCATGACCGCTACCGGCCGTTACTTCTACAGCGGCGCGACGGCATCGCCCTTCCCTGTCTGGTCGCGATCCGCGATATAGCCAGATCGGGAGAGGGATCGGTCCTGCTGGTGCGGCGCGCGGAAGACCCGCTGCCGGCCGATGCGCCGCGGAACAGCGGCGTACTCAAGCGGCTCCTGAATCTGCCCGCCTCTCTTGCCTCCGATATCGCCCGCGAGATAACGCAGGCGGAAGATGAGCAGGCGGTGATCGCGCTCTGTCAAAGAACCCCCGAACTGGTCCGCGCGCTGCTGGCCGGCGGCGCCTACCCGCCGGCGATAGTCCGGGCGGTCACCGCGGTCACCGACGCCGCGACCGTGCGGTTCATCGAACTCGCCCAGCGGCGACAGGGGCCCGCGCCGGTACCGTTCGCCTTCATCGCGCTGGGCAGTCAGGGGAGAGGGGAACAGACCCTTTTCACCGATCAGGACAACGCGATCATCTACCACGATACCGGGACCGACGATCCGCGCGTCGCCGCCTATTTTCAAGCCCTCGCCGGCGAGGTGTGCGGGAATCTGGCACGGTCGGGATACCGCCCCTGCCACGGCAGGATCATGGCCGATAATCCCCGCTGGTGTCTGCCTTTCGGCGCATGGAAGGAGCATTTCACGCGCTGGATGACGCGGCCGGACGAACGGGAGATGCTCGATCTCATCACCTTTCTCGACCTGCGGCAGGTGTCGGGCGACGGCGCACGGGTGCGTGAACTGCGGGAACACATATTCGCGTTGGCCGATGCGACGCCCGCGATCCTCACCCATCTGGCGCAGCAGGCGCTCTCGTTCAAGGCGCCGATGCGGCTGTTCGGCAACATCATCCTGCCGGGCGGGAAAAAAGAACAGGCGGGCCTGCTCGATCTCAAGGCGGCGATGATGCCGGTGGTCAACTATGCCCGGCTTTTCGCGCTGAAACACCGTGTCGCGGCGACCGCCACGCAGGAGCGGCTTGCGGCCCTGCGCGATGCGGGGGTGCTCCTGCCGTCGCAGTACCACGATATCCTGACGGTCTTCGAATCACTGCTGCGTCTGCGACTCGCCCATCAGTCGACGACCGTCGAGCGGGGACTGGAGCCCGACAATCTCATCGATCCCGATCTGCTCGGCCATCTGGACGAGGCGATACTGCGGGAATGTTTCAACGAGATAGAGCATTTTCAGGAACAGATAAAACGCGATTTTCTGGGTGGTGTGGAGCGGGTCGGCTAGCGTGCCGGAGGGGGATTACTTGTCCTCTTTGTGCGCCATGGAGAAGAACCCTTCGACATCGGGACCGCGATCATCGGTCAGATAGCTGGTGGCGATGAGCACGATGAACGACGCGGTCACGCCGAATACGCCGGGGCCGCCCGCGGTCGGCAGGCCGAGGAACGAGGGAATGCCGAGGAACAGCAGCACGATGAAGAACATCGAGACGACCAGCCCGGCGACCATCCCGGCGATCGCTCCCTGACGGGTGAGCCGTTTCCACCAGAGGTTGGCGAGCATCACGGGGAATATGGCGCTGGCGGCAATGCCGAAGGCCAATGCCACGAGCCACGCGACATTCTCGCCTTTGAGCAGGACCGCGAGGAATATCGATATCGCCGACATCACCACCGTCGTGATCTTGGCGATGCCCAGTTCCTGCTTTTCGGTCGCCTGCGGATTGATGTAAGATTTGTAGAGGTCGTGGCTGATGGTCGAAGCGACGGTGATCATCAGTCCCGCCGAGGTGCTGAGGATGGCGGCCACCGATCCGGCCGCGCCGAGCGCCATAAGCCATTCTCCGCCCAGTTTGCCGCTGATCTCGAGCACCGCCATATTCTTGGCCAGTCCGATCTTGCCGGCGCCGATCCATTCGACCAGTTGGGGATAAACCTCCGGCATCAGCAGGAAACCGAGGAAGATGGTGCACAGGTAGAAGATGCCGAGCGCCACGATGCAGAGGGTGACGCTTTTGCGCGCCGCGCCGGCATCCTTCACCGTATAGAACATGATGAGGATGTGGGGAAGCCCCGCGGTACCGAATATGAGCGCGACGACCATGCTTATCTGCGTGATGATGTCGGGGGTGAGAATACCGATGGTCATGGCCGACGGCGCGTTCGGCAACATCTGCCGCGCCACATCGACCGCCGCCGCAGCCGATCCGGCCTGTTTCACCGCCTCGACCACCGCGGCATCCTTACCGGCGATGCCGGGGGGAATGATATGAGAGAGCGCCGCCAAGAGGTTCGCCATCGAAAAATCGAAATAGACGATGAGTCCGAACACCGTGATGAACACCATGGTGAAGAACAGGAACAGCGCCTGTATCACCTGATTGTAGAGCGTCGCCTTCATGCCGCCGAAGATGATGTAGAGGCTGATCAGGACGCCGATACCGATGGTGACCACGAGGAAGTCCCAGCCGACGATGAGTTCGAACAACAGTCCCGCGCCCAGCATCTGCGGCACCAGATAGAAGGTCGATATCGCGACGGTCGAGATCATCACCACCAGCTTTATCTTCCGGTCGGGGAAGCGGCGGTAGATCGCGTCGGCGACGGTGTAGCTTCCGACATTGCGGAGCGGTCCGGCGATGAGCATGAGCACCGCCATGTAGCCGCCGAAAAAGCCGATCGAGAGCCAGATGCGGTCGACGCCGAATATCGAGATGTCGCCCGCGCAGCCGAGAAAGCTGGCGGCCGATAGGTAACTGCCCACCATGGCGATGCCGGTCTGTATCCACGGTACGCTTTTACCGGCGACATAGAAATCGGCGGCCGATTTGGTCGATTTCTGGGTGAGCCAAGTCACCACGATGGTCACGGCAACGAAGAAGAGGATGAACCCGAATACGAGCGGATAGTTCATCATGGCGCTACCTCCCCAGCCGGAAATAGAGGATGATCAGCAGCCACGAGGCGGGGAACACCATGAGCGACAGGAAGAGTCCCAGCGGCATCCCGAAGGCCGGTATGGCGGCGATATCCCTGAATTGCGGCGTCTGCAGTATCGCCGTACCGATGTAGAACAGGAAGAACACAAAAAAGACCGATAGGCTCAGGATCAATTTCTTGCGATAGAGGCGATTAGCCTCTTCGGTACCCGGCAGTTTAGCGCCGACCTGCTTCGTCATGCTCATGCGTGGATCCCCCCCGCGAAGGTTTGTGGTAGAGGATGATAAATGATGTCTCGGATCAAAGCAAAGTTTTTCTCTGCCGTTGATTTGCTTTGACTTAACATCCCGAATCGGCTATTATTTGACTTAAGCGGTGAAATATCCGGGAGGTATTCAAGCAGATGAAGGCGCGCGGCTGGGTATTCGTCGTCACCAATCCTTTGGCGCCCGAATTGTGCAGGGTCAGTTTTTCGGCGAAGGATCCGGAGTGGCGGGCGCGGGAGATGAACAGGAACGGCGCGGAGCATCCCTTCGTCGTCGAGTATGCGGTGGCGATCGACAATCCCCACTGGTACAAACTGATGGCGTGCCGTAAACTGACCGAAGAAGGAAAGCAGGAGATCAAGGATTGGTTCAGGTGTCCGTCCGAGGATGCCGCCGCCGCCGTGCGGGAGGCCGTGGGCAAGAACCGGATATTCTCCGAACTCATACGGGGCATTGAAAATGTGAAACGCGCGGAGCCGTTGCCGGATGGTGAAACGGTCCTTCCCGTTAACCCGAAGGAAACAGGGGGCGGAACGCGGGAAAAAGTAAAAGACGACACTTCCCCGTCCGGACAGGCGGTGGATTCGCTGGAACTGGCCGCCGCCATACGGCAGGCATTGGAGAATGCCGAGAAGAGCACCCCCGCGAACACGCTGACCGGACGCGAGGATCACCAAGAGTCGGTCATCAGTATCGAGGATGTGCTGAGCGCCATTACTCCGCAGGACGCGGGGAAAGAGGAGATGGAAAAAATAATGGAAGAAAAGCACCGGCGCGAGAAACGGGAAGAGGTGCGGCATGATGTCGACGAGGTGCGGCGCGTCATGGAGGAGCGGAAGAAAATGGAGCAAGAGCCGCAAGAGCCGCAAGTGAAAGAACTCGATATCATCGTGGTGCCGTCGTCGGTCAAGGAGGACAAAAAAAGATCGATACTGTGGGAGGTGTTGCTTCTTCTCATTAGCGATATCGGCTGTATATATATCATCATCGCGTCGAAAGGGGTGACGATAACGGCGGTGGCCGTTATCCTAGCATCCCTTTTCTCGCTTCTCCTGATGGATGCGATCAAACAGCACATTAAAAACTCCGAAGAAAAAGAAAAGTCGAAGCTTCCGTGAATTTAAATCTTGATGGCGTGACCGAACCCTTATTACGGATGGTGAACCCATGACCGACCTGCATGAGACGCATGACCGGCAGCACCGCGCACTGTTGCAGAAGATCGCCCGCGGGGTGATGTTCGAACGGGGGATGCTTCCCGAATTCTCCGAAGAGGCGCTGACTGAGCTCGGCCGTATGGACGACGGTGGTGCCGTGCCGGGCGGCGCGGTGCGTGACCTGCGGAACCTGCTGTGGTGTTCGATCGACAACGACGATTCGCGTGATCTGGATCAGCTTTCGGTGGCGGTCGCCGTGCCGGGCGGCGCGGTGAAGGTGCTGGTCGCCATCGCCGATGTCGACGCGCTGGTCAAACGCGATTCGGCGATAGACCGGCACGCTCAGCACAACACGACCTCGATCTATACCGCCGCCGAGATATTCCCGATGCTGCCCGAACAGCTCTCGACCGATCTGACCTCGCTCAACCTTGACGCCGACCGCTACGCCGTCGTGGTCGAGATGACGGTCGGCGCGGACGGCGAGCTGGCAGGTTCCGATCTTTACCGCGCGGTGGTCCGCAACCATGCCAAACTTGCCTACAACAGCCTAGCCGCGTGGCTGGAAGAGGGAAAGCCGATGCCCGACGCGGTCGCCGCTGTTACGGGGCTTGCCGATAACATCCGGCTGCAGCA
Organism: uncultured Spirochaetales bacterium; assembly: GCA_964412895.1. Lineage (GTDB taxonomy): Bacteria > UBP6 > UBA1177 > UBA1177 > JAKLFG01 > CALMRE01. The sequence continues at coordinate 5,419 of CAYPQK010000076.1, forward strand.
CGGCGCGGCGCACCACCTGCGGGCGCTCCGTCACCTGCACGGCGCCCTCGATCTGGAGACGATAGAGTCGCGGCCGGTCTTCGCCGGCGAGGAGCTGACCGATCTGGCGGCCGAAATGCGCAACGGCGCGAAGGACATCATCGAGGACTTCATGATAGCGGCCAACGGCGTCACGGCGCGCTATCTCGCCGCAAAGAAATTCCCGTCGCTGCGGCGCGTGGTCCGCGTCCCGAAACGGTGGGACCGCATCGTCGAGCTGGCGGGCGAACGGCAGTATGTCCTGCCGCAGGAGCCCGATCCGGCGTCGCTCGACAAATTCCTGCTCTGGGAAAAGGGGCGTGACCCGCTCCGGTTCCCCGACCTGTCGCTGAGCGTCATCAAACTGCTCGGCTTCGGCGAATATATCGTCGAGTTGCCCGGCGACCGCGCCGTCGGCCACTTCGGACTCGCGGTGAAGGATTACGCCCACTCGACCGCCCCCAATCGCCGTTATCCCGACCTCATCACCCAGCGGCTTCTCAAAGCGGCGCTGGCGGGAGCACCGGCCCCGTACACCGAAAGCGAACTGGGAATGTTCGCCAAACGCTGCACCGAACAGGAGGATGTGGCGAAGAAGATCGAGCGGCAGGTCCGGAAGTCGGCCGAGGCGATGGTGCTGGAGGCGAAGATCGGCGAGAAGTTCGACGCCATCGTCACCGGCGCCTCCGACAAGGGGACCTGGGTGCGCCTGCTCCATCCGTCGGTCGAAGGGAAACTGGTGTCGGGCTTCGAGGGGAAGGATGTCGGCCAGCAGCTCCGGGTCCAGCTCCTCCGCGTCGATATCAGGCGCGGATTCATCGACTTCAAACTTTCCCGTTGACTTTCCCCTATCTCTTCATATACTCGCATAAGCGGTTATTTGAAATACGGTGACTCTGCATGAAAAAAGAATCGAGATTCTTCAAGGCGCTGGCCGACGATACGCGGCTCGCCATCATCGCGCTCCTGTCGTGGCGCGAAGAGCTGTGCGTCTGCGACATCATGACGGTCCTTGCCCTCACGCAGTCGAAGGCGTCGCGCCATCTGCGCTATCTCACGCAGGCCGGCATTCTCGACGACGAACGGCGCACCGTGTGGGTCTACTATCGTATCTCGCCCGATCTGCCGCCGCTGGAGGCGGGGATCATCCGGGATGTGCAGAGCCACTTCGATTCGAAGGGCTACGCCGCGCTCAGGAAGAAACTGGAGGTGTGGCTCGCCAAGAAGGGTCGTTCGCCGTTGTGCAAGGATGAATAACCAACGATAGGAGAGAAGGATGAAGAAATTACAGATCCTCGGAACCGGTTGTCCCAAATGTAAACAGCTCGCGATGATGACCGAAACGGCGGCCAAAGAATTGGGCATCGAGTACGAACTCACCAAGGTGACCGACATCAACGAGATCGTCGGCTTCGGTGTCATGTCGACCCCGGCGCTCGTGGTGGACGGCGTGCTGAAAGTGTCGGGAAGGGTGCCGCCGGTCGGTGAACTTAAAAAGCTTATCGCGTAGAGGTGACCCATGATAATAAAAAAGATCGTGACGATACTGCTGGTCCTGTTCGCGGCGGCGGGCATCGTGTATGCCGTTATCGGCGGCGGCGCCCCGGCGGCTGAGGTGAAGAAAGAGGCGGCAACCCCCGGCGGCTCCCTGACCGTCTACTATTTCCACACCTCGTTCCGGTGTCATTCGTGCCTTACCATCGAGCGGCTGACCAGAGAGGCGGTGAACGAACAGTTCGCGGCCGAACTGAAGAGCGGCGCCATCCGGTGGCAGATGGTGAACTACGAGGAGCCGACCAATGAACACTTCATCGATGACTATAAACTCTACACCAAGCAGGTCATCCTCTCGGCGGTGAAGGGCGGCAAGGAGATGAAATGGAAGAACCTCGACGAGGTATGGGACCTCAAGCGCGACGAGATGCGCTTCAAGCTCTATATCGCCGAAGAGATAAAGAAATTCCGTGCGGAGAACGGGTTATGACCGTCGCGGCCATCATCGGGGCATTGTGGCTCGGCATACTCACCTCGATAAGCCCCTGTCCGCTGGCGACCAAC
>CAYPQK010000076.1:7504-15293 GCA_964412895.1 uncultured Spirochaetales bacterium
ATCGCGGCGGTATCCTACATCTCGCGGACCCTCGGCGATAAACGGTCGCTCTTTCTGTCGGCCCTGCTCTATACCCTCGGCCGGATGGTCGCCTATGTGGCGATCGCCTTCATCGTGGTGCAGAGCATCCTTTCGATACCGAAGGTGTCGATCTGGCTCCAGATCTATATGCCGAAACTCTTGGGGCCGCTCCTTATCATTGTCGGGCTATTCCTCGTAGAACTTATCTCGGTGAACCTTTCCGGGAGCAAGACCCAGCGCGACTTCTCCAAATTCGGCCATTTCGGCGCGGTGCTGATGGGGTTCTTCTTCGCCCTTGCCCTCTGTCCCGTCTCGGCGGCGCTCTTTTTCGGGTCGCTCATACCGCTCGCGATCCAGCAGTCATCGCCGGTCCTCCTGCCGCTCATCTACGGCATCGGGACGGCAGTCCCGGTCATCGCCTTCGCCGTCGCCATCTCTCTGGGCAGTACGACGCTCGCGACCGCGTTCAACGCCGTCACCCGTTGGGAGAAACCCATACGGATAGCCTTCGGCGTCATCATCATCGTGGTCGGCGTTTACCTGACCATCGTCCATGTCTTTGGCATACAGTTTATCTAAGGGGTCCAATATAACATGAATTGGAAAGAAGAACTCAAACCGCTCGGCATCATCGTTGCGGTGTTTTTCGCCGCCTTTTTCCTGCCGGTCGGCGTGCACCGTTTCGATAACGCCATTACCGAAGCGTTCGAACTGGTGAAATGGTATGCGCAGGAGCATGTCCTCCTGTGCCTCGTTCCGGCGTTCTTCATCGCCGGAGCCATCGGGGTCTTCGTGTCGCAGAATGCGGTGATGAAGTACCTCGGCGCGGGGGCCAACAAACTGGTCGCTTACCTTGTCGCATCGGTGTCGGGGACGATACTCGCCGTCTGCTCCTGCACGATACTGCCGCTTTTCGCCGGTATCTACAAACGCGGCGCGGGACTCGGCCCCGCCATAGCGTTCCTTTACTCCGGCCCGGCAATAAGCGTCCTCTCCATCATCCTCACGGCCCGCATCCTCGGCTTCGAGATCGGCGTCGCTCGCGCGGTCGGGGCGATATCGTTCTCGCTCGTCATCGGATTCCTGATGGAGCTTATATTCAAAAAGGAAGAGGCGGCGCGTACGGCGCAGATGCAACTGCCGCCCGAAGAGGCGGGGCGTCCGCTCTACCAGACCATCATCTATTTCTTTTTCATGGTGGCGATACTGGTCTTCGCCAACTGGGGCAAACCCGATGTGCAGGAGGGGGCATGGTGGGCGATATTTCAGTTGAAATGGATCATTACCGCCGTTTCGGCCGTTCTGTTCGGTGTCGTGCTGGTCGTATGGTATGCCCACCGGGCGTGGAAGATAGCGCTCATCGGCGCGGTGACGGCGCTCTTCGCGTTCCTTCTCCCCGAGGTGCCGATGGTGGCGTTCGCTGCCGGTTTCATCGGCATGACCTGGTCGGCCTCGACAGCGGATGAGGAGAACGGTTCGTGGGTTTCCGCCTCGTGGGGCTTCGCCAAACAGATATTGCCGCTCCTCCTGATGGGTGTCTTTGTCGCCGGCTTCCTCCTCGGGCGGCCGGGGAATGAAGGGATAATCCCGAACGAATGGGTGTCGGGCTTGGTCGGCGGCAACTCGCTGTTCTCGAACTTCTTCGCCTCCATCGTCGGCGCCTTCATGTATTTCGCGACGCTGACCGAGGTTCCCATCGTACAGGGACTCATGGGAAGCGGCATGGGAAAAGGTCCGGCGCTCGCCCTGCTCCTTGCCGGTCCGGCGCTGTCGCTTCCCAGCATGATCGTTATCCATAGTGTTATCGGGACCAAGATGACCGCGATATTCGTGTCGCTCGTCATCGTGATGGCGACCATCACCGGCATGGCCTACGGCGCACTTTTCTAGGAGGGTATGATGATCCGCGTACTGTTCGTCTGTATCCACAACTCGACGCGCTCCCAGATGGCCGAGGCCTACCTCAACGCGCTGGGTGGCGGCCGTTTCGAAGCGAAAAGCGCCGGTATTGAGCCGGGGAAACTCAATCCGGTGGTCGTCGAGGCGATGCGCTTGGACGGCATCGATATCTCGGGAAATCGCGTAAAAGCGGTCGAGGAATTCATCGACCGTGGCGAGAAGTTCGACTATCTCATCACCGTTTGCGACGAAACGGCGGCCGAGCGGTGTCCCTTCGTTCCCGGCACCGGGAAGCGCGACCACTGGGGCTTTCCCGATCCGTCGTCCTTCAGCGGTTCGTTCGAGGAGAAACTTCCATACACTGTAGTGATACGCGACGCGATAAAACAGAAAATAAAGGAATTCATAGGAGGAGGAGCGTTCCATGAGTGAGCAGAAGATCGAGATGAGCAAAGGAGGGATCGGGTTCTTCGAGAAGTACCTGACCGTGTGGGTCATTCTGTGCATGGTCGTCGGCGTACTCATCGGTAAATTCGCCCCTGCGATCCCCGCATTCCTCGGACAGTTCGAGTATGCGCAGGTCTCCATTCCCATCGCGGTCCTCATCTGGCTTATGATCTATCCGATGATGATGAAGGTCGATTTCGCCTCCATCAAAAATGTCGGCAAGAACCCGAAAGGTCTGTTCGTCACTTGGGTTGCCAACTGGCTCATCAAGCCCTTCACCATGTATGCCATCGCGTGGTTCTTCTTTTTCGTGGTCTTCAAAGCACTTATTTCCCCCGAACTGGCAAAGGATTATCTGGCCGGTGCGATACTGCTCGGCGCGGCCCCCTGTACCGCGATGGTCTTTGTCTGGAGCCATCTCACGAAGGGCAACCCGGCCTATACGGTGGTGCAGGTCGCGACCAACGATCTCATCATCCTCATCGCCTTCACGCCCATCGTGGCGTTCCTTCTGGGCATCAGCGGCGTGACCATCCCGTGGGATACCTTATTGCTGTCGGTATTTCTGTTCGTCGTCGTTCCTTTGGCGGGTGGTATCGTGACGCGGCGGGGCGTGATAAAGGCGAAAGGAGAGGAATACTTCAACACGAAATTCATCACCAAGTTCAATAATGTCACCATCGGCGGCCTGCTTCTTACCCTCGTCATCATCTTCTCGTTCCAAGGCGATGTCATCATCAATAACCCACTGCACATACTTCTGATCGCGGTGCCCTTGACCATACAGACCTTCCTTATTTTCTTCGTCAGTTATCTTCCGTGCCGGGCCTTGAAGCTCTGCCACAACATCGCCGCGCCGGCTGGTATGATCGGGGCATCCAACTTCTTCGAGCTGTCGGTCGCGGTCGCTATTTCGTTGTTCGGTCCCACCTCTCCGGTGGCTCTGGCGACCATCGTCGGGGTGCTTGTCGAGGTGCCGGTCATGCTGATACTGGTGAAAATAGCGAACAACACGAAACACTGGTTCCCGGCAAAGGACAACTGCAAAGTGTAAGGCGCTATTATGAAAGACTATTTCTCCGGGCACGGGATCCTCATCGATGGGGTGATCTTCCTTTCACCGAAGGATGCGCTGCCCTTCCTTGAGCGCGATGCGGTACTGGTCGATCTGCGTGATGAGTTCGAAACGAACGGCCGGACCTTTACGGTGCCGCATATTATCCATATCGCTCATCAACAGCCCGATGCCGAATTCCTGACCCTTCCCAAGGATCGTCCCCTTATTCTCGCCGATTGCGTGGGGCAGGAGAGCAAGTTACGCGCCCGGTTTTTGATCGCGAACGGTTACGAGGCGGTCGCGGTCCTCAACGGCGGCATGATAGACTGGGAACGGGACGGGATGCCTGCCGCCATCAATCGCGACGAAGAACTGGTCGGCAGTTGTATCTGCCAGATGCGGCCGAGAAGAAAGTCCCTTAAAAATCAGTTGCAATAAGATCGCCTACCGGATATACTGTCTCGTACTTTAGAGCGGGAACAGCGCATGATCTTAGGTCCCGGCCGCAGTTTTGTCCGCGCGACGATCATGACCGTCATGCTGACGATGATGCTCTTTACCGTGTTTCTTGGCATCTATATTGTCCTGCTCGACTATCATGAATTCCAGAACGATATCGTCCGTATCCGTCAGACCAGCCTCGATGCGCGCAAGGAACAGATCAAGAACGAGGTCCAGCGGATCATCCGCTTCATCGAATACGAACAGCGGTATCATCCCGACATGGGGACCAATGTCCGTGAGGAGATCGCCAACTGGACCAATCGCATCAGTTTCGGTAACGGCGGCTACATCTTCATTCTGCGCGAGGACGGCATGGTGCTCTCGGGGCCCGACCGCGGCACCGACCTGCTCCATTCCGGCTCTCCGGAAGGAGCAAGGATATTTAACGATCTGAAAAAAGCGGCCGAAAAAAGCGAGTTCATTGAATACAACATGCACCGCGGCGACTGGACCAAACAGTACCGCAAACTGAGTTATGTCGAGATCGCCCCTTCGTGGCGCTGGATCGTCGGCGCAGGGGTCTTTCTCGACGATATAGAGAAAGAGGTCGATGCCAAGCGGCAGGAGCTCTGGGCCACGGTACGGATGCATCTGGCGGCGGTGTCTCTGGTATTGCTCATCATCGTGCTGTCGCTTCATGTCGCGTTCGTATTCCTCACCAAGTGGGCGAACCGCATCATTGTCGCTTTCCTCTCATTCTTCGACGAGGCGTCGACCCGGAGCGTCCGGATAGATCCGAACAGTTTTTACTTCAAGGAGATGGCGCGCCTTGCCGAGGCGGCGAATCGGATGGTCGAGGAGCGCGGCCGATTCGAACGGGTCATCAGCGAGGAGAAGGAGCGGCTCACCGTGACGCTGGCCAGCATCGGCGACGGCGTCATCACCACCGATACCGACGGGCGTATCGTACTTCTCAACGGGGCGGCCGAACAGATGACCGGCTGGCACTCCGCCGACGCGGCGGGACTGCCGCTCGACGCGGTGTTCCGCATCGTCATGGAGCGGACCCGCAAACCGGCGGTCGATCCGGTGAAAAAGGTGCTGGAAAGCGGCCGGGTCGAGGAGCTCGCCAATTCGACGATGCTTATCGCCCGCGACGGCCGTGAACTGATCATCGAGGACAGCGCCGCGCCGATACGCGACCGCGACGGCCGTATCATCGGCGTCGTACTCGTCTTCCGCGACAATACGCAGAAACGGCAGTACGAAGAGGAGACGCGGCGTGCCCAGCGCATCGAGTCGCTGGGACTTCTCGCTGGCGGCATCGCGCACGACTTCAACAACTATCTGACCGGTATCCTCGGCAGTATCAGCCTGTCGCGCTATCTGGTCGACCCGGGCCACAAGATGCACGAGGTGCTCGCGAAGGCGGAACAGGCGACGATCCGCGCCAAGCACCTGACCGGCCAGCTCCTCACCTTCGCCAAGGGAGGCCATCCGGTCCGCCGTCCGGTCGATATCCGGAAGGTACTCAACGAGTGCGTCTCTTTCTCGCTTGCCGGCACGGCGGTCAAGGCCGACATCTTCTTTGCGGACGATCTGCTGACGCTGACGGCCGACGAGGGACAACTCGCGCAGCTCTTCAACAACCTTCTGCTCAATGCGGTGCAGGCGATGAAGGGGAGCGGCAGCGTGATGATCCGCGTCCGCAACGCGCAGGGCGGCGAACTGGCGGGACGGCTCGGACCGGGCCAGTACATCGCCGTCACGGTGACCGATACCGGTTCGGGTATCACGGCGGAACATCTGCCGCATATCTTCGATCCCTACTTCACCACCAAATCGGACGGCACCGGGCTCGGACTTGCCGTCGCCTATTCGATACTGTCGCGCCACGGCGGGGTGGTGACGGTCGATTCGACCGTCGGACAGGGGACCACCTTCACCATTTATCTGCCGGTCGAGGCCGACGCGGCGCCGGTCGTCGATCGGGCCGAAGAGCCGCTGAAAAAGGGGACGGGGCGGGTGCTGGTGATGGACGACGACGAACTCATCCGTCAGACGCTCGGGTCGATGCTGCGCTATCTCGGTTACGATACGACGCTGGTCCCCGACGGCCGCGAGGCGGTTGAACGCTATCGCCGCGCGATGGCCGAAAAGCGCCCCTTCGATCTGGTCATCCTCGATCTCACGGTGCCGGGCGGGATGGGGGGCGAAGAGACCATCGCGGAGTTGAAGAAGATCGATCCGCAGGTGCGCGCCGTCGTTTCGACCGGCTACTCGAATTCGCCGGTGGCGGCGCAGTATGAACGGTACGGGTTCGTCGGTTTCATTCCGAAGCCCTACAATGTCGAGGATATCGGCCGCATCATGGCCGCCGTCGGGGTTGAACGCCCCGTATGAGGTTCTCCCGTTCGGAAAAACAGAGATATGTCGCGCAGAACCGCGATGAGTACGGCGCGCTGTCCGACCGACTGTCGTTCATCGACGGCGCAGAGGCGATGCGGCTTGAGGCGGCGCGACGGGAACTGCTCGCCGACATCGTGCGGCTCGGCGCCACCGACGATTTCAACGGCACGAAGATCGACGGGCGGGAACTGTCGCCCGGCTGCCGCGCCTGCGGCGAAGGGTCGTGGAATTGCCTCTTCATCAACGGAAAATGCAACGCCCGCTGTTTTTACTGTCCCGCCGAGCAGAACGATAAGGGCGAACCGACCACCAACCTGACCACCTTTTCATATCCCGACGAGTGGGCCGAATATCTGCTGAACGACGGCTTCACCGGGGCGAGCGTGTCGGGCGGCGAACCGCTTCTGACCTTCGACCGGACGCTCCGCTTCATCCGGGCGGCGCGCCTCCTGTGCGGTGACGACATTCATCTGTGGATGTACACCAATGGCATCCTCATCGACGAGGAAAAGCTCACGGCGCTTCGCGATGCGGGGCTGAGCGAGATACGGTTCGACATCGGCGCGGTCGGTTATGCGGTCGAAAAGGCGGCGCTCGCGGCGCGATACATCGGCCGTGTGACGATCGAGATACCGGCGGTCCCCAGCGAGGAGGAGCGGTTGACGGCGCTGGTCCGCGAACTCGCGGCGGCCGGTGTCCGGCATCTCAATCTCCATCAACTCCGAATGACGCCGTACAGTGCGGAGAGGTTCATCGAACGGGGCATCGTACTGCGGCACGGGCCGAAGGTGCTCGCGGCCCACTCCGAGATGACGGCGCTCAGGGTGCTCCGCGAAACGCTACGGAGCGGTATCGTGCTGCCGATCAACTACTGTTCGTTCCTGTTCAAAAATACCTTCCAGACGCGTGCCGCACGGCTCCGCAACGCCGCGGTGCTCGGCGTCATGCCGGAGGATATCACTGCGACCGGTCTCATCCGTGACCGAGCGGGCGATACCGTTTCCTACCACACGGCGCAGACCCGATCTCAGGTGAGTTTCGCCCATCCCTTCAAAGAGGTGCGGCTGTCGAGCGGCAAGAAGATCGTCGTCGAGAAGATGCCCTTCGGCGAACCGCTGACGCTGTCGGCCGACGAGAAGCGGTTCCTCGAACGGCTCATCGCACTGCCGCCCGCCGTAGCGGCTGCTCTTGAAGATGAGTTGGTGGAACGGGATGACGCGCGGCTCCTTTCCCTCTACCGCGCCGAGGTGCTATCGCAGGGTTTTCTGGAATACTTCTAGCGTTTCTCGGTCAGATACTTCCAATACCGCGTCGGCATGAAGCGTTTTTGACAGCGCGGATTTTTCCGTTCCGGTATCGCGATATCCTTAAAATATTGCCGCCACATCTTTTCGTAGATATCGCCCGCGGTACTATCGGGCGGTGTATTGAGGAGGCGGGTCGTTTCGGGACCGGTCTCCACCTCATGCAACTCTTTCATGTCCCAGTAGAGCCCGGTACCGCGCCCGACAT
>CAYPQK010000077.1:0-15014 GCA_964412895.1 uncultured Spirochaetales bacterium
GTCGGGATACGACTCTGTACGGCGGAGGTCGCCGGTTGCGCCGCAACGCTGACCGCGAACAGACTTCTGGTCCGCGGCGTCACCTCCGATGCGACGGTCGATCGCGGCAAGGGAATGGAATTCAATGACGGGGCGCAGGGTGAATTGACCGAAGTGCTGATTGAGAACTGCACCTACGGCGGCATCAGCGCGAACGGCCCCGAAAGCGGGACCGGCGTGTCGTTGACGGCCGATCTGATCGTCGTGCACGGCACCAAGTCGTCGCCCAATACCGGCAAGTGGGGCTACGGCATCGCCGCCATTGACCGGACCGCGCTGGTATTGAACCGGACGCTGGTCGACGGCAACCGTGCCTTCGGCATTGCGGCGATGGGCATCGAGGGGACACAACTCGGTACGGCGACGCTTATCGATGTCATCATCAGCGACACACAGGCGCAAGTTGCCGACGGTTATCCGGCGCGCGGACTGGAGTTTGACTATGTCCTGACGGCGGAACTGGAGCGGGTGGCGGTCCTTCGCTCGACCAATGTGGGAGTGATGCTGATGGGACCGGTATCGGGTGCGCCGCCGCTCGCCATGACGGCGCGAGACCTCACGGTGGCGGGAACGGTCGAGGATCCCTTCGGCCTTATCGACGGCCACGGTATCGTGCTCCTCAACGAAACGGCGGTGACGCTTGAGAGAACGCTTTTAGAGAATAATCGTACCTTCGGACTTCTTGTTTCGGTCTATGAGGAGGGCGACTATACCACGCGGCTGACGGCGACCGACCTGACGGTGCGCGGCACCGGACCGCAGGCGCTTGATGAGAGAGCCGGTATCGGTATCGGCATCTATCGCCACGCCGAAGTAACGCTGAACCGGACCCTCGTCGCGGAGAACCGGACCGCCGGTGTGCTGGTCTACGGCGCCGAAGAGAGTGGTTGCGATACGACGCTAACGGCGAATGACCTCACGGTACGCGACACCGCCGGACAGGCGGCCGACGGCGAACACGGCATCGGCATCGCGTTACAGTACAGCGTGTCGGCGATGCTGGAGCGGGCGCGGGTCGAAGGCAACCGCATGTACGGCATCATGGCCTTTGGCAAGAATTCCTGCGCCGGGCCGACGCTCGAACTCACGGAGGCGCTGGTCGCCGATACCCTGCCGCGCGACTGCTTGGAGCTTCCCGAGGACTGTTCTTTCGCTCCCGGCGTCCCGATAGCTCACGGCCTCGGTGTCTACAGCGGTGCATCGGTGATCGCCCGGCGGGTGTCGCTTTCGGGGAATGCCAACGGACTCGATATCGCCGATGCGCAGGTCACGGCCGCCGATTGCGATGAGACCTATTGCACGGCGTATGTCGGGAACGAAGCGGCGGTCAATGCGTGGGATCTGCCGGAGGGCTACGATCCGGCAACGGCGCTCGGCGCGGTGTGCGGAGAGAATAACGGGACCTTGTTTTCAAGCGATTCGGCGCCGATCCCCGATCCGGTCAGCCCGTAACGGCTAGGGCAGTTCGCGCGCCCGCAGACCGCTCACCTTATCGATGAACAGCTGGATATCCTCGTCGGTTATCGTGACGGTGCCGGTGACCCTGATCCGTTCGATCTCGTCGTCGAACACCAGCCGGGTTTTGCGGAAGGCCCGTTTCAGGTCGGCGGTGATGACCACATCGGGATAGAGATGGTCGAGATAGTCCATGATCTCGAAGAAGACATCGAGTTCAAGCCCGACCCGGGGGGGGAGGAGCGCGGCGGTGACATCGGTCAGGAAGGGGCGTATCGCGCCGGCGAGGAATATCTGCCGGTGCAGTTTTTCGGTATCCTCGGCCTCGACCGCGACCAGCGCCTCGCCCAGCAGCCGTTCGGCGATGGTCAGATCGCGCACGATGGTGTTGTTCCGGCGATCGTCGGCGACCGGCGGCATGAATACCGAACAGATCGCGTTCAGCCATTTGTCGTGCGCCAGCGGGGCATCGGCAGAGGTGAAGGACATCTCGTTGAGGATCTCCATGAATTTCTCGGCGATGAGCGACGAGGTGACGATCTCACGCAGTTCCAGCATCATCTCGGACATCGAGTAGCCTTCGGTCTCGGTGAATTCCATCCGTTCATCGAGCGCCTCGCGCACCATGGTCGCCAGCCGTGTCTGATATTCCTGCCGGTGTTCCGGCTGCAGTACCGGCAGCGCCTCGCGGTACCAGAGGAGGAGGTCGATGATGCCGACCAGCCGGTTGCTGAACTGGCGGGCGATATGCCGCGTGACGAGTAACCGGTAGTCGCCGCGGGCGAGCAGGGTGGGATTGACCGTCTGAACGCCCAGCGGATAGAGGAGTTGCATCTGCTCGATGAGCGATATGAAGAGGAACCGCGGCACGAAATGGGACACATTCTTGTCGACCAGATTTATCGTGTGCGAAACGATGTGGTGGAATATCTTGAGTTCGTGCTTCAGATAGCCGAACTCCTCGTCGGTCACCTTCTGCAGGATGGTGTTGAGTTCCCGGTTGATGCGGCCGAAGACCGGACGCAGGACCGTCTGCGTCGGTTCGCCCATCATCTCCTTGGTGCTCTTGAGGAGCTGCATCGTCAGGCCGATGGAGTGGTCGAGCGTCACCCAGAACTCGCGCCCGATATCGTGCATCGCCGATATCTCGGCCTTCTGGCGCCAGATGTAGGGAAGCAGTTCAGTGCGGTCGAAGTTGTCGTGTGCGGCGACCGCAGCGAACGAGCGGTAGTAGCTTCTCAAAACAGTTTCTCCTGCGGTGCCTGCGGTTCAAGGCCGAATTTCTTGAAGGTGCGCGGGGTGGCTATGCGGCCGCGCGATGTCCGGGCGATGTAGCCCATCTTCATGAGGTAGGGTTCGTAGACCTCTTCGAGCGTCCGTTTCTCCTCGCTGACCGCCGCCGCTATCGCGTCGATGCCGACCGGCCCGCCGCGGAACATATCGATGATGGTCATGAGTATCGTGCGGTCCATCTGGTCGAGTCCCTCTTCGTCTATCTCCATGCGGGAGAGGGCGTGTTTGGCGATGGCGATGTCGATGACGCCGGTCCCTTCGATCTCGGCGAAATCGCGGACGCGGCGCAGGATGCGGTTGGCGATGCGCGGGGTGCCGCGGCTGCGGCGCGCGATCTCGGCGGCGCCCTCCTTTTCAATGGGGATGCCCAGTATCGACGCGCTCCGTTCGACTATCTGCTGCAGTTCGGCGTCGGAGTAATAATCCATCCGGAAGGTTATCTGGAACCGGTCGCGGAGCGGCGAAGAGAGCGATCCGGTCTTGGTCGTCGCGCCGATGAGGGTGAACGGCTGAAGGGTGAGCGGCATACTGCGGGCGTGCGGTCCCTCACCGATGACGATGTCGAACCGGAAGTCCTCCATCGCAGCGTAGAGACTCTCTTCGACCGCGGCGTTGAGCCGGTGTATCTCGTCGATGAAGAGGATATCGCGTTCGCCGAGACTCGTGAGGAGTCCCGCGAGGTCGCCTTTTTTCTCAAGCGCCGGACCGCTCGTCACGGTGATGCGGACACCCAGTTCGTTGGCCATGATGAGCGACAGCGTCGTCTTGCCGAGTCCCGGAGGCCCCGCAAGGAGCATATGATCGAGCGCCCGGTTGTTCTTGAGCGCCGCCTGCAGATAGACGGTGATGTTGTCGACCACATTCTTCTGACCGACATAGTTCTCGAGCCGCTGGGGACGGAGCCGTTTCTCGACCGCCGCATCCTCCGGCACGAACTGTGTTTCAACGACCCGTTGTTCGTCGCTCATCGTTTAGGGGTCTCCCGCATGAGGCCGAGCGCTTCGCGGACGATCTCCTCGGCCCGTTTCGTGTTCTTCGATACTATCCGCGCGAGCACCGCCTTGACGGTGTTGGGGTGATAGCCGAGCGCCAAGAGGCCCATCTCGGCCTCGCCGGTCTGGCGGTCCGGCGCTTCGCCCCCCGCCGTTTCGGCGACGCTTGCCGAGGCGGCGAGCTTCTTGACCTTGTCGCGCATATCGATGATGATCTTTTCTGCGGTCTTCTTGCCGATGCCCGATATGGCGCTGAAGAAGGCCGAATTGCCCGCCAGTATCGCGCCGATGATCTGCGACACATTCCCGGTGCCGATAATGGCTAGCCCGAGCCGCGGCCCCACCTTGTCGACATCGGTGAGGAGGAGGAACAGTTTCTTCTCGTCGGCCGATGAGAAGCCGTAGAGCGTTATCGCGTCCTCGCGGACCGCCGTCACGATATGGAACGCCGCCGGGCCGCCCGGCGTGAGCGCCGTCAGAGCGGTCGCCGTGGTGAAGACCTGATAGCCGACCCCGCCCACCGTGAGGACCACGCAGGAGCGGTCGTCGACGAACTGGACCGTTCCCTGTACGAATCCGATCATGGCGTCACCTCACAAAGTGAAGGCGTGAGTGATGGCGTTGGCCAGCGCATCGGAGGCATCCTCCTGCGCGATCTCCCGGAGACCGAGTATCATCTTCACCATCTGCTGTACCTGATATTTCTCGGCCCGGCCGTTGCCCGAGACCGACTGCTTCACGCGGCTGGCGGTGTATTCGACCAGCGGCACATTGCGCAGGCAGGCCGCCGCCATGACCGCGCCGCGGACATGGCCCAGCTTGAGCGCCGACTGGGCGTTCTTCGCCATGAATATCTCTTCGAGGCTCAGGCAGTGCGGCTGGAACTGTTCGATGATCTCGACCACCCCCGTGAAGATGAAGGCGATGCGGTCGCGGAACTCCATGTCCTTGGGCGGCATGATGAGGCCGTTGTCGATGTGGACGAGCTTCTGTCCCTCTTTTCGAATCACTCCCCAACCGGTCTTGATACTGCCGGGGTCGATGCCGAGGATGAGGGGACCCGATGCGGTGGTCACCGGAGTTCACTCCTCCGGCATATCGGCGGGATCTATATCGGAGTTGTCGTACACATTGGAAACATCTTCATTGTCTTCGAGCGCTTCGATAAGCTTAATGACCTGATGGGCGACTTTTCCCTCGACCTTGATGGTGTTGGTCGGGATGCGGGATGCGGCGCTTTCCTCGATGGCGATGCCCGCCTTCTGCAGGACATCGTTGACCGCGTACAGTTCGGTGGCGGGGGTGAGGACCTGCCAGAAATCGCCCGCGTCGACCACATCATCGGCGCCCGCTTCGAGCGCGAGCTCCATCAGTTTGTCCTCGGTGGCGATCTCTTTCTTTATCGTTATCTGTCCTTTCTTTTCGAACATCCAGCCGACGCAGCCCGCTTCGCCCATGTTCCCGCCGGCCTTCGAGAAGATGCGCCGGATCTCGGAAACGGAGCGGTTCTTGTTGTCGGTGGTGACATCGACCATGATGGCGACGCCGCCGGGGGCATAGCCCTCGTAGGTGAGTTCCTCGAAGGACTCGCCCTCGAGTTCTCCCGTTCCCTTCTTTATGGCGCGGGTGATGTTGTCTATCGGCATACTGGCGGCGCGGGCGTTCTGCACCGCGGTCCGCAGGCGCGGGTTGCCGGTCGCATCGCCGCCGCCCGCCTTCGCGGCGATGGTGATCTCCTTGATGAGCTTCGTGAACAGCTTGCCACGCTTTGCATCTGCAGCACCTTTCTTGTGTTTGATGCTACTCCACTTGTTATGGCCTGACATGGAACCTCCGTTAATAAAGACGCTAACGGCGGAACCTAGCATAAACGCTATATTTACGCAAATTTTTTCGGTTGCCGTCGCAGGGCGTGGTTCCGGCCAAAAAGTTGACTCATTCTCCGTTTGTTGATATACAGTTCGGGTCTTTTTTTTCTTTATGGTCAGAGGGTATGACGACACCGAAAGTCCTTTTCGTCTCTTCCGAGATATATCCCTTCACCTACGCCGGAGCTTTATCCGAGGCGGTCGGTGCGCTTCCCAAGGCGCTCGAAGGCCGTTGCGAGACGGTGTTGGTGATGCCGCTCTACTCGGTCATCGATAGCGAACGCTACGGACTGGAGCGGACGCAGTACCGCTTCATCATCCCCATATCGGACCGCGACGAACCGGCCGACATCTGGAAAGGGCTTTTGCCCGGCACTGATATCCCGGTCTACTTCGTCGCCAGTCACTACTTCGAGCGCGACGCCCTTTACGGCAACGCCACCGGTGACTACCCCGACAATTCGGAGCGGTTCGTCTTTTTCTGCCGCGCCGTGACCGAGATCGCCGAGAACATCGTCCGCCCCGACATCATCCATTGCAACGACTGGCAGACGGCGCTCGTGCCGGTCTACCTGAAAGAGGCCTATATGCCCTACGGCCGGATGCGGAGCGTCAAGACGGTGCTCACCATCCACAATGTCGCCTATCAGGGCAAATTCTGGATGTACGACCTCCACATCCTCAACCTCGGCTGGAATGTCTTCAGTCCCGACAAACTTGAATTCTACAATCATATCAACTATCTGAAGGGTGGCGTGGTCTACGCTGACGCGGTCACCACCGTGAGCCGTCGGTATGCCGATGAACTCCGCACCGCCGAATTTGGTCACGGCCTCGAAGGTCTTTTGAAGAACATCGGCAAGAAGATGACCGGCATCCGCAACGGTATCGACGCCGACTACTGGGACCCGGCGAGCGACCGCCATCTGCCGGCCCGCTACGCCGCGCCCGACACCGGCGAAAAGGATGCCTGCCGCAAAGCGCTCCTCGCCGAGGCGGGACTCGACCGCGCGACGGCCGACCCGATCTTCGGCATGGTCACCCACATCAATATGCACAAAGGGATAGATCTGCTGGTTCGTATGCTCGGCGAGGCGGCGGGGAGCGGCGACGCCGTCTTCATCGTACTCGGTTCGGGCGAGAAACTGCTGGCCGATTCTCTGCGCTCACTTGCCGACCGTCATCCCGGCCGTATCGTCTTCAGGCCGGGGTACGACGAACGCTTCTCGCATCTCATCCACGCAGGCAGCGACTTCTATCTGATGCCGTCGCGCTTCGAGCCGTGCGGTATGAACCAGATGTACGCCATGCACTACGGCACCGTGCCGGTCGTGCGGGCCGTCGGCGGACTTCAGGAGACGGTCATAGATATCGACGAACATCCCTCGCACGGTACCGGCCTCAAATTCCGGGAACATACCCCGGAAGCGCTCAAGGGGCGCATCGCCGACGCGGTGAAGCTGTTCCGCGAGAATCCCGACCGCTATAAACTGATGGCGCGCCGCTGTATGGCGGCCGATTTCGGCTGGGAGGGACCGGCCGACGAGTACCTCGCGCTCTACCGGGCGCTCCTGCAGTGAAGAGTTTTTTTGAATAGGAGAAGAACGATGGTGTCTAAGAGCTTTGTCAATTTTTCGACGGAGAAAGCCATGACGAGGACCATGACCGTGTTTGTTGTGCTTGCCGCTCTGTGTTCGTTCATGCTGGCGCAGGACGCCAACAAGAATGAAGCGACGCAGGATGTGCCGCACGGCAAGATAAACTGGACCACGCAGTATGTCTATGCCACCGGCAGCGGCGCGCCCGATCTGAAGGCGCCCAATGTGGCGGTCGCGCGGCTCGGCGCCGAACGGGTAGCCAAGGCCGACGCCTACCGCAATCTGCTCGAGGCGATCAAAGGGGTGACGGTGACCGGCACCACGACGCTCAAGAACTCCATTGAGGAGTCGATGGAGGTCAAGACCTCGGTCGAAGGTCTCGTCAAGGGGGCGGAGATCGTCACGACGAAATACTACAGCGACGGCGGCGTCGATGTGGTGGTCCGCGTGCCGCTTTCGACCCTTTCCGAAAAGGTCGGCAATTCCCCGGCGGTGGAAAAGGAGATCGCGACCAAGGAAACGGTCAAGATGCCCGCTTCGTCCGCGTCCACGGAGAAATCGGCGTCCGACGGCGGTGGTCAGAAGGCGGTGCTCGTCTTCGATGTGCGCGGCGCCAAATTCACCCCGTCGCTCTTCCCGGTCGTCTACACCGAGGACAGCAAGATCGTCTACAGCAAAAAGCAGGTGCGCGAGGAGGTCCTCAAGACCACCGGCATGATACATTACATCAAGGACGACCTCGACTCGGTCTCGATGATGTACGGCGACGCCGCGACGATGCTGGTGATCAAGATCACGAAGGTCAAGAACAAATCGGACCTTATCGTGGGCGGCACAGAACTGGCGTCGATCCAGTCGAAACTCAAGCCCGACGCGATAAGCGAAGGGAAGGTCGTTATACTGTTCTAACGAAGAGGGGGAAATAACCATGAAAAAGATACTGGCTCTTATCGCAACACTGTTGCTGTGCGGCATGTTGTCGGCCGTGGAGAAGACCGTGACGGTCGAAGGCTTCGGCGCGATCGTGAACGGCAATGCCGAACTGGCGAAGAAAGAGGCCACCGAAGACGCGCTGCGGCGCGCCCTTGAGATGGTGATGGGCGCGGCGGTATCGGCCGAAACGGTCGTCGAGAATTATCAGCTCGTTTCCGACAAGATAATCTCGAAGGTCAACGGTTACATCAAGAATTATAAAGTGGTCGCCACTAAAGAAGATCAGGGCGTCGTCACGGTGAAGGTCGATGTGACGGTCAAAGAGAGCGATCTCAAGAACGACCTCGAACTCCTGCAGACGACCCTTGAGCGGATGAACTATCCTAAAGTGGTCATCATGCTCGCCGAACAGAATGTCGGCATGACCGTCTTCTCATACTGGTGGGGCGGCTCGAATGTGCAGTCGGTTCAGACCGATATCGGGTCGGCCGAACAGACGCTCACTTCGGCGCTTCTCGAAAAGAACTTCCGCATCGTCGACCGCAATTCGCTCGCGTCGGGCGCCAAGGTCAAGCCGGCCTTTCAGGTCGTCGACATCAGCAATCAGGACATCCTCGAGTTGACCAAGACGCTTGATGCCGACATCGTCATCGCCGGCAAGGCGATGGCCCGTTCGGTCGGCAACATCGCCGGCTCCGCGATGATCTCGAATCAGGCCAATGTCACCCTGCGCGCCATCAACCTGAAGGACGGCAAGGTACTCGGATCGGCGGCGGGACAGGCGGCGCAGGCCCATATCGACCCGGTCACCGGCGGCACTATGGCCATCGACAAGGCGGCCAAGGATGCCAGCAAGAAGCTGGTCAGCGACATCGTTCGCTCGTGGACCCAGTCGCTCAACAACGGCGAGGAATACACGCTGGTGGTCAACAACCTGCCCGATTCGGTAGCCATGTTCAAGGCCGAACAGGCCGTCCGCGCCAACAAACTCGTCACCGGCGTCATGCTCCAGTCGTTCGAGGGGAAAACGGCCACCTTCCGCATCTCTTTCCGCGGCACTTCCAATGCGCTGGCGCAGGCGCTGGCGGCCGGTTTCAAGACGGTCGAGATATCGGCCAAAAAAATTGTCATCGAATCCAAATAAAGTATAATGAGGCGTTCCTTTTTAGGAAGAGGGTGTCACCAAATGGTAATTTCGGAGGTTAACGCCATGAGGAAATTGACGACGATTCTTATCGCCTCATTGTTCGTGCTTTCTGTCTTTTCGTGCGGCGGTCCCAACAAGCAGGCGGCCATCGCTCCCGCCGACACGGTCGATTATTCGAAGTTGGTGACCCACGGTCCCAAGAAGCGCATCGCCATCGCCGATTTCACCAACAAGACCCAGTACGCGAAGGGACGCATCGGCACGCAGGCCTCCGATCAGCTGGCGACGCATTTGGTGAAGTCCAACGCGTTTATCGTCATCGAGCGCGAACAGCTCACCAAGGTCATGGGCGAGCAGGCGCTTGGCCAGACCGGTGCGGTCAAAGGCGAGACGGCGGCGAAGGTCGGTGAACTGCTCGGCGCACAGGCGCTCATCACCGGCTCGATAAGCGAATTCGGCTTCACGCAGGGAACGACCGACGGCGGCCTGTTCAAGAAAAAGGTTCAGCGCGTTCGCGCCGTGGTCAATATCCGCGCGATAGATACCTCGACCGGCGCGATACTTTTCGCCGAGAACGGCGAGGGGATCGCCGAGACCGAGGACACGCAGGTGTTCGGTTTCGGCAGCAAGTCGGGTTACGATGAGACGCTCAACGACAAGGCGCTCAATCAGGCCATCGTAAAACTCGTCAGCAATATCGTCAAGAACCTCGATAAGGTCCAGTGGTCCGGTCGCGTCGTGAAAGTGACCGACAGCGGCAAACTCATCATCAACGCCGGTCAGGAAACGGGCCTGCAGATGGGCGATACTTTCGTCGTCACCAAACTCGGCGAGATGCTTACCGACCCCGAGACCGGCATGTCGCTCGGCCGCGAGCCCGGCGAAGTGCGCGGCAAGGTCAAGATATCCTCGCTCGAGAACAAGATGGCCATCTGCGATGTGGCCGAAGGACAGGGCTTCGAGGCCGGGGATCAGATAAAAATGGCAGATTAACCCCAACGGAGGGAACCTATGCGGAACATCGTACTATTCTGTGTGCTCGGTATCGCCTTTTTAAGCATGTCGTGCAACACCATCAGGTCCAGCGAGACCGGCGTCGGCAATCAGGGACTGCTTGCGATCTTCTGCGAGCCCGATAATGCCGATGTGTATGTCGACGATGTCCTGCAGGGCAAGGCCAAGCAGTTCGACGGTCGCCCCGCATACCTTGAGCTCACCTCCGGTTCGCACAAGATACGCCTTGAGGCGCCCGGCTATCAGCCCTACCGCACCGAGATGTATATCAGCGAAGGCAAGGAAGAACTGAAAATCGCCTTGAGAAAGAAGTAACCGCCGTAAGGAGGCCTCCGTGCGCAGGATCTATGTCGCGGTGCTTGCCGCCGTGTTGTTGCCGTTCGTTCTTGCGTCGGCCGAATGCGGCGCTCAAG
The DNA here is from genome assembly GCA_964412895.1 of uncultured Spirochaetales bacterium. Lineage (GTDB taxonomy): Bacteria > UBP6 > UBA1177 > UBA1177 > JAKLFG01 > CALMRE01. Next base: position 10,753 of record CAYPQK010000077.1, read on the forward strand.
GCGCCGTAAAGGTTGACAAGCTCGAAGGAGCGGCCAAATCGTCGGCCGATCAGCAGGCATGGGCCCCGCTCAAGGCGGGACAGGAGGTTCCGGCGACCCACTTCGTCAAGACCGAGGCGGGCGCCCGCACGATGCTTCTGTTCCCCGACGGATCGTCCCTGAAAGTGGGGGAGAACTCGCTGGTCAGTCTCAGCGAGATAACTTCGAATGCCTCCTGCGAACGCGAGGATTACAAGGTCAAGGTCTTCTTCGGCAAGGTCTGGTCGAATGTCAAGAAACTGGTCAGCAAGAACGATGCGGGCGGCTTTGTCGTTGAATCGAAGAACGCCGTCGCCGGCGTCCGCGGCACCAGTTTCGGCTTCATCGTCAACACCGATGGTTCCGGCGCCCTGATGGTCGAGAACGGCAAGGTCGAGATAGCCGGGCAGGCGAAACCGGCCGAACCGAAGAAAATGAACATTCAGGAATGGAAAAAGAACCGTTCGCGGCAGGAGGTCTCCGGCCCGGCCGAGATATCGAAGAAAGAATGGGATTCCATCGTCGTCGAGGCGATGCAGATGATCAAGTTCACGATCGACGGCACTCTTTCAAAACCCATCCCCATCGGCGCCGCCAATGCCGACGCGTGGTACCGCGAGAACGCACCTGCACCCGCCGTCAAATGATCCAACAGAAGCTCTATATCTTCCTCATAGAACGGAAAGGCTGGATACCGCTCGGCTTTCTGGTCCTCTGTTTCTTCATCCTGATGCTTCTGCCCCGTATCACCGCGATACTGCTGGCCGCCTTTTTCACCGCATACGCCGTTTCGCCGGTGGTCGAATTCCTTGATCGTCGGCTTCGTCTGCCGCGCAGTGTCGCTACGGCACTTTTGATGACTCTTGCCCTATTGTTCGTGGCTTCGCTCCTGTTCATCATCCTTCCCGCGATATTCGCACAGCTTGCCGACGCGATAAAAAAACTTCCGGCGCTCGCGGCACAGATGATCAACTGGGTCTACGAAAAGGCGTATCTGAACGGCGTCGATATCACCGAATACCAGAATCTCACCGAAGAGGCGCTTCTTGAACGGCTCGGCTCGTTCGTGCCGGCATTCGCATCGCTTTCGCAATTCATAGGCGCGGTTTTTCAAAAAACCTTTTCGGTGCTTTCATTCTTCATCGATGTACTCATCTACGCGGTGGTGACCTTTTTTGTCAGCACGCGACTTCCCTCAATCTTTAATTCGATAACGGGTCTTTTCCCGCCGGCGAAAAAAGCGGAGATGCTCGAATGGCTCGATAAATTCGACCGTGTCCTTTCCGGTTTCATCCGCGGTCAGCTCATCGTCTGTTTTGTCCTCGGCTCATTCTATGCGCTCGGGCTGACCATTGCGGGGCTTGAGCACGGCGGTTCGCTCGGCGTCCTCATCGGCACACTCTGTTTTGTTCCCTATATCGGCATCATCACCGGCATCATCATCTCATCGCTTCTGGCGCTCAGCGCGGGTGGTGTCGTCCTCATGGCCAAAGTCTTCCTCGTCTTCGTCATCATCCAGACGATGGACGCCATCGGGATCACGCCGAACATCATGGGAAAGAAGGTCGGCATCAGTCCGGTGCTCGTCATCGTCGCCCTCTTCGCCGGTGCCGAACTGGCCGGATTCCTCGGGGTACTCGTCGCGGTCCCGACCTTTGCCATCCTTAAACTTATCGGCGGCTACATGGTTGAAAAGTATAAATCGAGCGCCATCTATAACGCTCCGGTTCCCGTCGATACGCCGAAAGTTGACTAATCGACCTGCTCTAGTATAACTGTTTGTCACTGTTTTTTCCCACAGGGGGAGCCATGTCATACATCCTGCTGAAAGACCTTTTCAAACGATCGACCGAATTTATGGGGAGCGACATCGCCGTTTCCGGCTGGATACGGACGATGCGCGTCTCAAAGAATCTCGGATTCATCGAGATCAACGACGGATCGTTCTTTTCGGGCGTTCAGATAGTGTTTCAGGATACGATACCCAACTTCGAGGCGGTCTCGAAACTCGGCACCGGCAGCGCCATCGCGGTGACCGGCCAAGTCGTTGCGAGTCCCGGCAAGGAACAGTCCTTCGAGATAGTGGCGGCGGCCATCGAGATAGTCGGCGCCTGCGACAGCGACTATCCGCTTCAGAAAAAGCGCCACTCCTTCGAATATATGCGGACCATCGCCCATCTGCGGCCTCGCAGCAATACCTTTTCGGCGGTCTTTCGTGTGCGGAGTCTCCTCGCCCACGCGATACATTCCTTTTTTCAGGATCGCGGTTTTGTCTATGTTCACACGCCGATCATCACCGGCTCAGATTGCGAGGGGGCGGGAGAGATGTTCCGTGTGACGACGCTCGATCCGAAAACGCCGCCGCTCACCGATACCGGCGCGGTCGACTTCTCGAAGGATTTCTTCGGCAAGGAGACCAACCTGACCGTGTCGGGGCAACTCGCGGTCGAGAATTTCTGCATGGCGTTCCGCAATGTCTATACTTTCGGTCCCACCTTCCGCGCTGAGAATTCCAACACGCCGCGCCATGCCTCCGAGTTCTGGATGATAGAGCCGGAGATCGCCTTCGCCGGCATCGAAAAGGATATGTGCCTTGCCGAGGATATGACCAAGTTCATCATCCGTTTCGTGTTGGATCGCGCCCCCGAGGAAATGAAGTTCTTCAACGCGATGATAGACAAGGGCCTGCTTGAGCGGCTTGAACAGGTCGCGTCATCCGATTTCAGCCGCGTCACCTATACCGAGGCAATAGAGTTGCTGAAAAAGTCCGACAAGACCTTCGAATATCCGGTCGAGTGGGGGACCGATCTCCAGACCGAACATGAGCGCTACCTGACCGAGGAGGTCTTCAAGAAGCCGGTATTCGTCATCAACTACCCGAAAGAGATAAAGGCCTTCTACATGCGGCAGAATGATGACGGTAAGACCGTCGCCGCGATGGATATGCTCGTTCCGGGCATCGGAGAGCTCATCGGCGGTTCACAGCGCGAAGAACGACACGATGTCCTTATCCGGCGCATAGAAGAACTCGGCCTGAAAAAGGAAGATTACTGGTGGTACCTCGACATCCGCCGGTTCGGCGGCTGTCCGCATGCCGGTTTCGGACTCGGCTTTGAGCGAGCCGTCATGTATCTGACCGGCATGACCAACATCCGCGATGTCCAACCCTTCCCCCGGACACCGAAGAATGCAGAATTCTGAACAAGCGACAGGCAGGACTCCCGTTTTTCCGTTACTCAAAGTTTTGCCATATATTCTATTGAGTGTCGAAGTCTTTTTTGCCACCTACTTTAAAATGCCCGATGGCGACTCTTGGATGCATCTGGCGCAAGGTCGTTATATTCTGGAGCAAAGAATTATCCCGACAACAGATGTGTTCAGTTTTACTCATTATGGACATGTTTGGATAAATTGGGAATGGCTTCACAATCTTTCTCTGGCGCTGGTCTGGCAGTTCGCCGGTTATCAAGGCATTTTTCTCTTGCGGTTCGGGGTCGTTCTTGTAACGATCGCCGTGCTTTTTGTCACTCTTCGCAAAATATCGGGCACCGTAGTCCTTTCTTTTCTGTGGACCAGTCTTTCATTACTTATCCTTCAGTATCGCATCGATGACCGCCCCCATCTGTTCTCGTATCTTTTCACGGTTCTGGTGCTTTACCTTCTTTTCCCCCGACATTCGTTCAGCAAAGGACACCTTCTCTTTCTTTTGGTCCTTTTTGTATTATGGCGCAACATACATCCTTCGTGGCCTCTGGGAATAATGATGGTGGCGGCTGTTCTGGCGGACGACCTGTGGGTTTTGTTAAAAAAAGGGACGCTGACAATATCTGGCCCGGAAGTGAGACCGTTGTTTCTCCTTGTGGGCGGGACCTTTCTGATCTATTGGGCGACCCCGTACCCGCAGAACTTTGATAGTTATCTGCTGCTTCAAGAACAAGGCGACAGGTTTCTCGGAGAATGGAAGCCATTTCTCGCTTTGGGCTCTCAAATGTGGAATATGGCCTATCTGCCTTTTGTTCTTTTCGTTCCCGTTGTCTTGTTCGCATTGTGTGTCACGATAAGGGAGGGTATATTCTACCGCCTCCTTGTCTTGGCGATGCTGTGCAGTGTGTATTATCATATCAGATTCATCCCGGAAGCGGCATTGTTGGGTGTCCCCCTTATCACAACGCTTTCGCGCCGGGTTGATCAGAAATATTTGCCCCATGACCGACAAGTGTTTCTCCTGCTGGTGATTTTTTTAC
>CAYPQK010000078.1:0-14819 GCA_964412895.1 uncultured Spirochaetales bacterium
GCTGTGGGCCGTTCTCTCCTTCGGCGCCGCGTTTCTCCTCTTCAAGTGGAACTTCATCTGGGTACCGGTCTCGTCGCTCTTCCTGCCGGCGATGTTCGCGATGCTCGCCGCCGCCGGGTATGTGGCGTGGCACAACTTCCTCTTCAATCAGATGCTCTCGCAGGCCTTCGACAACTATGTCTCGCCCGAGATACTGAGCTGGTTGCGCGAAACGGGCGGCGACGCGCTGAAATCCGATTCGGCCGAACGGCGCGACATCACGATACTCTTCTCCGACATCGCCGGATACACGAGCATGTCCAACGCGCTCGACGCCGACACCATCATGCGGTCGCTGCGCTACTATCTCGACTCGATGCTCGTCATCGCGCAGAAGCACAACGGCTACATCGACAAGATAAACGGCGACGGCCTGATGATACTTTTCGGCGCACCGAAACGCTCCGAACGCCATGCCGAAGAGGCGGTCGCCGCCGGAACCGAGATGCAGCGGCAACTACTCTCGATGCAGGAGGAGTGGCTCCGCTTCACCGGCCGCCCGCTCCGCATCCGCGTCGGAGTGGCGCGCGGCAAGGTCTTCGTCGGCAACCTCGGCGGCACCGGTCACATCGAATACACCGCCATCGGGCGCGATGTCAATCTCGCGGCGCGGCTCGAGAGCGGATCGGAGATCGGCGGGGTGCTGGTCTCGGGCGACTGTTACGAGGCGCTGACGGCGAAACCGCCTGCGTGGAGACGCCGCGTCCATCTCAAGGGCTACACCGACGATGTGGTCGCCTATCAGTTGCCGCCACATCATATCGTGGCGGCCGATCCGGCGCGGCTTCTCATTACCGCCGACGGCTACGCGGCGCTCAAGGAGAAACCGGCGGGCCGTTTTGTGGATGTCACCGGCTCCGATGGAATAGCGCAGAAGCTCTTCGAGGTCGATACCGCGCAGTTCGCCGCAGCCGTTCCGGGCGGTGACGATCACTAGACCGACGCTTCCTTCTCCCCTATCACCAATAATCTTAGAGCGACGATCGTTCCCCCGAGCAGTACCGCCGCGAGGAAGAGGAACCCGTAGGCAAGGCTCGTCGCGTCCACGATGATGCCGATGATCGGCATCAGGATGATGCTGAACAGGCGCGTCAGCATCGTCGCGGTAGATAACGAGGTCGCACGGTAGGCGGCCCCGCAGCAGGCGTTCATTTTAGCAAGCAGGTACGGGGTCGAGAGGCCCCAGATAAGGGCGTGCAGGCAGGCGACCGGGGCAATGAGCGCCGCATCGTCGACCGCAAAGAGGAACAGCACCATCGGTATGATGAGGATATAGGCGGGCATCCGCCCTTTCGCGCCGCGGGCCATGATATGGCTGGCGCGCGCTCCGAAGGCGGAGGAGAGCTGGAAACAGGCAAAGAGGAGCCCGCTCCACAGCGGTGACAACCCGGCCGCCTCAAACCGGAGGAGATAGCTCCACACCGCCGCGACGCCGACCGACCCGACAAGGGCGAACAGGAGCGCCGGACCGACGAACGCGCGGTCGGTCAGGACCAAGCGGACGACCGTTCCCATCTCGGTGAGCGGCCATTTCCCGAGCGCCTTCTCGGCGCGCGGCGGCTCGACCAGCGGAAAAGCGACCGCCACCATGAGCAGCCCCGAAAGGATATTCGCGTAGAACGGCAGTCGCAGGAAGTAGAGGGCGAGCGCCCCGCCGATGAGCGACGAAACGGCGGTGCCGTAGCGCAGGAACGCCTCGGCACGCCCCTCGATCTCGGTATAGCGCGCCTCTTCGCCGGTCGCGGTGAGGGTGTCGAAGAGCATCGCCGAATCGGTGCCGCTGCGCATACTCCCGGCGATGGCGAGGATAATCTCGGCAACGATGAAGTACGGAAGCGTCGTCGACAGGGCGTAGAGGGTGAGGGCGAGCGGCATGAGTATCGCGCCGATGAGCAGGGTCATGCGGCGGCCGAGGACATCGGAAAGATAGCCCGACGGTATCTCGAAGAGCATGATGGTCAGCGAATAGCTTGCCTGCACGATGAAGATATCGGTGGCAGTCAGTCCGCACGAATGATAATACGGGATGAGGACCGGCAGAAGGAGATAGAAATCGGAAAGGAACCGGTAGGCGGCGATCTTCCGCAGGTTGCCGCGCAGTTTTTGCAGCGCCGCGTTCATGGCCGCTCCCCGAATTCGGCCCGCAGGTAATCCTCGATATTATCGGGAGTGGCGATCATCCCGAAACGCGGATCGGCGGGCGTTTCACGGCCCAATGCCGCTTTGAGCATGATGGCGGTGAGCGGTTCGCTCGGGTGGACCGAATCGAACCACCACGGGTTGCCGTCGTAGCGGTCGACCGCGTGGTTGTTGAAGTCGCGCACTTCGCGGAATATGTTGACCACCTCGCGCTTGAAGATGATGAACATCGTGCGCAGTTCGGGGTCCTTGAGCACCGCCGCCAGATGTTCCGCGTTCATCGGCGAGATGGCGACGGTGAGTTTCACCCCGGCCGCTTCAAGGATGCGCCGCAGTTCGATGAGGTTCCCGATGCGGGTCCGGTCGATGCGGTAGTCGACATACTGGCTGGTGAAATACTGCTTGGCCAACCGCGGAAATTCCGGCGGCGTCTCGGCCACATGGCTGCCGTTCTCTTCAAAGACCTGCGTGGTAATACCGTAGTGGTTGTTCCACAGCACCGTTCCGGCATCGCGGAACGCCTCCAGACTGAAATACATCCGTTCGATACCGAGGAAGGTCTTCCGCTTGTCGGTGAGCGCCGTGGGATCGAGGTAGGTCCGCAGGTGTGACCGGAGAAGCCGCGGATCGATACCGATATAGTTGCTCATCATGTAGAAATCGATGAGGAGGAACACCTCCTTCGGCTTTTGGGCCGCCAGCAGATGGCGCGCGATGGCGAGCATATCCTCCGGCATGGCGTTCTCGACGCCGTAGTTGTAGCCGCGCAGGCCGGTCAGCTCCTCGGCCAGCGCCGGATCGAGCCGCTGGACCCGGCTGGAACCGATGAAGAAGAACTCATAGCGGTCGCGCGCGTCGTCGATATGGCGGTACTTGAGTTCGCGCGATTCGGTCACCGCCTTCTCAAGTTCGAAGGGATTCCAGGCGTACTTGTCGTAGGGATCCACCGCAGCGGTGAAGAGGTACGCGCCCCCGACAATGGCGACGATAAGAGTGACATATACGATAAAGTACTTCATGTCAGAAATTAAAATAAAGGAATTCGGTCACCCGTCCCATCCCGAGGATCGCCACCCCCGCGATGAGTCCGCCGGCAAGCGCCCAGCGGGTCGTCGTCCGGAACCGCGCCGCCCACTCCATCGAGTTGGGACTCCGCACCGCGATGAAGAAGAAGACCGTCAGCATCACCGCCGTCTCGGGAAGGGCGGTGTATATCTCCTGCGCATCGCCGGTAATGCCGTTGAGTCCCACAAGCCCTTTCAGCATGTAGCTCGCCTTGGGCAGATCGGGAGCGCGGAAGAAGACCCACGCGATGTGGACGAAGAGGATCGTGCAGAGCCAGCCAAGGAAACGCGGCATCTTGAATCCCGCATCCTGCCAGAATTTGTGCAGGGCGGTCGCCGCCCCGTGGAGCGCCCCCCAGATGACGAAGGTCCACCCGGCACCGTGCCACAGCCCTCCCAAGAGGAAGGTGAGGAACAGATTCAGGTAGGTCCGCCCCGCCCCTTTGCGGTTGCCGCCCAGCGGTATGTAGAGGTAATCGCGGAGCCAGCGCGAGAGGGTCATGTGCCAGCGGCGCCAGAAATCCTGAATGCTCAGCGCCTTGTAGGGGGAGTTGAAATTGAGCGGCAGGCGGATGTTGCACATGAGCGCCGCCCCCATCGCCATGTCGGTATAGCCCGAGAAGTCGAAGTAGAGTTGGAGGGTGTAGGAGAGCGAGACGACCCACGCGTTGAGGAGCGTCAGCGCCACGGCGTTGTCGTAGCCGTTGTTCGCCCAGACGGCGAAGGCGTCGGCGATGACCGCCTTCTTGAAAAGTCCCAGCGAGAAGATGAACAGGCCCCGCGCGAGGTTCTCGCGGTCGAATATCTTGGCGCGTAGCGTGCGGAACTGCGGCATCATCTCGGCGTGGTGGACGATCGGCCCGGCGATGAGCTGCGGGAAGAAGGTGACGAAGAGGCAGTAGTTGACGAAATCGTATTCGCGCGTCTCGCCGCGGTAGGAATCGACGAGGTAGGCGAGCTGCTGGAAGGTGAAGAACGATATCGCGAGCGGCAGAACGATGTGCTGGAGTTCGAACGACGCGCCGAAAAGGAGGTTGGCGTTGGTGAGGAGGAAGTCGGTGTATTTGTAGTAGCCGAGAAAGCCGAGGTTGAGGACGATACCGCTGAAGAACAGCACTTTTTTCGAGACCGGGATGCGCAGGATCTCCTTGCGGTCGCGGGCCAGCGCCGTCCCGATGGTGTAGTTGACGAAGATCGAGCCGAGGATGAGGATGAGGTACTGCGGGCTCCAGAAGGCGTAGAAGAAGAAGGAGGCGAGGGTGAGCCACACCATCCCGGCGTAGAGGAGCCGCATCCTATTAAGAAGGAAATAGACGATGACGGCGATCGGCAAAAAGAGGAATACGAACTCGGGAGAATTGAAAAGCATCCGATACCCCGGAAAATGCGATGAAATCAGGTACCAGCCGGATGCCTCTTTGTCAAGAAAAGGGTTGAAAACTGGCATTATTCCGGTCACCTGATATGATCCGCCGTCACTTGATGGAGGAGCGCCATGCGTCTTTTTTTGCTCATCGCAATAGCGGTGATGGTGTTCATCGCCTGTTCATCGTCGACCGATCCGGCGACCGACGATATGCAGCCCGACGAATCGGTGCCGACCGACAAGGATCAGGTGCTTCCCGATACCACGGATGGGGAAAAGGACGAAAGCGACATAAAGGACGAAAGGGACGAAATAGCCGAGGAAGACGAAATGGCTGATGGGGACGAACTGCTCGCTGAAAGCGACCCTGAGCCTGTCGAAGGGTCCGACGATGCGGTACTTCCCGACGACGATGTTTCGCAGTGCACGAGCATCCCGGAGCCCGATCCGGCCAGTGCCGACCCGCTCCCCACCTTTTATAACGGCAAGGTCGAAACGGTGACGAACAACGGCTTCACCGACCACTACCTCTACAGCAACGCGAGCGACTACCTGAAGGTCGGCATCCGCGAGAACTGGGGCGCCAGCATCGTTTTCTTCGGCATGGCCGCCAACGCCGCCTCCAATGTCATCGACGCCAACGACACCGGCCGCGAGGTGCAGGTCGCCTTCTACGATCCGGCCCGCTCGATGCAGGGGTGCGCCTACAACGCGTCGTGCCAGACCAACCCCGAACTCATCTGCGCGAACTCCATCCGCTACCTCGGCTGGGACCCGGTGCAGGGGGGCAACCGCTGTAACAACGGCTCTCCGGTCGAATCGGTCAACGCGGTAGCGGGTGAACTCTCGGCGGTGGTGCGGCCGCTCTTCTGGAACCCCGACTGGGATCAGGTCGGCTGCGGCGGCGACGGCTGTACCGACAATGTGCTCAAGTACCGCCAGTCCGATGTCCGCTACTACCAGCGGCTCCGATTCGTCGGCGAACATATCGTCGAGATGCGGATGACGGTCGAGAACCTCACCGCGACCGCCGTACAGGCGACCTTGCAGGAATTCCCGACGCTCTACGCGACTTACGGCGCCTACGGACTCGCCAACCTGCACGACATCCTCGATTCGACCGGGACGCAGATAGCGGTCGACATCCCGGCAAACGACGGCTTTTTCTACAAGAACTTCGATACGCCGGGCGGCTGGGCGACGCTCCAGAACGACGAGCGGACCTACGGCGTGGGCATCTACTACGAGAACCGGCTGACCAGCTATCAAGCGTGGCAGAAAGAGACGGTCTTCAACAACATCCGGTCGCAGTTCTCATTCGGCATCCCGGCAAACGGCTCGGTCACGGCGCGCGCCTACCTGATGCTCGGCAGTTTCGACACCATCAAGACGACCGCCGAGGGACTCGACGCGGCGCTCCCCCCCGTCGGCGTCATCGATGCCCCCGCCGCCGACGGCACCTACAGCGGAACGCTCGCGGTCAACGGCTGGGTGCTCGACAACAAAGGGGTGACCGCTCTCACGCTCCTCATCGACGGGGCCGATCACACGGCGCTCAACCTCGATACGGCACGGCCCGATGTGTGCGTCGTCTATCCGGGGTACGGGATGTGTGCGGGGAATGTCGGTTATTCGGGGAAGGCCTCTCTGGACGGCGTGACGCCGTGTCAGCATATCATAGAAGTGCGGGCGACCGACACCGACGGCAATCAGCGGATCATCGCGCGGAAACGCATCACGGTCCAGTAGTGGATATTTTTACAGCGGCAGGTGACGGCGGATGACCGTCATCAGTTCTTCGGCGCGAACCGGTTTCATAATGAACTCGCTGACGCAGGCCGCGGCCAGTTTTTCCTTCTCATGCTCCACGCTGAAGGCGGAGATGGCGATGAGGGGCACCGGTTTGGCGCGGAACTTCGGGGTCAGGCATATCCGGCGGATCGCCTCGTAGCCGTCGAATTCGGGCATCTGAAGATCGGTGAGGATGAGCTGGCAATCGACCTGTTCGAACCGTTCGACCAGTTCCCGGCCGGTGCGCGCCTCTTCACAGCGGACTCCCATCCGGTCGAGCACCTTGCGGAAATAGTAGCGATTCACCTCGTCGTCCTCGGCCAGCAGGATGCAGGGAGCCTTGTCGAACGGCACCACGGCGGCGTCTTGCGGGAGATCGACCGGTATCCTGACGGTGAAGGTCGATCCGGCGCCCACGACGCTGTCGACCGTGATCGCGCCGCCCATCAGATCGACGATGCTCTTCACTATCGATAGCCCGAGTCCGAGCCCCTGCCGGTGTTTCTCCGGATCGTCGGTCACCTGAACGAAGCGCTCAAATATCCGCGGTATCTGCCCAGCCGGTATCCCGGGACCGGTATCGGAAACGACGATCTGAAGCGTCGGGCGGACGGCGGCGGGAAGCCAGTCGACCGTGAGAGCGACTCGGCCGCGGTCGGTGAACTTCACCGCGTTGCCCAGCAGATTCATGAGTATCTGACTGAGCCGCAACCGGTCGCCGACCAAAAGAGGGGGCACCGTCGCGGCGATCACGACCGAGAACTCGAGTCCCCGATCTTTCGCCGCGTGCTCGGCGCCGGCGGCGACCGTCTCGACCATGTCGCGCACCGCGAAGGACTGCCGCTCTATCCGGATATCGCCCGCCGAGAGTTTCGAGAAATCGAGCAGGTCGTTGATGAGTTTGAACAGTATCTCGGTCGACTTGGCGACGATCTGGTGCATCCGCCGCCGCTCCGGGTCCTTTTCATCGGCGAGAAGCAACTGCGTGAAACCGAGTATGCCGTTGAGCGGGGTCCGCAGTTCGTGGCTGGTCTTGGCGATGAAGAGATCCTTCGCGCGGCTCGCCTCCTCGGCTTCTTCCTTCGCTTCGACCAACTCGCGGTGCGCCCGGTATTTGTGAGAAGTACTGATGTAGACGATCGCCTGCCCGAAGATCATCATCGTGATGAACATGCCGCGCGGCACCTCCGATGCGTCGGAGAGGAAAATGGCCGCCGCACTCGAAAGGGTGGTGAAAAGTGCGAAGACGACCATGTGGCGCGGGACGAACAGACCGAGGTTTATCGTCAGCGTCCCCACCAGCAACTGTATGACGAAAATAGCGCGGAAATCGTTGGCGTAGGTAAAAAAGAGTATCCAGCAGAAGACCAAAACAAAGAAACCATGCAGGAGCGGTTGGAATATCGTTTCGAACATCGGCCGGTAGTAACTGAGCGCATAGAGGGCGACAAAGAGTCCCGATATCACCAAGGAGGGCCAGAGCGGCGTGTAGAAGTAGTTCTGCGGATCGTAATTGAGGATACCGAACAGCAGAAAGGCGACCGCGCAGATCATCATGAATCGGCGGAACGATATCTTTGCGTACTGCCGCGCCTCTTTCTGGATCGACATGGAACCCCTCCTTCCGGACACGGGAACTATAGCGGAACCAAAAACCTATTGCAACTTTCGCCCTACCGGTCGTAGGGGGCGACGAGCGACCATGCGTCGTCGGCGCGGCCGTCGAGGATGAGGCGGCGCGTCTCCTTCACCAGATCGAGGTAGAACTGGAGATTGTGAATGGTATTGAGGACCGCCGCGAGTATCTCGCCGCTGCGGTAGAGGTGGTTGAGGTAGGCGCGGGTGAATCCGCCGCGACAGGCGACGCAGGAACAGCGCTCATCGACCGGCCGCGTGTCGCGTTCAAATTCCTTACGCTTGATGTTGAACGACCCGTCGCGGGTGAAAAGCTGGCCGTTGCGGGCGTTGCGGGTCGGCATCACGCAGTCGAACATATCGACGCCCGACAGTATCGCCGTCACCAGATCGCGCGGCGTCCCGACCCCCATCAGGTAGCGCGGTTTATCGGCGGGCATCAGCGGCGCGATATGCTGTATGATGCGGTACATATCCTCCTTCTCCTCCCCCACCGACAGGCCGCCGAGCGCGTAGCCGTCGAACGGGAGCACCGCGATATCGGCGAGATGTTCCCGGCGGAGCGTCTCCGACACGCCGCCCTGCACGATACCGAAGAGCGCCGCATCGCTTTTCCGCGCCGCCAGACAGCGCGCCTCCCAGCGGGTGGTCCGCTCCATGCTGGCCCGCATCTCATCGTCGGTGCAGGGAAGCGCCGGACATTCGTCGAAGGCCATCATGATGTCGGCGCCGAGCGCCTCCTGTATCTCTATGGACCGTTCGGGTGAGAGGAACTCCTTCGACCCGTCGAGGTGCGACCGGAACTCGACCCCCTCTTCGGTCATCTTGCGGAGCGGCCCGAGGCTGAATACCTGAAAGCCGCCCGAATCGGTGAGTATCGGGCCATCCCAGCCCATCATCCGGTGCAGAGAGCCGAAGGTCTCATGGATCAGCCCGTGACCCGGCCGCAGCATCAGGTGGTAGGTGTTGCCGAGGATGATCTCGGCGCCGAGCGCCCGCAGTTGATCGGGAAGCACCCCTTTGACCGAACCTTTGGTACCGACCGGCATGAAGATGGGGGTATGGACCGTGCCATGCGGCGTCTCGATGAGCCCCGCCCGGGCGTTCCCGCAGGTTTTTTCTACCGTGAAGCGGATCATGTCTCCTCCGTTACGGCGCGATTATACCGATAGTGCCTCGCGAGGCAATTATAATGATTGCAAACCCTATTCCTTTTATATATAATCGACCGTTCTACGAATGATGAGGTGCACCGATGCGTACACTGCTTTTCGCCGTCGCGACGCTTGCCGCGCTCGCCGTTCTTTTCACCCGTAACGACACCCCCGCCGCCGAAACTCATGCGGCGACCGGCAGTGTCGCGCGGAGCAATGCCTTCGTCGTGCCGTTCGTCGAGAACCGCGGCCAGTTCGCGCCGGAGGTCCGCTTCCACGCGCCGGTACCGGGCGGCGCCGCGGCGGTCACCGCCGACGGCCGGGTCGACTACCGGCTGGGCGGCATCGCCCTCTCGGAACGGTTTGGGGAAGGCGCGCTTACCCCGCGCGGCGGTATCCCGGCTACCGCGACCGTCAACTACTACCGCGGTAACGACCCGGCGCGCTGGGTCGAAGGGGCGTCGGCGTGGACTGAACTGACGCTCGGCACGCCGTGGAACGGCATCACCGTGACGATCACCGCGCACACCGGCAATATTGAGAAGAAGTTCCATGTCGCTCCCGGCGGCGACCCGGCCCGCATCGCGGTGCGGTTGACCGGCGCCGAACGGATCGCGGCGACGCCCGACGGAGCACTGACCGCGTCGGTCGGCGACAAGAGCGTCGGCTTCACCCGGCCCCGCGCCTACCAGACCGTCGACGGCCGTACCGTCGCGGTCGCGGCGGACTATACCCTCACCGGCGACACCTACGGTTTCACGGTGGGGCGCTACGATACGACCCGCCCGCTGGTCATCGACCCGCTGGTCGCTTCGACCCTGCGCGGCGGCACCGGCGACGACGAGGCGGTCTCGATGGCGATACTTCCCGACGGCAGCGTCGCGGTCGCCGGTATGACTTATTCCGACGACATGGGCGACGCCGACAACGCATTCATCGGCTCTTCGGGCCGCTCCGACTGCTTCGTCATGCATCTCGATACGACGCTGACCACGGTCCTGAACGCCGTCTATGTCGGCGGCACCGGTAGCGACTGCCGTCTTTCGAATCCCGACGATTCCTACACCAACCTGTCCCGCACTTACGGCGCGGCGATCGCTTATTACAACAACAGTTACTTCCTGACCGGCGTCACCTTCTCGACCGACTTCCCCTCGACCGCCGGTACCTACGACCCGACCTGCGGCACCGGCTCTTCCGGTTGCGGCACCTCGAGCGACACCTTCATGGTGAAACTCTCCGATACCCTCACCCTGCAGGCGGGGACCTTTCTGGGCGGCGGCGGCAGCGATACCGGTCGCGCCATCGCGGTGGACGGATCGGGCAATGTTTTCGTGACCGGCAGCACCGCATCGACCGACCACCCGAAGACCGATTCCTCGACCTACGCCGGCGGCAACTACGACATCTTCATCGGCAAGTTCAACAACACTCTCACGACGCTTCTGGCGGGACGCTATCTGGGGGGCAGCGGACTCGAACGGCCGTATGCGGCGCTCTTCGCCAACGGATCGCTCTATCTCACCGGCATCACCGCATCGTCGAACTACCCCGTTTCGGGCGGCTGTTATAAATCGACCATCGGCAATAACGGCACCGAGAACGGCATCGGCGACATCTTCGTCACGCGGCTCGACGCCGGCACCCTTGCGGTCGCCGCCTCCACCTTCTTCGGCGGTCAGTACGGCGAATACGGCTTCGCGCTCGCCGCCGACGGCAACGGCGACATCGTGCTGGGCGGCGCCACCTACAACACCTCGGCGCAGGGCTTCCCCGTCTCGAACAACTCCTACATGAACACCGTGACGACCTATTCGGGCACCACTTGGTATTCGCAGGGCTATATCGCTAAATTCGACGCGGCGCTCACCGATCTTCTCGCCTGCACCTACATCGGCGGCCCCAGCGCGGCGCGCGACAATGTCATGGCGGTCGCCGTGAACCCCGAGGATGGCAGCATCTTCGCCGCCGGCTTCACCAACGCCGCCGACTTTTACCTCTCCGGCAATGTGAACTCGTTCGACCCGACCCGCGCCGGCGGCTATGAAGCCTTCGTCATCCGGCTCGACACGACGCTCGCGACGCTCATCGGCTTCACCTTTCTGGGCGATGTGAGCGATGAGCGGGCCTTCGCCGTCGGGATGGACAACGCCAAGAAGGTGGTCGTCTCCGGTTTCACCAACTCCCCGAATTTCCCGACCACCGACGGGAACGACGGCATCGGATCGAACGATGTCTTCGTCACCAAGATATACCGCAACCTCACCGCCGACCCGGTCGGCGCCGAGATCGCCATCGTCCCCGCCACGCATGACTTCGGCACGGTCACGGTCGCCCAACAGAGTTCGGTGCTGGAGGTCCGGCTCGAGAACCACGGCGACACGCCGCTCATGGTGACCGGCTTTTCCATCAGCGACCAGACCAACTTCACCTTTGACGGTTCATACGGATCGCGCCCCTGTCTCACCTACGGCGCCAACATCGCCGAGAACAGCTACTGCACCGGCGGGGTGTCGTTCACTCCGCAGAGCGCCGGCGATCATTCGACCGCTATCACGATCTCGTCGAATTCCATCAACGCCGCGAGCGCCACCTACGACGGGACCGGTCAGGTGGGACAGCCCGATCTGGATGTGGTCGATGTGGATATCGTGGATGTCGACACCGTGGACATAGACACGGTCGATATGGACATCGTGGACGACATGGACATCGTGGACGATGTGGACGATGTGGACGCGGTGGACGACATGGACATCGTGGACGATGTGGACATCGTAGACGATGTGGACATCGTGGACGACATGGATACGGTGGATGATGACACGGTGTCCGACGATCCAACGGCCGATGAAGATCCCATCACCCCCGACGAACTGCCGATCACCGATGAGGACCCCGTCGTTACCGATACCCCGGCCGTTACCGACGCCGATAAGCTCCACCCGCTCGACGGCACCCGCCCCCCCGCCAACGCCTGCGGCTGTACGATCGTCTTCTAGCTATTCCCGACACCTTTCTATGAAAAAAAAGCCCCCCGGCGGACCGGGGGGCGTCTAGTCGCGATGACCGTCGGCGCGGTTACGGCTGAGAGATGCACTCGACGGGACAGACGCCTTTGCAGGCGCCGCAGTCGATACATTTGCCCGCGTCTATCACATAGGCGCTGTCGCCCTGGCTGATAGCATCGACCGGACATTCGGCCGCGCACGCGCCGCAGCTGATGCAGGCGCCGGCATCGATCTTGTGCGTCATGGGGTCCTCCTATTCTTCAAAGAAGTGGGTCACACGGGATTTGCTTACCATACTTATATCACGGCGTCAACTGTCGCGCTATTTTTTCTTGCCGGCCGGTTTTCTGCCGCGCTTGGCCTCTTCGCGTTCCTTGACGGGAGTAGGCGGCGAAAAAAGTTTCGCCTGCGCATCCTCCAGTTTCTTTTTTGGCGGCGGCGCCACCGGTTTTTTCACCGGTTTCTCGACCTTCTCGACCTTTACCGGCTTCTCCTCTTTCTCGACCTTGGGCGGTCTGCCGACCGGTTTGGGGGTCGGTTTAGGCGGCACCGGGACCGGTTTTTCGACCTCTTTCTTCTCGGGCGCCGGTTTAGGCGGGGTCAGCGCCGGTTTGGGAGCGACGACCGGTTTGGGCTGCGGCGCGATCTCGGCGGGGACCGGCGACTGCACGGGCAGTTTCACCTTGTCGCCGCCTTTGAGCTTGACCACGCGGTAGGTTTTCACCGGGACGAGCGCCCGTTCGGGGATGATGGCCTTGTCGCCGGTCGCGGCCTTGGTGAACCATTCCTCGAAACTGACCATCCCTTTGTCGCAGACCACTTTGCCGTTGTACTTCTCGCGGAACGAGGCGACGGTATCGGACAACCGTTCCTGCTCCTCGCCCTGCGGCACCAGCTCGGTCACCACCTCGACCTCGAGCGTCCCCGGATAAACGACCTCGACCAGATCGATGTTCACCGTTGCCAATTCGGCCTTCTCGATCTGCCGCACCTCGCCGTTCCTGAACTTCACGACATACATCATGGCTTTCCTCCACCTGAGCGATCGTATAAAAAGTCTTCCTGTTCGTTCTTTGAAACGGCCGCAGATCAGATTGAGCCGGCAGAAACTGGCCAGTCCGATGCATTTGGTCGTCAGCGCCGCCTTGCGCGGGCAGTAGAGATCGGTCTTCTTTTTCGCGGCGTCGAGCTTTTCGTTGAGGTCCATAAGCTTGCGGTTGAGGCTCGATCGGCCGAGGTCGACCTGTTCGGGCAGATAGGCCTGAAACACTTCATTTTTTCGCGGGCATCCCTCCACCGGACAGGAGAGACACTGCGAAAGATGCACCTTCGACCCGGAGAGTAGCCCGACCGGCTCGGGAAATAGACAAGTGACCCAGAAACTACCGGAGTGCATCGGCCGCCGTATACAGTTCTTCGCGGCAGTATATTCCCGCCCCTCCGGAGCGCAAGAAAAAAACGGGGAACCATATTGACTTTTACTTTCCGCGTGTTATAGTCGGAATCGAGTTTAACCCGATCCCTCACTTAGGAGGCGCTAATGTTCAAGTATTTCGTGTGGTTGGTCGGCATCGCGCTTTTCGCGATCGCCTGTAACAGTTATGATGTCGAGGGAAAGCCGGAGATCACCTCCACTCCCCCGAAGTGGACCGTTGACTACATCCTGCGCGCCGCGGATGCCACCGGCACCTACGACGACGGCGGCGTAACCCGCAACCTGAAGTCGGGCGAGTTCGTCATCAGCAACAAGGGCGAGACGGGCGAGTTGCAGATCTTCTCGATCAACCTGCTCACTCCCGACAACCGCATCATCGGCAAGACCGGCGTCGACGGCGACATCTCGCGTCTCTTCTCGATGGAGCGTTCGAATGTCGTGGCGGCCACCGGCAAGGTCATCGTCGGCGACGGCGAAGGCTTCACCGGCATCGACGGATTCACCTTCGACAACAAGAACGACAAATCGGGCAAATTCGCCATCGCGCCGCTCTGCCCGCTTAACGATCCGCTTGCGCCGCTCACGACCACCTGCAGCAAGGGCTTCGACAAGACCAAATACAACGCCTTCGTGAAGATCAAGGTGAACTACAAGGAACTCGACGCGGTCATATACAAAGACATGCTGACCCGCGACATCAAGGACGAAGGCAACTACGCGCTTGAGTTCTGCACCAACGACTCTTCCAAGGAGGCGAGCCCACTCACCTGCACCGAAGGGACCTCCTACAAGGTGCAGATATACCGTTATCCGAACCTGCCGCCCAAACCGTACATCGGCCTGCGCTACAACAACCCGATCGGCGGCTACAAGGACCACCGCGTCATCAAGGACCCGGTCAACATGGATGTCTCCATGACCTGCCCGCGGAAAGAGGGCGCCGACCCGGCGGTCTGCGACAAGATACTCTCCGACACCGTGACCGGCGACAACACCATCACCGCCAACGACTTCCGTAACGCTTGCTGTGTGGAGAACTGGGAGGACCAGTACTGCATCAAGTACCGCTGGGAGCTTATCGAGACCCCGACGCCGCTCACCGTTGAGACCCGCATCACGCTCGACAATATCCCCGATTCGGGCGAAGGCACTTGGTACCTGAACTGCGGCGAGATGGATCCGACG